>NZ_CP054475.1:1846754-2164068 GCF_025345565.1 Thalassolituus hydrocarboniclasticus | reverse complement strand
TGGTATCGGAACACTAATGTCGACTGGACAATAGAGAAGTTTCTGATGGCTATTAACAGCATCCCTAAGCTGTTTGAGCTGTATTCGGTTCTGGTTGTTGCAGACTGGCTGAAAATCAACGGACGACGATTGTCGACTGACGCTGAATCCTTTGTTTCTGTTGAAGTTGGGGAGCGGAAGATTACGCTTAAGTACGAGCCAGAATATTGGAGGACTAAGCATCTGAAGGCCAACGAGTCCAGTGTTGTAGGGACTCAAATTAAGAAGGCCGATGAGGCCCTTCGGCATTGGCAGGGCGCCCGGGTGCATACATCGGGACATTACCAATTAAGGGCACCTGATCTTGCTCTGGAGTGCAGCGAGCAGGGTAATCATAACAGGCTGGACAGACTAATTATCCTGGATGCGAAGTATGTTCGACGGGACATGGCGTTCGAGCAGAGCCTTCCTGACTGTACTATGAAATATGTTCACGGGCTGACATCGATGAATCGGAAAAGCTTGGTGGATGCCATGGTGATCTTGTATCCGGATGCAGAGGGTCCATGGCTTGACTACCATGCTTGGGATTACGGTCTCTTTGGTGCGACCCCACAGCAACCTGTACTTGGGGCTATGGGGTTGCTCGGTGTAGAAGATGATTCAATGGACACTATTAACCGCGTTATGAGCCGATTAATATCTGACTGGTATTAGAGGTGAGAAGCCAGACGCCACGAGTCCCAGCTTAATGAATCGGCAATAGTGTCACTGGTTGAGCTAATGATGAAAATCAGGGGTTCTACCCCGTTTCCCAAGGCCGGGGTAGAACTCCTGATCATTATTTAGGCTTAAAAGGAATAAAAAACCGGCCCCTCTTTCGAGTGCCGGTTTTTTATTCGATCGCGTTTTGTTTCAACAGAAGCCGATCAGTTCAGTGAGCTGCATAGGCCGGTTTAAAACCCGCCTAAATCCGCTCTTAAATTCAATCTGTCGTCATTGATCTTTTGTGCTTAGAAGTCGTTCCTTTCAGAACCTCAAAACCCAATCGTTCATTCTGGCTTAGCGCATTGGCTGAGCTTAGCCCGCTGCCTGAACCTTAAAGGTCAGGGCAGTGGGCTGATTCCCGCAAAAGCTTAGATAGCTTTCAGAGGGATTGATGGACGAGCCAGATCTTCAGACGGTGGAGCAAAAGACGTCAGGTTGATACCGTCAACCGCTGCTTTGTACTCTTCCAGAGTCGGGAAACGACCCAGAATAGTAGACAGAACAACCATTGGGGTTGAACCCAGCAGAGACTCACCTTTCTTCTCAGCGCTGTCTTCTACAACACGGCCCTGGAACAGACGGGTAGAGGTCGCCAGAACGGTGTCACCGGCTTCTGCTTTTTCCTGGTTACCCATGCACAGGTTACATCCAGGACGCTCCAGGTACAGGATGTTCTCGTACTTGGTACGGGCCGCTTCTTTTGGCTTGTCATCGTCGAAAACGAAGCCAGCGTATTTGGCCAGAATGTCCCAGTCGCCTTCGGCTTTCAGCTCGTCAACGATGTTGTACGTTGGTGGCGCTACAACCAGTGGCGCTTTGAACGTGATAGGACCGTTCTTCTCCAGGTTGCGCAGCATGGCAGCGATGATCTGCATGTCACCTTTGTGAACCATACAAGAACCAACGAAGCCCAGATCCACTTTACGGCCATTGTAGTAAGAAGCCGGACGGATCACGTCGTGGGTGTAACGTTTGGATACGTCTTCGTTGTTTACGTCCGGGTCAGCAATCATCGGCTCGTCGATGGCGTCCAGGTCTACAACCAGCTCGGCGTAGTACTTGGCGTTGTCGTCCGGAGCCAGGGCTGGCTCTTCACCAGACTTGATGCCGGCAATACGCTTGTCAGCCAGGTCGATCAGGCCTTTCAGCATGCCCGCTGCGTTGTCCATGCCTTTGTTGATCATGATCTGGATACGGGACTTAGCCAGTTCCAGAGATTGGATCAGGGTGTCATCGGTAGAAATACAGATAGAAGCTTTCGCTTTCATTTCTGCAGTCCAGTCGGTGAAGGTGAAGGCCTGGTCAGCCAGCAGGGTACCGATCTGTACTTCGATCACACGGCCCTGGAATACGTTTTCGCCGTTGAACTTCTTCAGCATCTGCGCCTGGGTGGCGTGTACGATGTCACGGAAGTCCATGTGTGGCTTCATTTTGCCTTTGAAGGTTACTTTCACAGACTCTGGGATTGGCATAGCTGCTTCACCAGTGGCCAGTGCGATAGCAACGGTACCGGAGTCAGCACCGAACGCCACACCTTTAGACATACGGGTGTGAGAGTCACCACCGATGATGATCGCGCGGTCGTCCACAGTAATGTCGTTCAGTACTTTGTGGATTACGTCGGTCATGGAGTGGTAAACGCCTTTCGGGTCACGTGCAGTGATTACACCGAATGCGTTCATGAAGGCCATCAGCTTAGGCGTGTTGGCCTTGGCTTTGTTGTCCCATACAGAGGCTGTGTGACAGCCAGACTGGAAGGCACCATCAACGCTTGGAGAGATGGTAGCCGCTGCCATGGATTCCAGTTCCTGACAGGTCATAGGACCTGTGGTGTCCTGAGAACCTACGATGTTCACTTTAACGCGAACGTCAGAACCGGCGTGCAGAGGGGTCTTGGACTTAACGCCTACAGCGTTGCGGTTGAAGATTTTTTCAACAGCAGTCAGGCCCTGGCCTTCGTGAGAGATTTCTTTAGATGAGGCGTAAACAACCGGTGCTTCGATGCCCAGAGTTTCAGCAGCAAAAGTCTGGATCTTCTTACCGAAAGTTACCGCGTAAGAACCACCGGCTTTCATGAATTCCACTTTTTGTGGGGTGAAAGCGGATGCTACGTCAACCAGTACATTGCCTTCGCTGTCGAGCAGCTTCTTGGCTTTGGTGTCGATGGTCAGAACGGTGCCGGTCTTAACAGAGTAGGCTTCTTCCAGTACCGGGTCGCCGTTGGCGTCACGTACGATTTCGCCGTTTTCGTCTTTCTTCTGTACCCAGTTTTTCAGGTCCAGACCGATACCGCCGGTTACACCTACAGTAGTCAGGAAGATAGGAGCGATACCGTTGGTACCGGCAACCACAGGACGGTTGTTAACGAACGGGATGTATGGAGAGGTTTTTTCACCGGCCCACAGTGCCACGTTGTTCACACCAGACATACGGGAAGAACCCACACCCATGGTGCCTTTTTCAGCGATCAGCATCACTTTGGCGTCTGGGTTTTCTTCGCCCATTTTTTTGATTTCTTGCTGAGCTTCAGGAGAAATCATGCACAGGCCGTGCAGTTCACGGTCAGCACGGGAGTGAGACTGGTTACCCGGAGACAGTAAGTCAGTAGAGATGTCACCTTCAGCAGCGATGTAGGTGATAACCTTAATTTTCTCTGGGATGTCGTCCAGCTTGGTGAAGAATTCTGCTTTTGCGTAGCTTTCCAGAATGTCTTTAGCAATGGCGTTGCCAGCTTTGTAAGCGTCAGCCAGACGGCTGGTGTCGGCTTCGTACAGGAATACCTGAGACTTCAGAACTTCGCCGGCAGCGGCGTTGTTGGCGTCGTCAGACAGAGCGATGTCCAGCAGGGCTTCAACAGAAGGGCCGCCTTTCATGTGAGACAGTTGCTCTAACGCGAATTCCGGAGAGATTTCGGCAACGGTTTCTGCACCGGTGACGATGTCTTTCAGGAATTTGGCTTTAACACCAGCGGCCGGGGTAGTACCTGGCAGGGTGTTGTAGATGAAGAAGTTCAGAGAGGCTTCACGCTCTGCATTGCCGGTATCTTTGATCTGGGCAATGATTTCAGACAGCAGTTCTGCGCTATCGATTGGTTTTGGGTGTAAACCCAGCTCGTTCTTACGAACCTCAATTTCTTTCAGATATTCTGAATACAGACTCATTAGCGACCCTCTCAAAGCCTCAGTTGCAACGTATGGGCACTTTAGTCAGCAACGAGGGATTGTATTCCGTTCTGACTAAGTACCATTAAGTAAGAAGGCAGTTTCCTGAACAGACGATCAGCCCATACAGGGAGCTACCCTTTCTATAATGGCGCGGAGTATACCGGAATTATGGCGTCAGGCGCATTAGTCCCCCTGATGTGCATCATTCATAGAAGTTATGTGTGTAAGGTCCGATATTTTCCCGGTTTATCAGTGCATGCGCATGGCCGCCGTCATGGCCGTCAGGGGCTTTCTGCGGTTTCTTTTTGCTGTTTTTGTGTGCTGTTGGCTGCGTATAAGCGGGGGAAATACAGTTTGGCCGCGACCTTGGTGGCAGCCCCGGATGTCCTGAGTTTTGTTGTCCTGAATTTGGCACAAAAGGCCTGCTCCGGGCCATTGAGCAACAGGTATAGTCAGTAAAAACAATAAGCCCGGCCTCAGCCGGCTATTCAGCAGCCAGAACAACAGCCAGGACAACAGCATGACTATTCAGACGCATAAACGCACCTGCAGCCTGTGCGAGGCCACCTGCGGCATTGAAATTGAGTTTAATCCGGCAACGGAAGAGATTCTGTCCATTAAGGGCGATAAATCCGACCCTTTCAGTCGCGGCTATATCTGCCCGAAGGCTACCGCACTGCAGGATCTGCAGAACGATCCTGACCGCTTGCGCACACCGCTGAAAAAAACCGCTTCCGGCTGGCAGGAGATTTCCTGGTCACAGGCGCTGAATGAAGCAGCAGAAGGTTTTCGCCGTATTCAGGCCGGGCACGGACGTGATGCAGTGGGCAGTTATCTGGGCAATCCCAATGTTCACAATTACGGCAATATGATTTTTGGCCCGTTGCTGCTTAAACAACTGGGCTCGAAGAACAAATTCTCTGCAACATCGGTTGATCAGCTGCCGCACCATATGGCCAGTTTGCATATGTTTGGCCATCAGCTGCAGATTCCGGTGCCGGATATTGACCGTACCGATTTTCTGATTGTTATGGGTGGTAATCCGCTGGCCTCAAACGGCAGCCTGATGACCGCGCCGGATATTAAAAACCGCCTGAAAGCCATTCGTGAGCGCGGCGGCAAGATTCTGGTGATCGATCCGCGCCGCAGCGAGACGGCTGGCGTGGCCGATGAGCACTGGTTTATCCGTCCGGGGCAGGATGTGCTGCTGTTGCTGTCGTTGCTCTATGTCTTTACCCATGAGCTGAGTGCCCAGCTGCCAGCGCTGCCGGAGTATATCGACAGTGCCGATCTGGCCGGATTGTGTGCGGCGTATGCACCGGAAAATACGGCTGCGCGCACAGGTATTGAAGCATCTCAGGTGCGCGCACTGGCAGCGCAGTGGCTGCAGGCAAAATCGGCGGTCTGCTATGGCCGTATGGGGGTTTCGGTGCAGCAGTACGGTGGCCTGTGCCAGTGGCTGATCAATGTGCTGAACATTGTCAGTGGCAATTTCGATCGTGCAGGCGGGGCGATGTTTACCTCACCGGCGGTGGATATTGTTGGCATTACCGCCGCGCAGGGCGGGCGCGGACACTTTGACCGCTACCGTTCGCGGGTACGTAATCTGCCGGAATTCGGTGGCGAGCTGCCGGTGGCGGTGCTGGCCGAAGAAATCCTGACGCCGGGCAAAGGGCAGATCCGTGGCATGCTGACGGTGGCCGGTAATCCGCTGCTGTCTACGCCCAACAGCCGCCAGCTTGAGCGTGCTTTTGAATCCCTCGATTTTATGGTGTCGGTGGATTATTTCCTCAATGAAACCAGCCGCCATGCCGACCTGATTCTGCCGCCGTGCGGCCCGCTGGAACGTGATCATTACGATGTGATCTTCAACGCGCTGGCAGTGCGCAATGTGGCCAAATATTCGACGGCCTTGTTTAAACCCAAACCCGGCGTGCTGCAGGACTGGCAGATTCTGCTGCAACTCACAAAACGACTGAACCGTGGCGACCTGAAAAAACGCCTGATCAACCGCCTGACCTGGGTGGTGATGGGCTGGCTTAAGCCTGAAGGCGTGCTGAATAAGATGCTGAAGAGCGGCAAAAGCGGGCTCGACCTGAATGCCCTGAAGAAGCAGCCCGAAGGGGTTGATCTTGGTGCGCTGCAGCCGGTGATGCCAAAGCGGCTGTTTACCCGCGATAAGCGCCTGAATCTGACCCCTGAGGTGTACCTGAATGCTCTGGCGGAGGTTGCTTCTGAGCTGCAGCAGCCGTTGCTGACGGGCGATCAGTTGCTGCTGATTGGTCGCCGTCATATCCGTTCCAACAACTCCTGGCTGCATAACAGCAAGCGTCTGGTGAAGGGCAAAAGCCGCTGTACGCTGATGCTGAACCCGGCGGATGCGGAGCGGTTGGGTATCGCCGATGGTGTCAGCGTGCGGGTCAGCTCGCGTGTCGCCGAGCTGGACGTGGTGGCCGAAGTCACCGATGAACTGATGCCCGGTGTGGTCAGTATTCCCCACGGCTGGGGACATGGCGTGCCCGGTATCCGTCTGCGTCAGGCGCAGGAAGTGGCCGGTGTTAACACCAACGACCTGACCGATGATCAGCTGCTGGATGGCCTGACCGGTAACGCGGCACTGAATGGTGTGGCGGTGACACTAACGGCGGTGGCCTGAGATCGGTACTCCATGAGCTGTGGCAATTGTCATTCTTGATGGCAATTGCCACAATGGCGCCTTCCTGTTGAAAAGAGCGGACCCCAGTGCACATAGTTGCGGACGAAAACATTCCCCTGTTAAACGAATTCTTTGCGGATTTTGGCGAGATCACTCTGGTTGAAGGGCGCAGTATGACGGCGGCGGATGTCGCAGAAGCCGATATTCTGCTGGTGCGTTCTGTTACCCGGGTGGATGCCCAATTGCTGGCCGGCAGCAAGGTAAAATTTGTCGGCACGGCAACGATCGGCACCGATCATATTGATCAGGATTATCTGCAGGACGCCGGAATCGGTTTCAAAAGTGCACCGGGCTGCAATGCGCAGGCGGTGGTTGACTATGTGCTGAGCGCGCTCAGTGTGTTAGTGGACGAGCGCGGTATCGGCTTTACCGATGTCAGCGTCGGTATTGTTGGTGTGGGAAGTGTGGGTCTGCTGCTGCGTCGCCGTCTGGAAGAGATGGGCGTTACCGTGCTGGCGGTTGATCCGTTCAAAGACCCGGAAGAGGTGGGTGAGCTGGTCACGCTGGACGAAGCCCTGCAGGCCGATGTGGTAACCCTGCATACGCCACTGACCCGTGATGGCGAACATCCGACCTGGCATCTGATTGATCAGCAGCGTCTGGCGCAGATGAAGCCGGATGCCAGTCTGATTAACGCTGGTCGTGGTGCGGTGGTCGATAACGCCGCATTACTCGAACATATGCAGAATAACCGCGATTTTGAGGCGATTCTGGATGTCTGGGAAAACGAGCCTGAGCTGGATCTGAACCTGATGCACCGTTGTCTGCTGGCAACACCGCACATCGCCGGTTATTCGCTGGATGGCAAAATGCGCGGCACCGAATATGTGTATCAGGGGTTGTGTGAGTTTTTCGGCTTGCCTGTACGGCGCAAACTGGCGCAGTTTTTACCTGAGCCGGGGGTTAAACGGGTGAATTTCTCCGATCAGGTGCCGGTTCATCAGGCATTGCGTACCGCCATTCGTGCGGCGTATGAAATCCGTGTCGATGACGGTGTAATGCGTACGGCGATGAAGCGCTCGGATAACCTCAAGGCAACCTTCGATCATTTGCGCAAAAACTATCCGCTGCGCCGTGATATTCCGACCTTGCGGGTTGGTGTGCCGGCCAAGTGTCATGATCTGCACGAAGCATTAACTGCTGCGGGTTTTGATGTGCGGACTAAATAAATTGGCTGCAGAGCTCCCATAAAAAAACCGCGCACTGCGCGGTTTTTTTATGTCTGCCGTCTGCTCAGGGCTGATGACTGAGCAGGTAGTCGCGAACCAGTCCACTGGCTCCCACGCTCTGCGTGGTAGCCCTTGCTGGCACAGTTGCATGCCCACGCAGAGCGTAGGAACGAGGAGATCCTTGAAACCTTGATATTTACTGGCCGCGTGCCTTATCGGCGAGACTTCGGGCGTCCTGCCCTTCGCCCTGCGGACAGGCCAGACATATCAGCGGTTTCTGCGGCGGCCCCAGAGGCGCAGAAAACCGTCACCGCGATGTCGTTTTTCAAATCAAACGCATTTTTTAAATATCATGTCTCAAACGCGGTTTTCTTTGAAATACGGCTGAGCGGATTACTTAAACCGGCGATCGTGCGGCGCCAGTCAACCAGATGATTCTGCGGCCTTCAGAGCAAAACCCTACCCCGGAACGATACAAATTATTGCTGTTTTAAAGCGTCGTTCCGGGGCGAATTGTTTTGCGTGCCGCATAATCATTGCCGTTGGCTGGAAGAAGCCGGACGCGCCGAAAAGAGAGGATCGTAAGGAGATACCTCTCCTTGCAGGGGGCCAGGGGCTTGCCCCGGAAAGGCGTTTCAGATTGAAAAGCAGTCGTCGATGAATACTGCAGTTTGGAGTGACACGATGTCACTCCAAACTGTGGGACAACAGTGGCTTTGCGCGGTTTTTTATGTCGGGTGTTTAGCCGTCGTTATATCGGATTGCTGAGCAGATAATCCCTCACCAGCTCGCCCACCCAGAGTGAATCGCCCTGCAGCCGGGCAAATTCCAGCACCTGAAACACCGGCGTAATATCGCCGGAGTGTTCAATGCTCTCCGCATCACCGCGCAGTGACTGCGGCTGGGCTGGTGCTATAAGGCGGGTGAAGGCTTTGCTGGTGAGGACAAAATCATCCACCGAATCCTGACGGTTAATGGCACCGAAACGGATAAAACCTTCTTCTTTCAGCCACTGCACTGCGCCGAGGGCGGCGAGGTGGCGGGGGCTGTGCAGGCCAAATTCGTCAACGGTATCCGGGCCTGAAATATCTTCGATAAACAGCGTTTGCTGGCGCGGAAATGCGCGGAAACCACTCAGCAGAGTGGTTGCGCAGTCTTTGTAAAAATCGTCGATATGAACGTCAAGCATCAGAGCTGGCGATAGCTTTCAAAAAACTGCTTGGTTTTGCCAAGAGCCAGTGTCAGATCTTCCGGACGTGGCAGGAACACCACGCGGAAGTGATCCGGATAAGGCCAGTTAAACGCAGTGCCGTGCACAATCAGGATTTTCTGTTGCTCCAGTAAATCGAGCACCAGACGTTCATCGTTGCGCACGTTGAATTTTTTCGCATCGACTTTCGGGAAGCAGTACAGCGCGCCCTGCGGTTTTACGCAGCTGATGCCGGGAATGTCGTTGAGCATTTCCCAGGCAATATCACGCTGCTGGCACAGGCGTCCGCCCGGTGCGACCAGATCGTCGATGCTCTGATAGCCGCCTAGTGCGGTCTGAATAGCGTACATCGCCGGCACGTTGGCGCACATGCGCATGGAAGCCAGTAATTCCAGACCTTCGATGTAGTCGCGGGCTTTGTGTTTGGCGCCGCTGATAATCATCCAGCCAGAGCGGAAACCGGCCAGGCGGTAATTTTTCGACAGACCGTTAAAGGTCACAATCAGCAGGTCATCGGCCAGTGATGCGGTGGAAACATGCTCAACTTCGTCGTACAGAATCTTGTCGTAAATCTCGTCGGAGAACACGATCAGGTTATTCTGGCGGGCTATTTCCAGCATCTGCAGCAGCATTTCCTGCGGATACACGGCGCCGGTCGGGTTGTTCGGATTGATCAGTACCAGTGCACGGGTTTTATCGGTGATTTTGGCGCGCATATCATCAAGATCCGGCTGCCAGCCAGCACCTTCGTCACAGATATAATGCACGGCACGGCCACCGGCGAGACTGACGGCGCCGGTCCAGAGCGGGTAGTCCGGGGCCGGAACCAGCACTTCATCGCCATTATTCAGCAGGCCCTGCATGGCCATAACGATCAGTTCGCTGACGCCGTTGCCGACGATGATGTCTTCAATGCCGACGTTCTGAATATTTTTCTGCTGGGCGTACTGCATGATGGCTTTGCGTGCAGAAAACAGGCCTTTGGAATCGGCATACCCTTCGGAATCCGGCAGGTTATAGATGACGTCCTGAATGATTTCTTCCGGCGCGTCGAGGCCAAAAGGCTTGGGATTGCCGATGTTCAGTTTCAGAATCCGGTGGCCTTCTTCTTCCATGCGTTTGGCGGCTTGCAACACAGGTCCACGCAAATCGTAAAACACATTAGCCAATTTGTTGGATTTAAGAATTTCCTGCATGGAAGTCGCACTGCCTTTGTTGAAAGGAAAAAGAAAGCTGGCATGATACTCCTCAGATCGATGCTTCGAAAGTGGCTTATCAGGAGATCCGTCAATGAGCAAAGTAAATAAAACAGCCGAACAGTGGCGGAAAGAACTGGATGCCGAAACCTACCGGGTAACGCGCGAAGCCGGAACGGAAGCGCCTTTTACCGGCCGCTATCACGACTGCAAAGACCCCGGCGTGTATCATTGCGTATGTTGTGGTGAGGCGCTTTTTTTGTCGGATACAAAATTTGATTCAGGCTGTGGCTGGCCGAGTTTTTTCCAGCCGCTGACCGATGACGTGATCGAAGAGCGTATGGATACCAGTCATTTTATGGTGCGTACCGAAGTCTTGTGTCAGAACTGCGGGGCGCATCTGGGCCATGTGTTTACCGATGGTCCGGCTCCTACCGGATTGCGTTACTGTATTAATTCGGTGTCGCTTAAACTGGAGAAGAAAGACGGCTGAGGGATGGCAAGGAAAAGGGCGGGCGAGACTTGCCCTTTTTTACCAGTAAATATATTGTGTGCAATACTATTTTAAAAAATTAAAAGGAGAGGTTTATGTCCGTTCTTTCTCACACCATGCCGCTGCTGAGTGGTCAGGAGCAGGATCTGAGCGCCTATCAGGGGCAGGTCGTACTGGTGGTTAATACCGCCAGTGAGTGTGGTTTTACCTATCAGTACGAGGGGCTTGAGTCTTTGTATCAGCAATACAAAGACAAAGGGCTGGTGATTCTGGGCTTCCCCTGTAATCAGTTTGGTCAGCAGGAAAAGGGTGACAGTGCGACCATCGGCGCCTTTTGTCAGAAAAACTACGGCGTAACCTTTCCTATGTTCAGCAAGATTGAGGTGAACGGCGACAATGCAGCCCCCCTGTATCAGGAGTTGAAGAGTGCGGCGCCGGGCATTCTGGGCAGTAAAGGCATTAAGTGGAATTTCACCAAGTTCCTGATTAACCGCGAAGGGCAGGTCGTGAAGCGCTATGCGCCAACCACTAAGCCTGAAAAACTGCAGGCCGATATTGAGCGTCTGCTGGGGTAATCTGTGAAGCACAAAGTTTACCCGCAATTACATCTGGATAATCAGCTGTGCTTTTCGGCCTACAGCCTGTCACGCCTGATTACCCAGGCCTATCAGCCATTGCTGAAAAAGCTGGAGCTGACGTATCCGCAATATCTGGTGATGCTGGTGTTGTGGCAGGCACAGGAAGAAGAGCAGCTTCCTGTGTCGGTGAAATATCTGTGTGAACGTCTGCTGCTGGATACCGGTACGGTAACGCCACTGTTAAAGCGTATGGAAAGCGCGGGTCTGCTGGTACGCAGCCGCAGCAGCGAAGATGAGCGGGTGGTGCTGGTTGCCTTAACCGATCGTGGCTGGGTGCTGCGCGAACAGGCGGCTTCTGTTCCGCAGGACATTCTCTGTGCGACGGCCGTCGATGCGGCAGAAGCTCTGTCGCTGAAAGAGCGCCTGCAGAGTCTGATCAGTCGCTGGCGTTGTCGTAATAGTTGTTAATCCACTGCACCAGCGTTGCCTGAATCTGATCCTGAGTGAATGGCTTACCGATAAAGTCGTTCATACCGGCGGTCAGGCACTGCTGGCGTTCGTTTTCTCCGATCAGTCCGGTCAGGGCAATGATCGGTGTCTGGCTGTTGAGGGAGTTGCGGCGTATCTGCCGTGTTGCTTCGAAGCCATCCATTACCGGCATCTGACAATCCATCAAGATCAGGTCGTAGCGGGTATGACGGGCGTGACTGATGGCTTGCAGGCCGTTGTCTGCGGTGTCCGGTTCTATATTCAGGTTCTTAAGGTAGCGCTGGCACAACATCCGGTTAATGGTGTTGTCATCGACCAGCAGTACGCGCAAGGAGCGTGTTGTCTCTGTGTGTTGTGGGGCCGCCTGTTCCAGCAGGGCGGTCAGCAGGTCAGACTCTGAGCATACCTCTGTGGTCGTCACTCCGTTCGGGGGATCGTTCCGGGTGTTCAGCAGAATGCAGCGATCACCATGCCGGCGCGCGGTTTCAGGGTTGTCCGTTACAAGCAGGTTATGCACGTTGCTGCTGTCATCGGAATGCAGCGGCAACTGCCACTGTTCGCTCCACCGGGTGAGCCGGGTTCGGCATTGGTTGTTTTCAACGACAATGCTGAGCGGGTGCTGGTGCAGGTGTTTGCGGACTTTCGGCAGCAGGTTTTCCAGTGAATCACAATGAATGCTGCACAACAGCAGGCTGCTGCCATCGGCCTGTTGTTGTGCACGCAGTTCGCCGCCCAGAAGCTGGGCAAGCTCCCGGCTCAGGCCGAGACCAAAGGCCGAGGGCAGGGCCATGTTTTCCGGACAAAGAGGCATAAGGTCCTGTTCAAACAAGGCTTCATTGAGAAATAACTCCGCTCCGGACAGGCTGAATGTCAGCCGTTGCTGCTCATGCCAGAGGCTGAGTGTCAGGTGGCCTTTGCTGCTGGTATGGATAATGGCATTGCTGAGCAGGCTGTGCAGTAGCAGTCTGACGCTCTCCCGGTTCAGGTACAGTGCTCCGCTTGCCGGTGGCTGATAGTCTGTACTGGCGTATCCTGGCGGAAGATTTTGCAGGCATTCTGTAGCGATGTTGCTGATATCAATAAGTTCGCGGCCGCGCTGGCTGTTGCTGTCCTGCAAAATCCGCAGATCACGAAGCAGGCCGCGGATATGTGTGGCCATCGCCGTGGCATGGGTCTGCTCGGTGTCACTCAGGGTGTTGACGAGCTGATCAAGAGGTTCCTGCAGCAGGTGTGTGAGGGTGTGCAGGCGTGCTTGCAGTGGAGCTGCTGTGACCGGGTTGTCGTCAGCAGACTGTTGCAGGCGGCGGTTCAGGTGAGTCAGAGCGTGGGTGCGTTTATGAATCAGCTCTTCCAGCTTGATGGAGTAGTCATTGATTGTGGCCTCTGCTTTACGCTGCTGATGGATGTGATCTTTCAGCAGGTTAAGCAGGGCTGCAAACTGGTTCGTCAGCTGGCCGAGTTCATCCTGACGTCTTGACTGCATCCGGGTCAGATCTACCTTATCCAGATTATCGGCCGTGAGTCCGGTAAGTTGCTTCACCAGACGGGTTAGCGGGCTGGTGACAGCACGGTAAAAGGCCGCATAGATAAAGGTCGCCAGCAGAAGACTGAACAGCAGGGCATTAAATAAAATGTTCCAGGCCTGATTGTTGAGTTCAGCGATGCTCCGGCAGTGATCCAGTTCGATAATCAATTTACCGAGTGGTGTATTGTTGTAGCTCAGGGCTTCGATATGGATGCCGGGTTCGCTGAATATCATCAGGCCAAGGGTCGATGGCTGGCAGGTGGTTGCCTTGATGGCCTGAGCCAGCTGTGTTCCGGTGCTGTCGATAACAACGGCAGAAATAATATAGGGGTGGGTTACCAGTCCTTCGGCCAGCTGTTGGTTCAGGCGCGTGTTGTAATTAAACGTGGCCAGATTGAACGAGGGGAGGGTGCTGGATATTGTGCTGCTGACGATCTGTTGCTGGCGTGTTTTCAGGCTCTGGATGCTGCTGTGTATGCTGATGGTGCTGATGATGGCGGCAATAATGAGAGTGACGGCTGCCGTGTTAAGAGCCAGCTGCAGGGCCAGTTTCTTTTTGACCTGAGAAAATATCTGCATTCTGTCCTTCGCGCAGGCGCTGTTTCAGGTGTATTCCGCTCTGAACTTTACCTCAGATAACATAACAGGCACAGGTTGTTGTATCAGGCCTGTCTTAAAAGTGTTTTTTCTTCCAGGAATCGTCTTCAGCGTTAAGCAGATCAGTGCCTTCTGCCAGTCGCGTGCCGCTGGCTGCAGGCTGGCGTTCTTCCTGATGTTGAGCGATGCGTTGCTGGATATTGTCCAGTGTGTTTTTCAGCTCATCCGGCAGGTTGCTGAGTTGTTGCAGGGTTGTTTCGGCTTTTTTCAGGTAATGAACCGCCTGGGCGGGGTTGTTGACGCTGGCGGCCGCGGTTGCTTTGGAGTCAAACACGGCGATGGCAACTTTGACGTTAAGCAGTTTGGCTTCCTGCAAAAGCTGACGTGCCTGCTCTGTGGAAAGGTGTTGTTTCTGATGGCTTGTCCGTATCAGCTCCTGCAGTCGCTGAATAACGTGACGCATTTCCTGCGCCTGTTTGACTTGTCCTGGCAGCCGGGCCGGTGGTCTTGGTGTTGCATTCAGCCAGGTCAGTGCATCTTCCATCGCTTTGTTACAGCGTTTGTTGCTGGGGGCTTTCAGTTGGGTCAGTTCAGCGCCGTGGTATTGAATTTCCTGAGCCATAAAATGCAGCATGGGAACTGAAAGCCATGCCTGCAGGCTTTCGCCAATCATACTCAGTTCACCCATCTGATCGGAATGCAATACGGCCAGTCTTGCCTGTTCAAGGCGTTTCTGTTCTTGCCAGCGCATAAAAACCAGGGCGCCAACGGCTGCCAGAGCTGTAAAAATTGCCAGAATAACCAGACTGGTGGTGGACATGTGTTTCCTGCTTCCTTTCCTGGACCCCGGAGAGTCGATGATAAACGGGATTTGTCATAACACCGGAAATAGAGACCGTCCGGTTTTAAGCACGCCTTTTGTAAGTGTAGCTGTAAAAATCTTATTTACAGGGGTTGACGACCTAAAACTCCATCAATAGAATGCGCGCTCCTTGATTGAGACGTCCCCATCGTCTAGAGGCCTAGGACACCGCCCTTTCACGGCGGTAACAGGGGTTCGAATCCCCTTGGGGATGCCATTTAATATGGCAGCTTAATAAAGTGCGCGGGAATAGCTCAGTTGGTAGAGCACAACCTTGCCAAGGTTGGGGTCGCGAGTTCGAGTCTCGTTTCCCGCTCCAATTTATGAAACTCAGGTTTCAGCGGCTTAATCAGGAAGTTGTTGATTTAAAAGAAAAAAGTTCTTGCAAATCAACAAAAGCGCAGTAAAATGCGCAGCGTGTTCAGCGATGTCCCCATCGTCTAGAGGCCTAGGACACCGCCCTTTCACGGCGGTAACAGGGGTTCGAATCCCCTTGGGGATGCCATTTAAAATGGCATAAGCAAGAAAAATTGCGGGAATAGCTCAGTTGGTAGAGCACAACCTTGCCAAGGTTGGGGTCGCGAGTTCGAGTCTCGTTTCCCGCTCCAAATTCTAAAAAAGCTGCCTTTATGGCGGCTTTTTTTATGCCTGCGATTCAGGTCTCCTGCCGCAAGGCGGCAGGGTGCTGGCTGATTCAGGCGTTGAAGCCGGGGGTTGGCTTCAGCAGCAGGGCTTTTGTCGCCTGGCGGTCAAAAGGCTTTTGTTCCTGCTGGTGTTGGGCTTCAATTTCGTCGATCTGCTGGAACAGGTCGATCTCTTCATCGGTCAGGAAATGCAGGCAGTCGCCACCGAAGAACCACAGCAGGTCGCGGTCTATGGCGGGTGATAATTGTGGGTGATGGCTGAATATATGGGTAATCCAATCCTGTCCCATGGTATAGCCTGAATCAGAATGTTGCGTGAGCTGATCAATAACCTGCGTCAGCTGATGTAGAATCTCATCACTGATAATGCCACCGGCCTGGCTCTGCGCCTTGCTCAGGCGTTCATGGACCTGCTGCAGCAGTTGGATATGATCATTCAGTCGTTCACTCATTAATACGCTCTTAAGGTTAAAAATTATGGTTCCTGCCCTCGTGGTGCGAAATTTATCCAAGGTATATGACAATGGCTTTCAGGCACTGAAAGGCATCGATCTGACCGTAGAGCAGGGCGATTTCTTTGCTTTGCTGGGCCCCAATGGCGCCGGCAAGTCGACCACTCTGGGTATTCTATCGGGTCTGGTACAAAAAACATCCGGCAATGCGGAAGTTATGGGCTTTGATGTTAACGCTGAGGCCTTTTCGGCGCGGCGCTATCTGGGCGTGGTGCCGCAGGAGTTTAATTTTAATCAGTTTGAAAAGGTGTATGACATCGTCATCACTCAGGCTGGCTATTTTGGCCTGACGGCGGCGCAGGCGGCTCCCAATGCTGAAAAATTGTTACGCGCACTCGATTTATGGGAAAAGCGTGAGCAGCAGGCGCGCATGCTCTCAGGTGGTATGAAACGCAGGCTGATGATCGCCCGTGCACTGGTGCATGAGCCTAAGGTTCTGATTCTGGATGAGCCAACGGCAGGGGTGGATATTGAGTTGCGTCGTTCTATGTGGACGTTTATGCAGGAGCTTAACCGCGCCGGCACGACGATTATTCTGACTACGCATTATCTGGAAGAGGCGGAGCAGCTGTGCCGTAATATCGCCATTATTAATCATGGCGAAATTATTCAGGCAACCAGTACGCGAAAATTGCTGAGCCAGCTCGGTACTGAGACCTTTATCTTCGATCTTAATTCCGCCGTGGCAGATGATTTTTCTCTGGCCGGATTTGACTGTCAAAAGATGGCAGATGATTGCATTGAGGTTGTTGTGGAAAAAGGTCAGAGCATTAACCAGATTTTTGCGCTGTTAACGCAGCAGGGTGTTGAGGTGCGCAGTATGAGAACCAAATCCAATCGTCTGGAAGAATTATTTGTTGGCCTGGTCCGGGGGGCAAACGCATGAGCCCTGCCCGTATTCAGTGGGTTGCTTTCTCAACCATCGTGACCAAAGAAATCCGTCGTTTTACCCGTATCTGGCAGCAGACGTTGTTGCCGCCGGCCATCACCATGACATTGTATTTCGTGATTTTTGGTCAGCTGATCGGTTCCCGTATCGGCCAGATGGGTGGCGTCGATTATATGTCCTTTATCGTCCCCGGGCTGATTATGATGAGCGTTATCACCAATGCTTACGCCAATGTATCAAGCTCGTTTTTCAGTAATAAATTTCAGCGCAGCATTGAAGAGCTGATGGTAGCACCGGTTCATCCGGGAACGATTCTGCTTGGTTATGTCTGCGGTGGCATTGCCCGTGGCGTTGGTGTTGGCATTATCGTGACGCTGCTGTCTTTGTATTTTACCAATCTGCAGATTCATAATCTGTTGGTGGTGTTTCTGGTGATTTTATTGTCGGCGATGCTGTTTTCGCTGGGCGGGTTTATTAACGCGATCTTCGCCAGTAAATTCGACGATATCTCTATTATTCCGACCTTTGTAATAACCCCTTTAACCTATCTTGGCGGGGTATTTTATTCGATTAATCTGTTGCCGGAGTTCTGGCAGGGCGTTTCCCTGTTTAATCCGATTCTGTATATGGTTAATACATTCCGTTACGGCATTTTGGGTGTGTCAGATGTGAATATCTGGTTCTCATTAGGAATGCTGGTGTTTTTTATTGTTGTGCTTTCGGCCTACAGTCTCTGGCTGTTGCGTCGTGGTGTCGGTATGCGGCAGTGATTGGAGTTTAAAATGGCGTCAGTAACAAGTGAACACAACCCGCTGGGCAAAGTATCAGCGTATAAAGACGAATATGATGCGTCCTTACTGTTTCCGATTGAGCGGGAAGAAAGCTGGCGGGCGCAGGGGCTTGATCGCCATGAAGTACCGTTTTACGGCGTTGATATCTGGAATGGTTACGAGATTTCCTGGCTGAATGCCAAAGGCAAGCCGGTGGTTTGTCTGGCGGAATTCCGTATCCCTGCAAGCAGTCGTTTTCTGGTTGAATCCAAGTCGTTCAAACTCTATCTGAACTCTTTTAATCAGACCCGCTTCGATGATGCGGAACAGGCTCGCCTGCGTATGGCTGATGATTTATCTGCGGCGGCTCAGGGGGATGTTCAGGTGATCTTTCATGCGGTTGATGCAAACTTTCCGCAGCCGCCAGTTGCTCACTGTATCGATGATCTGGATATTGAGGTCAGCAGTTATGATCTGGATGCTTCACTGCTGAAAACAACAGAAGGGCAGTTCGAAGGCTGGTTGTGCAGTCACTTGCTGAAGTCCAATTGCCCGGTTACGGGCCAGCCTGATTGGGGGACGCTGTATATTTATTATCGTGGCCAGAAAATCGATGAGGCTGGTTTGCTGGCTTATATCGTTTCACTGCGCCAGCATCAGGATTTCCATGAGCAGTGTGCAGAGCGTACTTATCGTGATATTTCACTGGCGTGTAAGCCAGAATCGTTAACCGTGTATGCGCGCTATGTGCGCCGTGGCGGTCTGGATATTAATCCTTTCCGTACCTCTGAGGCGGATTTTTCGGCTGAAAATTTCCGCTTGGTACGCCAGTAAAAGTGCTTGGTAAGCGTTAGGGTGAGTATAAAAAAAACAGCGGCCAATGCCGCTGTTTTTTTATTGGTGTAAAGCGATCAGGTGCTGACTTTGCCGCGGATTTTATTGGCCGCTTTTTCGAGCGCGTCGGCCACTTTTTCCCGTTCTTCTTCGCGGATTTTGTCGGACTCAAGGTAGAGCGAGAAGCCTTCTGATTCGTGGTTCATAAAACTTGGGTTGGAGCCCAGATCACGGCGATAATCCATCACCTGATACAGCGGCACCGGGTCGCGGAAGCCTTTCACCATGGCACTGCCACGCTGGCGGCAGATGATTTTATCTTTAATTAAAGCGTAGGTTTCGTGTGAAACCAGAATCTCACCGGCATCCGCTTCACTTTCGAGACGGCTGGCGAGGTTCACTTCTTTACCGATAATGGTGTAATCCATGCGGCTTTCGGTACCAAAGTTACCCACGGTGCAGTAGCCGGTATTGATACCCATGCGAATCTGCAGGGGGGCTGTCATGCCATGTTCAGCCCATTGCTTGCGTAATTTGAGCATGTGACGGCGCATTTCGATGGCCATGGATACACAGGCAAGGGCATCGCGTTTGGTGCCTTTGCTTTTCGGATCACCAAAGAAAATCATCATGCCGTCACCGATAAATTTATCGATGGTGCCGCCGTACTTGAGAGCAATGCGCGACATATCGGTGAGGTATTGATTCAGCAGGTCGGTAAAGGCTTCGGCTTCCATTTGTTCTGAAAGAGAAGAAAAACCAACGATATCGGAGAAAAAGATAACCAGCTTTTTACGCTGGGTTTCCAGTTTAGCCTGGCGGCGTCCGGAGAAAATGGATTCCCACACCTGAGGAGCAACGTATTTTGATACCTGGTGGGACAGAGCCTGAAAACGCTCAACCTGGCCCTGAAATTTTTGCTTCAGGCGGATCAGATCCCGCGCCTGGCGGTTGCTGTTGAAAGCTGAAATGCCAAGATGCAGGCCAACACCAAAGGCCGCCGTTAAAAACAGCTCGGTCGGAACCGGTGGGGCAGCTTCGTGGCCGAACAGCAGAATGCCGGCTGCAGCACCGGAGATCAGCGAAATAATGCAGAAGGCCCAGGCGGTAATGCTGCCGACAATAATAAAGCTGGTGTTGATCATGATCAGGAATAATACGGTCAGCTCAATCGGCAGTTGGATATAGCCGAGGAAAACGCCACAGAGTATGGCGTCGAAGTGAATCAGGAACTGACGGGTGGAGTAGGCACGTTTCTGGCGGAAAGGGCGACTCAGAACATAGACGGTATGGGGATAAAGAATACTGACAACAGCGACCGCAATAGCCTGTTCTTTAAAGTAGCCAAGCAGAATGCCCATTAAAACCGTGACGGCAGCGACCCCATAGCCCAGAATCCGGGCCATGTAGTCTTGTTTTGGTAATGTGGTTTCCGCGAAATGTGACGGGTCCTGACGGTTAGACATTGTGAAGGCCCGAAAAAATTGTTGTTCTTATAATGGGTGACACGGTTCGACCAGTGGCAATGATTGATAACATCTATATACCCAGAATAAGACAGCTCAGCAAGTGCATGACGGCTAAGTCAGGCTTTTCGTTAAAGGTCGCGACTTTACAATAGACATATGAAGAAAAAATTGATTTGGATGCGCCTATGGAAGCTTTACAAGTGTTGACTGAACGAGTGTCTGTTCCACAGCTGACAGGACCGGACATTACGCGACAGCAGCAGGAGATATTGTTGCGTGCGGCGTTGCGGGCGCCTGATCACGCCTGGTTGCGTCCCAGTCGCTATCTGCTGGTAGAGGGCGACGACCGGCGCTTGCTCGGAGAGTGTTTCCTGCGGGCAACACCGGGCTGGCAGGAGTTAAGTGCCGAAAAACAGCAGAGATTACTGAATATGCCGCTGCGGGCTCCTTTGCTGATTGTTGCGGTCAGTCGTATTCAGGAGCATCCGAAGGTGCCGCGCGATGAGCAGCTGCTGTCTACAGGAGCTGGTGTGCAGAATATTCTTAATGCCGCCTGGGCGATGGGGCTGGGGGCTATCTGGCGGACCGGTGATATGGCGACCAATCCAAAGGTTGCTGAAGCTCTGGGTCTGCAGGCTTGTGATGTCATTGTTGGTTTTGTCTATGTCGGGCATATCAATGGTAGTCTTAAGCAGCCCCCGGAATTGCCTCTGGATGATTTTGTTACCCGCTGGAAGCCGAAATCGTCATAAAAACAAGCAATTAGCGCAGATTTTCTGTTGACGCACGGGGCGCTGCTACGTATAGTACGCGGCCTCTGAGCAGTGCTCAGTTAGGTGAGGTGTCCGAGTGGCTGAAGGAGCACGCCTGGAAAGTGTGTATACCGCAAGGTATCGAGGGTTCGAATCCCTCCCTCACCGCCACTAATTTTAAAAACTGCATAGTCGTCAGGCTCTGCGGTTTTTTTATGCCCCGTATTTGCGTAAAAGGTCGGTGAGAGGAGGGTGCCGAGCCCTCGTGGGTTCGTACCGAGCGTAGCGACAAACGCCCGGAGCCTGCGACGGCGTTCATCCCGACCGGGTTTATGCTGTGGCGTAGTCGGGATATCCCTCCGCTGACTCATATCGGCCACTCATTTTAAAAAACCGCATAGTCGTCAGGCTCTGCGGTTTTTTTATGCTCCGTGTTTGCGTAAAAGAACGGTGAAGGGAGGGTGCCGAACCCTCGTGGGTTCGTACCGAGCGTAGCGACAAACGCCCGGAGCCTGCGACGGCGTTCATCCCGACCGGAAAAGTATCGTGGCGTGGTCGGGGATCACCCTCCACATCCTCGTATCGGCCACTAATTTTAAAAACCGCATAGTCGTCAGGGTGTGCGGTTTTTTTATGCCCCGTATTTGCGTAAAAGGTCGGTGAGAGGAGGGTGCCGAGTCCTCGTGGGTTCGTACCGAGCGTAGCGACAAGCGCCCGGAGCCTGCGACGGCGTTCATCCCGGCCGGGTTTATGCTGTGGCGTAGTCGGGATATCCCTCCGCTGACTCGTATCGGCCACTCATTCTGAAAACCGCATAGTCGTCAGGCTCTGCGGTTTTTATGTTCGCGGTAAGTTATGCGTAGCGGTTGGTAATGCAGCGGACCGGTGCGTTATGTGCGTGAATTCTCTATAATCCTCCGCCTTAAATCCGCATGTCACAGAGAACACCATTTATGACGGTCCGCACCCGTGTTGCACCTTCGCCTACCGGCGATCCGCACGTAGGTACTGCCTACATCGCTTTATTCAATCTGGCTTTTGCCCGCCAGCATGGCGGCCAGTTTATTCTGCGTATTGAAGATACTGATCAGGCGCGCAGCACCCCTGAATCTGAACAGGCCATTATGGACAGCATGCGCTGGTTGGGTCTGGAGTGGGATGAAGGTCCGGATGTCGGTGGTGAATTTGGCCCTTATCGCCAGAGCGAGCGCCGTGATGTGTACCTTGAGCACGTGCAGAAGCTGCTCGACAGTGGTCATGCCTTTAAGTGCTACCGCACCGCTGAAGAGCTGGATGCTCTGCGTCTTGCCCGTCAGGAGCAGGGCTCGCTGACTGCACTCAAACCTTCCGATCTGCTGTTGCCTGCTGATGAAGTTGCCCGTCGCGAAGCGGCAGGTGAGCCTTATGTGGTGCGTATGAAGGTGCCGGAAGAGGGCGTGTGCGTGGTGGACGATATGCTGCGCGGTGCGATTGAACTCGACTGGGCTCAGGTCGATGCGCAGATTCTGCTGAAATCCGATGGCATGCCGACTTACCATCTGGCTAACGTGGTGGATGATCATCTGATGAAGATCACCCACGTTATCCGTGGCGAAGAGTGGATCAGCTCTGCGCCTAAGCACAAGCTGCTGTACGAATACTTCGGCTGGGATATGCCGCATCTGTGTCATATGCCGCTGCTGCGCAACCCGGACAAGAGCAAACTGAGCAAGCGTAAAAACCCGACCTCGATCCTGTTCTACGATCGCATGGGCTACATGCCGGAAGCGCTGCTTAACTATCTGGGCCGTATGGGCTGGTCGATGCCGGATGAGAGTGAAAAGTTCACCCGTGATCAGATGTTTGCCAACTTCGATATCAAACGTGTATCCCTTGGCGGGCCGGTGTTTGATGTGGAAAAACTGCGCTGGCTGAACAGTCTGTGGGTGCGTGAGCTGGATGCTGAGACCTTTGCTCAGCGCTTTGCCGCCTGGGGTTTGCGTCCGCAGAATATTCTGCCTGTGATTCCGCATGTGCAGCCGCGTATTGAAACCTTCTCCGATGTTGTACCGCTGGCCGGGCACTTCCTGTCGGGTCTGACGCCGCTGACGCCCGCCAGCTTTGAGCATAAAGCCTATGACGAAGAGCGTCTGCTGACCGTGCTGCAGTTTGGTTTGTGGCAGCTGGAAGAGATTCGCCACTGGAGCAAAGAAGACATCGAAGCACGCCTGTTTGCGCTGGCGCGTCTGTTGGATATTAAGGTCCGCGACTTCCTGTTCCCGTTCTTTATTGCTATTGCCGGTACCTCGGCCACCATTTCCGTACTCGACAGCATGGCGCTGCTGGGACCGGATATGAGCCGTGCCCGTCTGCGTCATGCCATTGATGTGCTGGGCGGTGTTGGTAAGAAAAAAGCCAAGAAGATGGAAAAGGACTATCAGCAACTGTCAGCAGCCATTGCCGCTGAACTGAGTGCTGCGGCAGAGTCCTGATTTATTACGGCTGCCCATTCTGCCCATCGGGTGGGAAGGGCAGCCGGTAATTTTGGCTAAGTTGTTGTTTCAGAAAATTTTTTCGCTCATTTCTTACGTCATAGGTTGACAGTGCAGAAGGGCGTAAGTAATATTCGCGCACGTTTTGAGACGGGGCCTTAGCTCAGCTGGGAGAGCGCAACACTGGCAGTGTTGAGGTCAGCGGTTCGATCCCGCTAGGCTCCACCATATTCTCAAAGCAGTCCTTGTGTCCCCATCGTCTAGAGGCCTAGGACACCGCCCTTTCACGGCGGTAACAGGGGTTCGAATCCCCTTGGGGATGCCATTTTTGCATCAGCCTTTTCAGGTTGTACTGCATACGGGGCCTTAGCTCAGCTGGGAGAGCGCAACACTGGCAGTGTTGAGGTCAGCGGTTCGATCCCGCTAGGCTCCACCAATTTTTGTTCGTCCTTGTGTCCCCATCGTCTAGAGGCCTAGGACACCGCCCTTTCACGGCGGTAACAGGGGTTCGAATCCCCTTGGGGATGCCATTTTTCTGACCGTTCTGGTTATATTCTTCGTATTCATAGCTCATATTTTTTTGCTGTAACAGGCTGGCTTCTCTGCTGCTTTGCCATAACACTGCTTCGTTAAACGCGTTACAATGGCGGCATATTCTGTGCCTGGGCAACGGCTGTGGTACAGACCCGTACAGGCGTTTTCAGGATGCGGTTATGGTACATCTTCCCAATGTGATTAAAGAAAAAGCCCGCGCTATTAAACTGGTTGTGTTTGATGTTGATGGCGTACTGACCGATGGCACGCTGACTTATTCTGCCGATGGCGAACAGGTGAAACATTTTAATGTTAAAGATGGCGTCGGTATTAAGTTACTGGATAGCTACGACATTGTGACCGCCATTATTTCCGCCAAAGAATCTGCACCACTGGCGCGCCGTGCGGCCGATCTGGGCATTAAGCATTTCTTTCCGGGCACCAAAGATAAATGGGCGGTGTTATCAGCCTTAATGGATGAGTTGTGGTTTGAACCTGGCGAAGTCTGTTATGTCGGCGACGATGTGATTGATCTGAAGGTCATGAAAAAAGTCGGTTTAAGTATCGCGCCGAAAGATGCCTTCTGGATGGTGAAAGATCACGCCGATTTAATTACTGAAGCCGAAGGTGGCCGGGGCGTTGCCCGCGAAGTGGCCGATATTGTACTTGGCAGTCGTATGCCGCTGGATGAAGCTTATATCAAGGCCATGCTGCCTGGGTTTGAGGATAAAAAAATATGAATATTCTGGTAACCGGTGCGGCCGGTTTTATCGGTGCTTTTACCAGTAAGCGCTTTGTTGAGCAGGGTCACGAAGTTATCGGGATCGATAACCTCAATGACTACTACGACGTGAATTTAAAGCACGGGCGTCTGGGCTGGTTGGCTGAACAGTCTGGTTTTACCTTTAAGCAGGTCGAACTTTCTGACCGTGCTGCGGTTGATGCGGTGTTTGCCGAACATAAATTTGACCGTGTTGTGCATCTGGCGGCACAGGCTGGTGTGCGTTATTCCATTACCAATCCGCATGCCTACGTCGACAGTAATTTAATTGGTTTTGTGAATATTCTTGAAGCCTGTCGTCATAATGAAGTAGGGCATCTGGTTTACGCCTCGTCCAGCTCGGTCTACGGCCTGAATACCAAAATTCCGTACAGCACCTCCGACCGTGTGGATCATCCGGTATCGCTGTACGCCGCGACGAAAAAATCCAATGAATTAATGGCACACACCTATGCCCATCTTTATGGTTTGCCGGTAACCGGTCTGCGCTTCTTTACCGTGTATGGCCCCTGGGGACGTCCGGATATGGCGTACTTCAGTTTTACCCGCGATATTCTCGAAGGCAAAACCATTAACGTCTTTAATCATGGCAAGATGCAGCGCGACTTTACCTATGTCGATGATATTGTCGAAGGTGTAACCCGTATCACCCAGAAAATTCCTCAGGGCGTGAGTGGCTGGACGCCGGAAAGCGGCGACTGCTCGCGCAGTTCTGCGCCTTATAAAATTTACAATATTGGCAACCATAACAGCGTTGAACTGGGCACCTTTATCGAAACCATCGAAAATGTGCTGGGTAAAAAAGCCAATAAAAACTATATGGAAATGCAGCCGGGCGATGTATTGGCGACCTATGCCAACGTTGATGATCTGGTTGAAGATGTTGATTTTGCTCCGAACACACCGCTGGCAGAAGGCATTGAACGTTTTGCCCGCTGGTACCGTGATTTTTATAAGGTATAAGCAATAAATGGCTGATTATAAAATTGTGATTCCGGCCCGCTATGGCTCCAGTCGTCTGCCGGGTAAGCCGCTGATTATGCTGGCCGGTAAGCCCATGATTCAGCATGTTTATGAACGTGCGCTGGCAACCGGTGTGCAGGATATTGTGATTGCCACCGATGACGAACGCATCCGCGATGCGGCTTTGGCTTTTGGTGCGGATGTGGTGATGACCTCACCGGATCATGAAAACGGCACTGAACGTATTGCCGAAGTTGCGCAGATTAAAGGCTGGGATGCTGAGGCTGTGATTGTGAACCTGCAGGGCGACGAGCCGCTGATCCCTCAGTCTTTAATCGAGATGACCGCTGCCAGTCTGCTGGAAAATCCGCAGGCCGGGATGAGCTCTGTCTGCACACCGTTAAAGCATGCGGCAGACGCGTTTGATCCGAACGTGGTGAAAGTGGTGCTGGATCGGGCGCATTTTGCCATGTACTTCAGCCGTGCTTCGATTCCCTGGGATCGTGATGCCTATAAAATCAGCACAGAGCAGATGACCGGTAAAATGCCGGTGTACCGCCATATCGGTATGTACGGTTATCGTGTGTCCTTTCTGCAGCAATATACCAGCATGGAACCCTGCGCACTGGAAACTACCGAATCTCTGGAGCAACTGCGCGCTCTATGGTACGGCGTCAAAATCCATATGTCGGTGATCGATCAGGCGCCGGGTCATGGCGTTGATACCCAGGATGATGTGGCGCGGGTTGAAGAGCTTTTGCTTGGCCTGAGCTGAGTAATTTTTCTTTTTTGCGCTTAATTGTCTTAAGAATGGCTGCAGTGTCCAGCGCTGTAGCCATTTTTTTAGATACTTTTTGTTCTGTCTGAGCTATTTTTAGTTTTTAAGTCTTTGAAAACACGGGTTTTCCGGACTTAAGGCACCTCTGAATACTTTCCTGATGGTTGTGCTGGCACTTCGTCGTCTGTTCCGGGCGTTGTTGTGGCTGTTCTGTTATTCCGGTTTCTATTCAGGTGCGCCGAAATACAGGCCTTGTTGAAGTAAGGAGTACCACGATGGCATTGTCTATTTCTGAAAAGCTCGGTTATGCCGGTCTGCTGCCTTTTATTGCGGGCGCTGCGGCGGTCGTTCTGTCGCTTGAGGGTGGGGAAGAATTTTTTAAATTATATTCGCTGCTGATTCTGGCATTTATGGCTGGCGGTTGTTGGGGGGTAGAACAGGCGAACCCGGAGCAGATTGATGAAATTCCGCTGGAGTTATCGATCGGTACTTTTCTCTGGGGGTTACTGGCGTATTTTCTGCCAACCAATGTGGCGGTGCTGATGTTTATGGTCGGATTCTGGCTGTTGCTGTGGACTGAAACCAATCCGATCTTTAAAAGGGCTTATGCTGAGTCTTATAAGCGTTTGCGTAATATTCTGACGGCAGCGGTTACCATTCTGAATGTGATCGTATTTCTGGCTGTTCACTGAGTGACGTCTGGCAGGCGGGGCTTACAGCCCCAGTCTGCGCCCTTCTTTACATGGCTGGCTGCTGCGCCACCATTCCTGAAACTTTTCCATCTGGCGGGCTACCGTTGGCCGGTCATTCATGCAGGCGGTGACCTTATTGCGTTCAATGCGGATAAAAGCCGCTGGCGTCATTAAAACCAGATTGATATCCACCGCTGAATGAACCTGCAACTGTATGCGGCTGCTCATCCGTTGTTGCAACTGCAATAACGGGTGGTCGGCAATACCCGGATATTCGCGTGCAATTAAAATGCGGATGCTGCGCTGGCGTGCGCCACGCAGATAGCGGTTAAGGCAGGAGAGTGTGGTTTTGTCCGACCAAAGCGGGTGGTTAAGATCGGCGATGCAGAAATTGATGGCTGCAGGGGCAAACTGACTGGCAATCTGCAGTATCCCTTCCGCCGCTGCAGGCTGCTCCAGTACATACACTTCGTTGTCTTTGCCGGGCATAAACTGCTCGCTGCCCTGGCTGGAGCGTCCCAGTACTTTACTCATGCGCACATGGGGAATGCCTGCATCCCAGCAGAATTCGGTTTCCGGTGAGAAGCCGTTGTGGTGGTAAAAGCCATAGGCCTGGGTCTGAACGCTGGCACGCAGAATACGCCCACGCATTTCTTTTTCGTAGTGATGTTCTACGGCGCGCAGCAGGCGCGTCCCCCAGCTTTGGTGGCGGTATTCAGGTAAGACTGCCATACGCCCGAAATAGCCGTTGCTCAGCAGGCGGGCGCAGCCGACCGGGCGCTTGCCGTCGCGGGCAATAAAATGCACCGCGCTGGCGTCTTCGGCATCCCATTCGAGTTCTTCCGGGACATTCTGCTCCTGAATAAATACGCGCTGTCGGATGGCGCGTAACAGTTCCCGGTGTTCACTCCAGTTGGCGGTTTCAATCTCCAAATTCACTCTCCGGACTGTACAGCATATGACGTTGCCAGAGGCTGACCAGTAATTCTCGGGAGGTTGTGCTGGCCAGCAGATTCAGCAAGCTCTCAGCTTCATATTGGCTGTTGTCGGCCAGATAGGCAACCAGCGCCAGATCGCTCAATGGCAGGGTCCAGCTGTGACCAAGGGCGAAGAAGCTGCACTGGTTATCCTGCTGACTGTAAGCAAAGCGGGCAAATTCAGAGCGGCGCCATTGCTGATAGTGGCTCAGCTCTTCACTCAGTTCTTCCCAGCTGGCGTCATCTCTTGGCTCCGGCAGCTGTTCCGGGTATTTGGCTTCGGTCATCAGTTTGCCCAAAACCTGCTGCAGACGCTCGTCATCGTTGAGGGCAGCGGTCAGCAGCGCACGCAGGCGCGCGATCGCGTCCTGATCAATCAGGCCCGGGGTCTGGGTTGGGCGGATGCCGGCATCGGTGTAGCGCTGATCTTCACTGGCGCTGGCGAGAATATCGTCCATGGCGGCCTGTGCCAGTTCCGCCTGGCTTGGGGCGCGGAAGCCGATGGAGTAGGTCATGCACTCGCCCTGAGCGATACCGTAGTGGGCCAGCTGTGGTGGCAGGTAGAGCATGTCGCCGGGGTTCAGGGTCCAGCGCCCGGTTTCGTCGAACTGTTGCAGGACGCGGATTTTCGGCCCTTTAAGAATCGGTGAGTCGTCGCTGCACATCTGGCCGATACGCCATTCGCGCTGGCCTTCGGCCTGCAGCAGGAATACATCGTACTGGTCGTAATGCGGGCCAACGGAACCGCCGTCGACGGCATAGCTGATCATCAGATCGTCGATGCGCCAGCTCGGCAGAAAGCGGAAATGCTCAAGAATATCCGCCGCTTCCGGAATCCAGTGATCGACGGCCTGCACCAGTAAAGTCCACTTGCTTTGTGGTAAGGCGCGGTAATCGTCTTCTGTGAAAGGGCCGGTGCGGATGGTCCAGGGACCGTCTTTGCCTTCTTCTTCGACTAAGCGCGATTCAATTTCCTCTTCCAGGCTCAGACCGGCCAGCTCGGAGGAGCTGAGCAATGGCTCGAAGTCCGGCCAGGCGTTGCGGATTAATACCGGTTTCTGCTGCCAGTAATCGCGCAGGAATTCTTCAACCGTCAGATGACCCAGAATATGCATAGTGTGTTACTCAGAATACGGATACAAAAAAGCCTCCGCCAGAAAGGTGCTGGCGGAGGCTTCCGATGTTAACGCGGCTTAAACGTTCTTCGCCTGATCTGCGGCATTACCGATGTAGGTAGCCGGAGTCATGGCATTCAGCTCGTCTTTGGCAGCTTGTGGCAATTCCAGTGAGGCAATGAATTCAGCCATCGCGTCACGGGTAATGGCTTTGCCACGGGTAAAGGCTTTCAGTTTTTCGTATGGCTGTTCAATGCCGTAGCGGCGCATCACAGTCTGTACCGGCTCAGCCAGAACTTCCCAGGCGTTGTCGAGATCCTGAGCGATACGCTCGGCATTGACCTGCAGCTTGCTGATGCCTTTCAGGCTGGCCTGATACGCCAGCAGGCTGTAGCCCAGACCAACGCCCATGTTACGCAGTACGGTGGAGTCGGTCAGGTCGCGCTGCCAGCGTGAGATCGGCAGTTTCTGCGCCATATGAGTCATCACTGCGTTGGCGATACCGAGGTTGCCTTCGGAGTTTTCGAAGTCGATCGGGTTCACCTTGTGCGGCATGGTCGAAGAGCCTACTTCGCCAGCAATGGTGCGCTGTTTGAAGTAACCATTCGAGATGTAAGCCCAGATGTCGCGGTCAAAGTCGATCAGGATGGTGTTGAAGCGGGCGATGGCATCGAACAGTTCGGCGATGTAATCGTGTGGCTCGATCTGGGTGGTGTACGGGTTGAAGGTCAGGCCCAGAGAAGTCACGAAGGTTTCAGCGTTGGCCGCCCAGTCGATATCGGCGTAGGCCGACAGGTGAGCGTTGTAGTTACCCACGGCACCGTTGATTTTGCCCAGCAGTTCAACTGCTTTGATCTGCTTGATCTGGCGCTCAAGACGGGCCACTACGTTGGCCATCTCTTTACCCAGCGTGGTTGGCGAGGCGGTCTGACCGTGGGTACGTGACAGCATCGGCAGGGCAGCGTTTTCGTGGGCCAGGGCGCGGATCGCATCGGCGACTTCCTGCATAACCGGCAGCATGACGTCGTCACGACCGGCTTTCAGCATCAGTGCATGGGACAGGTTGTTGATGTCTTCAGAAGTACAGGCGAAATGCACGAATTCATTCACCGCCATCAGTTCGCTGTTGTCGGCAAACTTTTCTTTGATGAAGTATTCCACCGCTTTCACGTCGTGGTTGGTGGTGGCTTCGATGGCTTTGATGCGCAGGGCATCTTCTTCACTGAAGTTGGCAACGATGGCGTCCAGCTGCTGCTGGGTAGCTGCCGAGAAGGCCGGAACTTCGGTGATGGCTTCATGGGCCGCGAGGCGCTGTAACCAGCGGATTTCCACTTCGACGCGGGCGCGGATCAGGCCGAACTCGGAGAAAATCGGACGCAGCTGCACGGTTTTGCTGCCGTAACGACCATCAATCGGAGAAATAGCGGTCAGGGCAGACAGCTCCATTGGGTTCTGGGAGGACATAGCGACTCTCAACGGACAATGAATGTAAGAATTTTAAGGCGCGCAATTCTACCGGATTTTTTTGCATATCTCAGCATCGGGGTGGATTTTACTGCGCGATCAATGGTTGTGGTGTTCTGCATCCCCGGTTTCCGGCTGTCATCTGGCTGTCACAAAGCTGCGGGTAGAATACGTGCGCTGTTGTTGGCCACTATCTGAGAAGTTTTCATGCTGGACTCATTGCTGAGTTATTCCGACAGCCCGGTGTGGCTGGTTCTGGTGGTGATTGTGTCGACCTTTATGCTGGAGGATCTGGCGATTATCGGCGCCGCTATGCTGGCCGCGAGCGGTAAACTGGCGCCGGAAGTGACGTTTGCAGCAATCTGTAGCGGTATGTTTATTGGCGATACCGCCCTGTATCTGGTTGGCCGGCTGGCGCATGTCTGGCCCTGGCTGGCAAACAAATTCCGCCATGATCAGATTCAGCGTCAGGTAAAACCTTTGCAGCAGGCCCCCTGGCATCAGCTGGCGCTGATTCGCTGTATGCCCGGGTTGCGTACGTTTGGATATATCGCCTGTGGTCTGGCGCGGGTGCCGGGCTGGACTTTTACCCTGGCCAATGTGGTTTCTATCGTGGTCTGGGCAGCGTTGATTTTTTCCGTGGCCTTTATGCTGGGTAAGCAGTACGCCGAAACCCTGCATGAGTGGTTGTGGTTTGCACTGCCGCTGGCGCTGCTGGTGTTTATTCTCGGACAACGGCGTTTGCGGGCCCGGATGGAAGCGGCCTGACAGCAGGCAGGCTGAACAAAAATCAATAAAAAAAGCGGCCCTGTTTCTGGAGCGTGAAGGTGCAATGGAAACAGGGCCGCTTTTGTTTTGGCTTGTATCAGGATCAGGCTTTTGCAATGGCGCCTTTATTAACACCTTCAAAGGCACGCACTTTGACCTGACTGGTCGGGTGTTGCTGTTTGATGGTGTCGGCCAGATGGCGGGCGATAAATTCAACGGTGGTATCAGTATTCATCATGTAGTTGCGGCTTTCGGGTAGGGATAACTCGAATTCGCCTTGTTGTGCGCTGTAGCGGAACAGCAGCTGGTTATTGTCGTTGCTGATCAGGTCTTCTTCGCTGCCCAGATAAATATCGGCCCAGCGTTCTGCCCATTGTTGTTCCAGTGCGCTGCTGCGCTCATCGTTAAGCCAGATCTGAATGCGTGAGCGATGACCGTGGGCGATGCGCTGGCAGTTACCATTGTGCTTCTTCAGGCCGTGACTGTAGTGGTAAAAGGCGCCATCAATGTCTTCAGCAGCGAAGCTCAGGGTCAGTTGTTCAACGTTGACCGGAAAATGGCTGCGCAGTTGTTCGCGGCACCAGTGGGCAACGCTGTCGGCATCGATTTGTCCGGCATCGACCAGAGCGACGGCCTGGCGCGGCGCACGCATCTCCAGCAGCTCGCCGTTGTCGTACCGCCAGCTGAGTTCAATCATGTCAGCGCTGTGTTTCAGGGTCAGGGCCGGTGACTGAACCGGTACCAGCAGGCGGTGATCGAGCTCGTCGTCCAGCCAGTTACGCAGTGTCTTTTTAACAATGCCGAAGTCGCAAACCATGCCCTGATCGTCGAGTGCGCCATCGAGTACGGCGGATGCCCACCAAGTTTCACCCACCAGGCCGCGCCTGGCGTCCAGGTAGCTGAAATCGACGTTGGTGAGTTGCTCTACGAATAACTGCATGGTGTTCCTCTGGTGTTCCGCGGTTAGGCAATGCCTGAAGATAAGGCTTCGCCTGAAATAGCCGCGCATTCTAGCGGAAAGCGGCCATCAGGGCATAGCATTGTGCGGCCGGAAACCCGGCACGGACTGCGCCGCGAAGGGATTGAACCTGTCTCAGCTGTCCGGGTCTATGCACTGCGCTGCGTTCATAATGAGTGGTATTAAGTGGTTGCTGAGCTATCACCGCTGACAAAGCCTGTTATGATAGGCGGCATTTTTATACCTGAACGGCGCGCGGGTCACAGCGCGGCCGGTATTAACAGAGTGATTCCTTTGTATGGCTATGCATAAACTTCTGACTGCTTCTCTGATGTTTCCTGCGCTTGTGGGGCTGGTGTCCGGCTGCAGTGACAGCGGCTCCTCTTCTTCCTCAACGGTGTCGGTTTATGTTCAGGCCGGGCAGGAAGATATCAATCATGCCATTGTGCGCTCGGCGGCAATCACCGAAGCCGGCTGGCCGAATGAAGATGCCGAAGGTCGCCTGGTACGCTCAGAGTACGTAACCGATGAGGAAGGTGCGGTTAAAGCCGTTATCTCCACCGGTGAGCTGCAGCTATTTGAAGTGGTTGGGCGTGAAGCCGACGCGGTTACCGCGACGGTGGCAACCACGGTCCGTTGTCAGTGGGTGGGCGGCTGTGCTGCTGGTGCATTTGCTGCCGATATGGCACAGACAGATAATCTGGGCTGGCGCTCGGTTGCTTATGATCTGAACAAAAATGAGCGCATCCGCGTAACGCCGCTGACGGATCTCGCTGCTCAGCTGGCATTCGATTATGTCTATAACGAGAGTGCCGATGCCGGTGCTACTGGTGTGCCGAATGTACCGGATGTGCCGGATGTCGCTGTCGGTTGGGTTGAGACCGGTTATTACTCGGCGTTCTCCGTTGAGCAGGCGATTTCTCAGGTGTCGCGGGTGTTTGGTATCAGCAATGTACAGACTACAGAGCCAGCGGACCTGACTCAGATTAATGAATGGCGTAAAGCCGATGCCGCCAAAGCGGCTGACAGTATTCGTTATGGTGCCTTGCTGGCGGCCTGGGCGCATCGTGCAGAGAATTACACGCCGCTGGTTACTGGTGTTGACTTTACCCATGCCGTCGCTGCTGATTTCAGCGCAAATAAAGGCCAGATGATGCAGCAGGGTGGTACCCAGACGCTGAATCTGACCGCACTTTATACCGATGCTATCGCCAATCTGCAGGCGCTGAACGTTACGGATGCCACTCTGCAGGGCTATATTGCCGGCGTTGTTTCTGGTCTGCAGGCGGATATTGATGCTTTTGCTGCCGACACCCTGACCGCTGAGGTTCCTGACACGCTGCAGTCGTTGTTTGGTCAGAGCGAATACGATGACTTTGTGCTGGGCATTAAACGGACCAAAGCCTTTGTTGGTGTGCTGCGCAACTACAGCGAGACATTCTTTGAAGACGGCTATAAAGCCGAGATTGATCAGTACGTTGATCTGCTGAAAAAAATCGGCGATGAGCATGCCGCTAATCTGGATTTAATTCTTGATGCTTATCGTGAAACGGCAGAGCTGTATCAGGAAACGTATCTGGCAGGCGGCGCTAATGTGTGTGCCAGTACTGCTCTTTATCCGTGGGTGACATCCTGCACCTATAGCAATGGCACCATGACGCTGAACAGCGGCAAAATTATCGTCAGCCAGGCGGTGGCCGATGTAAATACCACGGATGCAGACGACAACCCGACTTCGTCCAATGCTATCGATATACTGATTCGCGGTACCTATGAGCAGGGCACGCTGCGTTTTGTCGTCGATAATGTCTATGAAGATGACAATGCCGCTAATGACATTCTTTCGGCGTCCGGGGTGCGCGTGTATTTCACAACACCGGTGAGCGAGCTGGCTGATCCGGCGGGGAATGAAATTCTGGCGTATGAAATGCGCTGGTCGGATTTTTCACTGTACGACACCAGTCGTGTCGGGGGAGCTGAAGAAGCCGAGGTAACCGGCAGCTATCGCATTTTCTTCCGCGGCGTGAAAGACCCTCAGGACAGTAACAGCGAACGTCGTTTTAATATCGACACCGTGGTGCTGAATGGCCGTATCTCCGATAAGGTCGGCGATGACAATGAGCAGGATGTGGATTACTCAAGCCTGTACGTTGCCGCAACCAGCACTAACGCTGCCCAGCACTACCCAGAGAAGGAGTTTGCTTCTTTTAACGGATTTTTCACTCCGAATCCGGTCTTTGCCAAGGGCAGTATTCAGAACGATCTGGTGAGCTATGCCACCGGTGAGCAAACGATTGGCGGGCAGAATGTACAGTATCTGGATTTTTATGTGCCGCTCGGTGAGTCGCAGCGCTTCCGTTTTTATCCGACGGTAAGGCGTGAAGATACGAATGACTCGGATCGAGACGGCGATATAACCGAACTGGTCAGCACCCACGATCTGGAAATCTGTGAACTGAATGATTCCGGCAGTGGCTGGGCTGTCAGCTCCTGTCAGCCAAAGCAGCGCCTGTATGCCGAGCGTGATCTGCAGTTGGCGATTAACGATCTGTGGGAAGCGGGCGTGTTTTCGCGCGTGGAAATTCCCGGTCGTGGGGTTTACTTCGTTACCTGGCCAACCAATACGGCAGACTCCAATGGCTGCCTGACACTGGCGCCTCTGGCGGAAACCGGAATGCCAATGAGTGGTGAGCTTTATGAGCCCATGGTGCTTGGACTGAATGCCGTGCGGGTGACCGGAGAGGTGCGTCTGAATGACCAGCCGCGTACCTTGCTGGATGTGTTGCTGAATGCACCGGATGCTGACCGTTACAAGCTGACAGCTGCGCTGTCGCATGATTATTCAGGCCTGACCAGCAGTGATGTTTATCTGGGAACCGGCTCGGCGTTAGATCGTATTGTGCTGAGCTTTGATACGGATTCCACCTTTAAAACCACCGGCAGTGTGGCGGTCTATAAAGACGGCGTAGCGCTGACGCTGGAAGATGGAACGACCACGACTCTCGACAGTGAGCTGACGGCCTATCTGCAGCAGAACTACAACCTGGCGCCGCTGCCGTACAAATACATTACCGGTGCCGATGGCAAATACGATCTCTGTGTGCTGGAAAATGTGTCTGAAGTGACCGACAGCACGGTGCTTTCTGATGCGGTGTTCACGCTTAACTTCCGTGATGTGGTCTACGGCCGTATCCGTCAGGAAAATGGTATCTGGCTGATCCGCTATATCGATGGTAGCTGGGAGATGCTGTAACTTCGCAGCGCTGAACAAACAAAAAAGCGACCTCCGGGTCGCTTTTTTTATGCGCGCTCTGCAAAGCTGCGAAGTTTATGTGAACAGCCAGAAATGCCCGGCGGTGCGTAAAGCGATACCAATCAGTGCGCCATAAATGGCTGGGCGGACAACGGCGGCAACAGGCTTGCCTGCGGCAATCAGAATGGCAACGCCGGCAACATCGAGCGGACACAGAAGCAGACCGGCGAGCAGGTTGATGTCCTGTGCGCTGAGTAGTCCGAGCTGCATCTGTTCCATCGCGATGCCCATCATGGCAGTGCCGCCGGCGATGTATTTGGTGATGGCCAGCAGCAGAGTTTGCTGCGGAAAGCCGAGGGCTGTAAGTAAAGGAGATAGCAGGCTTTCGAGTTCGCTGATAGCGCCGGTCAGACGGATCAGATTCACGGCCACCAGAGCAACGACCAGCAAGGGCAGTGCACCCATGGCGATATCCCAGGCATCGCTGCCGGCGCGGCGGATAACCTGCAGCAGTTTGCCGTGCTCGGGATCGGCCTCTGGCATCAGTTCGGCAGATGGCGGTGCGCTTTCTTCTGCACTCAGCGTGCGGCCGAAACCATAGTAGGTTGCGGCGGCAGCAATCAGACCGGCTGGAATAGCCAGTAGCAGGGTGGTTGGGATATCCAGCCCGGCAGCGGCCATCGGAAATACAACATTAGCTTGCGCCAGAGCCAGTACCATGGCCAGGGTGGCGGCGATATGGCGTGGAGAGGAGCCGTTACGCGCCATAATGGCCAGTGTCGCGATCGGTGCGGCAAAGCTGACCATAGAGACCTGAATCAGGGCGAACACCCCCAGACCCGTCAGGCCGAAAGGGCGCAGCAGCGGGCTGACTACGCGGACAATGCGGTGCAGCAGGCCGCGGGCTTCAAGCCAGCGCATGATGCTGAGCATCACAATCATAATGGGCAGCAGAATAAACAGCGCGAGCTCAACTGCTGAGCGGCCGGAGCTGAGAATGGTGGTGGCAATCTGATCCATAAACGCGGTTCTTGGTGAAAACGCAGACAATAGCAGACCTCAGGTTGGGCAGCCTTTGTTACTTGGTCGGATAGGGTTAGTCTTCTTTTATTTATACCGTTATCTATTTGGTGTTTTTACTGTTGTCTGGTTGCGGATTTTACTGGTGGTTGTCAGAAGCGGGTTAGCAGTCGCCAGTTCGTTCCTGTATACTGCCGCGTCTTAATTTGTGGCTGGCGATTGTCCGCAGTCGTTCAGTAGTGGTCAGAATGACCGGCAGCAGCCGGTTGTGATTGAATTTTTTTTGAGGCTTAACAATGACTGGATACGTTCAGAAGGGTGGCTTGCAGGTTGCTCAGGCGCTGTACGACTTCGTAAATGAAAAAGCGATTCCGGGTACTGGTATCGATGCAGAGAAATTCTGGGCAGAGTTCGACGTTCTGGCGAACGAACTGGCTCCGAAGAACAAAGCGCTGCTGGCCAAGCGTGATGATCTGCAGGCGAAAATCGACGCTTACCATACTGAACGTAAAGGTCAGCCTCACAATGCTGCAGAGTACAAAGCATTCCTGCAGGAAATTGGTTATCTGCTGCCTGAAGGCGCGGATTTCGAAGCAACCACGGCTAATGTAGAGCCGGAAATTGGCCAGATGGCCGGTCCTCAGCTGGTTGTGCCGGTAATGAATGCGCGTTTTGCCCTGAACGCTGCCAACGCCCGTTGGGGGTCTCTGTACGATGCGCTGTACGGCACCAACGTTATTTCTGAAGAAAACGGTGCGGAAAAAGGTACTGGCTACAACAAAGTACGCGGCGACAAGGTTATTGCTTATGCCCGTGCTTTCCTGAACGAAGCGGCACCTCTGCTGAGCGGTGACCACGTCGACAGCACTAAATACGCCATCGAAGACGGCAAGCTGGTTGTTACCCTGAAAGACGGTTCAACCACCACGCTGAAAAACGCTGCTCAGCTGGCTGGTTACAACGGTGATGCTGCTGCGCCGGTTGCGATTCTGCTGAAGAACAACGGTCTGCATTTCGAAATCCAGATCGATGCATCTACTCCGGTTGGCTCTACTGACGCTGCTGGTGTTAAAGACATCCTGATGGAATCTGCACTGACCACCATCATGGACTGTGAAGACTCTGTTGCTGCGGTTGATGCGGCCGATAAAGTCGTAACTTACGGCAACTGGCTGGGTCTGATGAAAGGTGACCTGGCAGAAGAAGTGACCAAGGGTGGCAAAACCTTTACCCGTACCATGAACGCTGACCGCGAATACACCGGCCTGAACGGTGAAACCGTGAAGCTGAAAGGTCGCTCCATGCTGTTCATCCGTAACGTTGGTCACCTGATGACTAACCCGGCGATTCTGCTGGCTGATGGCAGTGAAATCCCTGAAGGTATTATGGATGGCATGATCACCACGCTGATCGCGATTCACGACCTGAAAGGCAATGCGCCATTCCGCAACTCTACTGCTGACTCCGTGAACATCGTTAAGCCAAAAATGCACGGTCCTGAAGAAGTGGCTTTTGCTAACGAACTGTTCGGTCGCGTTGAAGATGCACTGGGTCTGCCACGCTTCACCATGAAAATGGGCATCATGGACGAAGAGCGTCGCACCACAGTTAACCTGAAAGAATGTATCCGTGCTGCGAAAGACCGTGTTGTGTTTATCAACACCGGCTTCCTCGACCGTACCGGTGACGAAATCCATACCTCTATGCTGGCCGGTGCTTTCGTACCTAAGTCTGTAATGAAGCAGCAGCTGTGGATCAACACCTACGAAAACTGGAACGTGGACACTGGTCTGGAAACCGGTCTGCAGGGTCGTGCTCAGATCGGTAAAGGCATGTGGCCTATCCCGGATGAGATGGGCATGATGATGGACCAGAAGATCGGTCACCCTAAAGCCGGTGCCAACACTGCATGGGTTCCGTCTCCGACTGCAGCGACTCTGCACGCTATGCACTACCACAAAGTAGACGTATTTGCTGTTCAGAACGAACTGAAAGGTCGTGAGCACGCTTCTGTTGATGGCATTCTGACGATTCCTCTGATGACTGCTGAAGAAGCCGCTGCGCTGACTCAGGAACAGATTCAGAAGGAACTGGATAACAACTGTCAGGGTATCCTGGGTTACGTTGTGCGCTGGATCGATCAGGGCGTTGGTTGTTCCAAAGTGCCTGATATCAACAACGTTGGCCTGATGGAAGACCGCGCGACTCTGCGTATCTCTTCCCAGCACGTTGCCAACTGGCTGGAGCACGGCATCTGTACCCGCGAACAGGTTGAAGACAGCCTGAAGCGTATGGCTGCGATCGTTGATGGCCAGAACGCCGGTGACCCGCTGTACATCAACATGGCACCAGGCTTTGATGGCATTGCCTTCCAGGCCGCGTCTGACCTGATCTTCAAAGGTAAAGAGCAGCCAAGTGGTTACACTGAGCCACTGCTGCACGCTTACCGTCTGAAGTTCAAAGCTGCGCAGAAGTAATTCCGACAGCTTGAGAAAAAGCCCGGCTCTGCCGGGCTTTTTTTTGTGTAAAAGGCGGGTAAACCATGGGTGCCTGCTGGCTGCCGTCAGGGTGGCCGGTTACAATCGCAGGACTTTGGTATTAAAAAGAAAAATAACTATGTTCTCTCTTCCCCGTATCTCTCTCCTGCTGAGTATCTGTCTTCTGGCTGCCTGCAGTGGTAACGGTTCCAGTACCACCCGAAAAACCGAGCCGGTCAAATATGTGAATGGCTATGTAGGCAGCAGCAGTGTGCAGAATGCTGTGGTGCAGGCCGTACCTATCGATGTTCAGGGGCAGACGACAACTGAAGCTGTTACCAGAGAAGATGGCACAAAAGCAGAGGTTTATGCCGGCGCTAAGGCCAGCAGCACAACGCTGGCGTATTATCAGGTAAAACTCGGCAATGATGATATCGGCCGTCCGGTTACGCTGATTATCAGTGGCAAAGATGATGAAGCAACAGTAGAGCGCTGTGAACTGGTTAATGGCTGTTATGGCGGCTGGAATTACCGCACGACCAAAGCGGTTCCGGCGGAATATGAATTACGTGCTTCGGTTGGCAGTGCGCAAAACAATATGCGCATTAATGCCAACTGGGTGACACACCTCGCCAGTGCACTGGCGTACACCAGTTATATTGATAACAGCGGAGATGGGACGAACCCTGATACACCAAAAGCGGGGGTCTATACACCGTTTACCATTGAGCGCGCTAATTTATGGTTGAGTGCTCTGTTCGGTCTGTCGGATATTATTTCCCTGCGCCCGCTGGCACCATCAGAATTATATAAAGACAGTGGTCTGGCGTCGGCGATAAAGCAGGAATCCATTATCTATGGTGCCATTGTGGCTGCGGGGCAGCAGCTGGCGTTCGAAACCGGGCAGGATCAGGTTGACTGGCTGGCGGACATGGTCGATGAATTCCTGCACAATCAGGGGCAGTTATATCAGCGCTCCTCTATCGGTACCTCTTTTTCTCTGTACCGCATCTACAATGCAGCAAAAACGCTTCTGCAGGAAAACCGTACTTATATTGCCAGCCAGAATTATTCTGTTCCGTCAGAATTGTCGGGTGCTATTACCGTGTTGGATCAGCGTCTGGCCGCTCTGGAAGATCAAACTGATCAGCTGACGAATATTGATATACCGGCCAGCCAGGTTAATGACTGGCTTGACCGGATTAATAATGCCCGTGCTTTTATGGCCGATCTGAATGAGCGCCTGGTAAATTACAAAGGGCAGGACATAAATACCTGCCCGGCCGGCACACCACAAACAGATGCCAGCTGTGTGCATAGTTTTATCGACCCGGCGTACGTTGAAAAAACGGTGAACTACTACTCGGCGCTGAACAGTATTTACTATGGCATCGCGCCACAGCTGTCTGCCGGTACCCGTACGGTCAAAGATCTGGTGCTGGAATTAATTGCCTGTGTTAATGCTACTTGTACTCCAGCGGCAGGGCATATTTATGATGCAGCGGCTAAAAAACTGACGGCAGAAGGGCTCACTCTTACCATGGTGCCGGTTGAACTTGGCGCCGCCATTGAAGAGGAGGGTAAATATAATGCCTTTGATATTCAGCTGCTGGGTGAGTTAATTATCGATCCGGATGAGCCTGAAGTTCCTAATATTCCTGGCGAAGCCATTGAACCGCTGGATACTGTTGCCAGCATTAAATTTAAAGAAGTCAAAACAACCAATGCTGATGGCGATGAGGTTAAAAGCTATTCACGGGTTCGTATCGTTTATAGCGGTGATGATGGTTATGACGCTCCGCCGGACCCGGTGGTTACACCGCCTTTGGGTTATGACCTTGAATGGCCGGATGTTGTCGTGCCGGCAATGGTTAATGGCGTTAAGCAGGAATTTGGCCTGTATATTTCGGCCAAGCTGATTGGTGTTAATGATATTGTTGAAAATAATAATGAGCTGACCCCGCCTTCACCCCTGCATTACAACCTGACATCCATCGCAGTATCGCTGACGGCAAGCAGTGAAGTTAAAGGCAGTATTACCGAAAATGGTGAGGAGGTTGAGCTTAAGGATCTGGCTCAGGTGACCTTGTCGGCAGAAGCAACCAATGCCGCTAATTATTATTCTGATTCAGTCTGGCCTGAGCTGGATGATTTCTTCCGTATACGCAGCGGTTATGAAGCAGGGCTGATTGAACCTGGTTTGTTTGAATATCTGTTTATGGAAAATCAGAGTGTGCTGTTCAGCAAAATAGATGACGAAGAAGTGTATCGTCAGGCTGATTACATTGATGTTGAAATTAAAAATTACGGTATTAATCGTCTGGAGATTTTCAGTGATACAGATGGTCTTCCCGGACTGCGCAAATGTTCAGTGGTTATTAATGAAGCGAACGAACGTGAGACTGATGTCTGCACCCAGCTGAGCGAAGAAGAAAATCTGAGTATTCAGAAACTGATTGATGACGATCGCCTGGGTTTATTTTCTATTCCCAGTCGCGGAGCATATAAGCCGTTATTTCCGGATGTTGATGATGATGGTGTGCATGAATTGGTTGTTGGCAGTAATGTCGAGCTTGATGGTGAGCTGAAAGCGGTATTTACCCAGGGAATTAACAATCTTCATGTGCGTGCTGCGCATGAATTAACAGAAGAACAGGATGGCAGTGTTGGCCGTGCACCACTGGCTATTGTCGATATGAAACTGACCCGCACATCAAAAGATGTATGGGATCTGGCTATAGCAGCAGGCTACGATTACGACTATCTGGTCGATGTTCTGCCTACCGGCGTGCGTGCACAAAGTTTGTATCTTTCGTATCTGGTGGGAAATAACTCTGTAAAAGAAGAGGATGACAATCAGGTCGAAACTGTTCGGGATTTCACCTTTGAAATCGGGGGGATGATTATTTATCGCGGCGGGGTGAAATTATTTACCACTGGAGATAAGGGCGAAAGTATCGGTATTACTCTGGCAAGCAGGGTTGACTACGAACTGAACGGTACCGCTCAGCCCTGCGGTATTATTAACCGCAAAGACGAAAGTGTGACAGGCAGCTGTAATGCCGTGGGGTATCTGACTTACCGTAACTCCATTGTCGGCGTTATCCGTGAAGAGCGTGATGGCGTTTATGTTGTTCGTTTCAGTGATGGCCAGTTTCTGGTGCTTGGCGGTTGAAAAATAAAATTGGTATTTTTTTTGGGGCGGCTTACAGTGCCGCATTGTGTTTCCCCATTGTTGCTGAGGCGGATGACTGGCAGCTCTACTCAGCGGTTGATGTTCATGGCAGTTCTGAGCCGGTTTCTCTGACCAATATGCTGTCTGGCTGGGATGGCGATTTTCAGTCAGGCACTTATGCCTATGCTGATGCCCGTTTCCGGATGGGGATGCATTATCAGAGCTGGCAGGTAGAGCGTGAGACACGCTGGTATTACTACCTGACGTTTAATCGTGATACGTCAGAATTTTATCGTGAGCTTGAGTTGGGGCTGCCAGGTTCAAAGGATCGTATTCTGGACCTTGAGGTCAGAGGATTGCAGGCTCGGGGCGTACGTCTTTCTCGCCGGTTTGATCTGCCGTTGTTCAGCGTAACTCCTGGTCTGGCGTATTACCGTGTCGGTCATTTCCAGCTGGGCTCCCTGAAAGGCGCTTCGTTTGCGGGGGAGCCGCTGACGGCATCGGCAGTGCTCGATTATCATTTTGATCAGGATAAAATTCTCGAATATCCGGCGGATGTCGGTGATGGCTCCGGAGTCAGTCTGGATATTTCTCTGCAGACTCGGTTGCGGGATCGTTGGCAGCTGGATGCAGCGTTCAGCGATTTATGGAATCGCTGGCAGTTTGCGGATGCGGCTTTCACCACTGGTTGCATTAACCTGAGTGGTGGCGGGCAGGCCGTCTGCAACAGTTCTGGCGCAGCTTCAGGCCGCTCCGGACAGTCTTCTTACACAACAGATATTCCCTGGACATTGGATGCTGGTGTCTATGACGAACAGCGGCAGCTGGGCGTACGTTATTTCCAACATGACCGCTATCAGCGTCTCAGTCTGGCTAAAGACTGGACGACACCTTTAGGTGATATGGGGGTGTCACTTCATTCTACGAGTCAGGTTGGAGTGCACTGGCGTTCAGGCTGGCACCGGCTGGAAATAGTCAGCGATGATATACGGCCTGCTTATGCCCGCGATATTCAGCTGCGTTTGGGAATTGCTCTGGGCTGGTAGAGGTTCCAGGGTGCAGGATGCGAGCGACATGCTCTCCGGTGTTATTAATTCTGCTGCCGCCGTTTCCACTGCGGCAGGCGATAAAATCCGTTATCATGCGCGTTGAATTTTGCCGGCGGGGCCGCTGCCGGTAAGCACAGACCTGAGCAGCAGAGCCCCCGATGTATCTTGAACATTTCGGTTTTCAGCGTTTCCCTTTCACCATTGCCCCAGACCCGGATTTTCTTTTTCCGTCGGATGGGCATCAGGAAGCGCTGGCACATCTGCAGTACACGCTCACCGGGCATGGCGGTCTGATTTGTCTGACCGGCGAGGTGGGTACCGGTAAAACCACGCTCTGTCGTGCTTTTCTGGCACAAACTCCGGCCGATGTGCGGACCGCGTATCTGTTTAATCCGCAATTATCCGCGACCGAATTGCTGCAGAGTCTGTGTGATGAGCTGGGTCTGAGTTACGAAGAAGACGCCACCCAGCGTGAGCTCTATGCATTGCTCAATAAAGCCTTGCTGGAATGGTATGCCGCGGGTCAGCGGGTGATCTGTGTTATCGACGAAGCGCAGAGTATGCCGCCGCCTTTGCTTGAACAAATCCGCTTGCTGACCAATCTGGAAACCCATAAAGAAAAGCTCCTGACCCTGATTCTGGTTGGTCAGCCAGAGTTGCGGGAATTGCTTGCCCGCCATGATCTGCGTCAGCTCAGTCAGCGTATTACCGCGCGCTATCATCTGCACAATCTCAGCCTGAAGGAAACCCGCGCTTACCTGCGTCATCGTTGTGCTCATGCGGGTGTCGATGCCGAGCTGTTTACTGCGGCGGCGGCCAGGCGTCTCTGGCGTGCCAGTGGCGGTGTGCCACGGCTGCTGAATAATCTGGCTGACCGGGCGTTATTGGGTGCTTATGCCCGGGGTGTCAGGCTGGTTGATGTTGCTCTGGTTAAAGGCGCGGAACGGGAAATTCTCGGAGCACGACGGGCTGGTGTTCTCGGTCAGGGTATCAGGACGGTATCCGGACGTTTACCCGCGATGTTGGCGCTGATGTCTGTGACCGCAATGCTGGTGTTGGCTGCTTCTTTTATGCCACAGCTGCAGGAGCGGTTATCGCACTGGCTGGCACCGGCTGCGGCCGAGCCTTCATCCCCTTTGGCATTGCTGCTGGCTGATGATCACGGGGCGGGCAGGTCTGTCGATACTGCTATTACCTGTGAGCAGTTGCAGGGTAGCCACCAGTGTCTTTGGGTTGACTGGCCGTGGCTCAGGCTACAGGGGCTGCAGGTACCATTGGCGGTGCAGATGAACTCTGCGGATGGGACGGTATGGCAACGTTTCAGTCGCAGTCTGAATCCGGCGTTATTTGCCGGACGGGCTTTAGTGCTGTGGCAGCCGCCGGCAGGTTATAACGGTCAGCTGGTGCGTCCGGGTAAGAAGTCGGATCTTATCCTGTGGATACGCCGTCAGCTGGGTATGGAATGGCGTGCTGACTGGCAGGTGATCAGTCCGGAAGGACAAAGCAACACGATAGATTCACGTTTTTACGACCCTTTGCTGGCGAACCGGGTCGCTCAGTTTCAGGCTGAGCATGGCCTGAGTGCGGATAAGATTATCGGCCCCGAAACCCTGCTGGTAATGCAGCAGGTTGAGCGTGGTGCTGGCCAGAGTCATTTGTCTGCGGAGGGTAACTGAATGTCTTACATTCTGGATGCTCTGAAAAAATCAGAGCAGGAACGGCAGCGGCAGATGAATCCGTCAGTAAGCCCTCCGGACGTTGTAGTTATTGCTCCGCCAGTCAGCCGTGCGCCGGCGAGCGTTAATCCTTTGTTGTTCTTCTTCGCCATACTCGTCGCTCTGGTGCTGGTATTTTTCGGGCTGCAGTGGTCTCGCCAGCAATCCCAGAACTCGCCGGCTGAGCCTGCACAAACCAAAGCGGACACTGTGGTTGCTGAGCCTGAGATTGTGCAGGTTCAAACACAAACAGAGCTTTCTGTTTCACCACCCCCGGTTATTGCCAGGCCAGTTACTCAGCCAGCTATTGAGGCGCCGGCCTCTGCAGTACCAGAACAGGTGGCGGCGACTGATCGCGGCGCAGTGGATACGCGTTCTTTACCCCCGCTGGCAGCATTACGCCGGATTCCGCAATTAATGATTACCGGACATATCTACAGTCCGGTGCCGGAAAAACGTACCGTCAGTATGAATAATCGCCAGTGGAATGAAGGCGACTTCATTGCTCCCGGTATTATTCTTAAAGAAATTACCCCCGGGGGAATCCTGCTGGATGTCGATGGCTGGCCGCTGCATGTTGGCCGCAGTAAAGGCTGGCAAGCCGTCCCCTGATTTGAGAAAAGCAGCATGCTGAGCAGTGAGAGCAAAGAGCGCATTCAGGCGTTATACCGAGAGTGTATCAAGGCGCTGGATTTAAAGCCGCGTTATGGTCAGCGGGTAATGATTGCTGAAATAGCCAAAAGCCTGGGCGCTATTCATGAAGATGATAAAGGCCAGCGCGATAATGATAATGGCATTGCGGTGGTGGAAGCGGGTACAGGTACCGGTAAAACACTAGCGTATCTGTTGGCTGCTTTGCCGATGGCGATTGAAAAAGAAAAGAAACTGCTGATCTCGACGGCAACGGTCGCCCTGCAGGAGCAGATCCTGGATAAAGATCTGCCGAATTTAAAAAAGACCATTTCCCTGCCATTTAATTTTGCCCTGGCCAAAGGCCGTGGTCGTTATCTGTGTTTGTTAAAACTGGATAAATCACTGCAGCATTTGTCCGGGTTACTGTCCACGGTCGATTTATTTGAACAGACACCGGAAGAACAGGACAGGGAGCTTTATGAATCTTTATTGCAATCGTATGGCTCCGGTAAATGGGACGGTGATCGCGACCGTCTGACCGATGCCATCGAAGACAAACAATGGTCGCATTTAACCGCCACACACCGTGAATGCTCAAACCGGCGCTGCCCGCATTTCCAGAACTGTGCTTTTTATAAAGCCCGTAATGCGATGGAAGATGCGGATGTGATTGTCGCCAACCACGATCTGGTGCTGGCTGATTTATCGCTGGGTGGTGGTGCTGTTTTACCTGCGCCGGAAAAAACTATTTACGTATTCGATGAAGGTCATCATCTGGCCGATAAGGCGCTGAATCATTTCCGCCTTGAAATCGGTGTGCGGGCGCAGCGTCAGTGGTTGCAGCAACTGGAAAAGGGCATAGAGCAGTTTGTTGCGGCCAGCGGCATTCCGCACAGCATTATGCATTCTTTAACAGAGGCGCCGCAGAATATCCGCGATATTCTGCAAAGCATCAGCCTGGTGTGGCCACTGCTGATGGATATGATCGGCGATCAGGACCGCTTGCGTTTTGAATCGGGAAAAATGCCGGAAAATTTACGCCAGCTGCTGATCAATATAAAAGGGCCGTTGCAACCTCTGTTGCTGTGTCTGGATAAGCTTAATGACATGCTGCAGAAATCCCTCGATCCGAAAGAAGACGGTGATTTCACCCGCGACGTAGCGGAGGCCTGGCAGGCGCCAATGGGGATTATGTTTTCCCGTGCGGAGCAATTATCCGAAGCGCTGTCCTGGCTCTGTGCCGAAGAGGCCGAAGGGGCATTGCCGGTAGCGCGCTGGTTATCAAAAACACCATTCGGCGATGGCTGGGATATTCGGCTGAGTGCATCACCCATTGCGGTGGCCGATCAGTTGCGTAAAAACCTCTGGTGGCGCTGCTATGGTGCGGTGGTTACCTCGGCAACCCTGACGGCGCTGAACAGCTTTAATAAATTAAGCTGGGAAAGTGGTTTGCCCGACTGGGCAAATTATCAGCGGGTTATGAGTCCTTTCGATTATCAGAAACTGGGTGAACTGCAGCCGGTATCGCTGGCATCGGATCCCAAGAGCGATCAGTTTCAGGCGGATATTGAAGACTGGCTGAAAAATAATACCGACCTGAGCCGGGGCACTCTGGTGTTATTCAGTTCCCGTGCCCAGCTTGAGGCAACGCGTGATACGTTTTTGCATGACTGGTATGACCAGTTGCTGTGCCAGGGCTTTTTACCGAAAGCAGAAATTGTTCGCCGTCATAAAGAGCGGATTGATAATGGTGAGGGCAGCATTATTTTTGGTCTCGCCAGTTTTGCTGAAGGGATCGACTTACCGGGCGAATATGTCACCCATGTGGTGATTGTTAAAATTCCGTTTGCGGTGCCCGACGATCCGATTCAGGCAGCGATCAGCGAATGGATGGAAAGCCGTGGACGCAATCCTTTTATGGAATTAACCCTGCCAGCGGCTTCTATTCGTCTGGTACAGGCCTGTGGACGTCTGATCCGCACCGAAGAGGATCGCGGACGCATCAGTATTCTCGATAAACGGTTGCTGTCGCATCGCTATGGCAAGTTATTGCTGGATTCTTTGCCGCCTTTTAAGCGGATTTAATAAAAAGTGTGCGCATAAAAAAGCCCGGTAATGACCGGGCTTTTTTATGCCAGAGGGCGGGCTTTCAGGCCAGTTGCTCTCTGAGGGTATTATCGTTTTGGTCGCGGATCATCAGTAAATGGCCTTCAAGGTAAGCCAACAGCTGATCGGCTTCTTTCAGATCGCGCTGAATCAGCAGGCAGCGCAGCTGTTTGCGTTCACGTTCCATAATGCGGACATGAAAACGGGCGCCGGTTTCCGGAATTTCCAGATACAGGCCACGGCTGGATTCAGACAGGCTGAGATCGACATGGGTTTGCTCCAGTTCGCAGCCGGCAAAATTAATATTGTTGATACGTACGGTGTGTTCTTTGCCATTCACGTCATCGATCAGGCGATAAGGCTGCTCCAGCGGACGCTGGCGGCTTTGCAGGCGCTGGTCAGCAAAATCATAAGCTTCCGGGTTGTATACCTCAGTACCGTCGATACCTTCCAGGCTCTCACCGCACATAAAGCGATGAAACAGGGTACTGGAGGCTTCTTTGCGTTCAAACTGGGCCAGATGGTCGGCATTCTTGATGATGGCAAAAGTAGCATTGGCGCATTGGCGCGCAACCGCGGCATTTTCTGATGGCAGGGTGAAGTTATCGAATTCACCGGTAGCAATCATGGTCGGGCACTCAGGGAAGCGTTCAAAGCCCGGAAAATCGAGTAAGCGCTGGGTGTTCTGTGCATAGCGCTGACGTTCATTGTCGTTCAGGCGTGCGATCTGACGGAACAGCAGACGGCGGTAAGTCGGGCTGACTTCGGTTGCCTGCAGACGGTTATGGTTGATCAGATTGCAGACCGCAGTGGTCGCGAAAGCGTTCATATCGCCCGCGGCCAGTAACTCCAGTGAGTCTTCCAGCAGGGTGATCAGGCTTTCGCGGCGGAAGCAGGTGATGCCGGATAATAACAGGCGTTCTACGCGCTGCGGGTAGGCCGCCGCAAACAGGGTCGCCATGGCCGAGCCGTAGCTGATTCCCAGCATCTGAACTTTATCCAGCTGCTGTTGCTGACAGAACAGTTCAATCAGATCGGCGTAGTCATTCAGGCTGAGTTCCGGAGCAAGCTGATCGTTGCTGCCCTGTGAAGGGAAGTCGGCCAGAATAACCGGATGTGTATTGACGACTAATTCCACTTCACTTTTGAAGGATGTAAAGCTCTGGAAAGCACCACCAAGAAAAACGACAGGCGTTTTGTGGCTGTTTTCCGGCAGGCTGTAAGCCTGGAATTCGACTTTGTATTGCCCGCGTGGAGTATCCAGCAGTTGGATGCGGGGAGTGTTGCGTAGCTCGGTGGCAGAGAAGGTAGAGAACTGCATAACACAATTGGCTCTTTTATTCTTATAGTGTCCTGACTCTATCCCATTTATAGACAAATGGCCACAGTTGTATGTTTTCTTTACGGATTCCTGAGTGTTTTTCAACCTGTTGATTTGTAAGGGGAAAATTTATTTTTGTGGGCCAGTTCCGGACGCTTTTGCGGGAAATTGGCCCGTTATGTCCGACTTATTGCTGAGGAAGATTGATGGTAAAGATAATCTCAGAAGGAGTGACCTCGACCTGATATTCGCCGCCAGGAGTCTGGTGGGTCTGGGCGTTGATGTTGTCGCTGTTGGGAATGCTGATCGAGAATTGCCCCGGAGCAATAACATACCCGAGACCTGCCGGAGGCGGATTGTCAGGCGTTATGGTAGTCGGGAACTGCAGATTGTTGTAGTCAATCGGCGTACCGGGTTCGAGGCCAAGCACATCACGCAGGTATTCCTCACGCAGAGCTTGCTGTGGATCGAGTGTTGGTGTTTGAAAATCGTAGGTGCTTTGGCTCAGCAGGGCGTTATCGCGTTGTTCTGATAAATACTGATCGGCAATCTGGCTGGGGACTTCAGTGCCGCCCTTTAGCTGATCACTCTCACTGTAGGGCTTGTCGAGTGGTGACACCCGCAGGGAGGTGTCACCCTGACCGTTTTCCGCCTTCTGCGCGGCTGGCTGGCGGCGGACAATAACGGTGGTGTCTTTAATGTAGGCTTCCGTCATTTCTTCGGGCGGAATCTCTGTGATTTCGGCCTGAGCGGATGCGCTGATAAGTATGCTGGCCGGCAGTATGAGTGACAGAGGCAGCAAGGCAGAAAGAAAGAAACGGTTCATGACGGTGTGTCCGGTTGGTTTTTCTTTATCCTAGAGCAGGGCGATAAAAGGACAAGGTTCTTTACGTCAAGTTTGCCTCTGTTTATCTGTGCGGCGTTTGTGGTGGAGCTTATGGCCCGGAATGCCTTATTTCTTTGCGGTTAAAGGGATATTGCTTCTGGGGTGTGCGCAGCTTTTCCGCGCGCGGGTGTCGCTAAATCCGGCATTGTCGGGCACTATTGCGTCCGGATTGTTGTCCACTCCGTTCTCTTTGTTTGATTAAGGTCACAATGAACATTTCAGAATCCTCTCTGCCTTTATGGATAGGCCTGCGTTATCTGGCGGCTAAGCGGCGTAATCATTTTATTTCTTTTATTTCAGCGTCTTCGATGGTCGGCATGACCCTCGGTGTTGCCGTTCTGATTCTGGTGTTGTCGGTGATGAATGGTTTCGATCACGAATTACGTGAGCGGATTCTCGGTATGGTGCCCCATGGGGTACTGTATGAGCGTGGTGGTATTAATGACTGGCAGGCATTGGCTGAACAGGTTGAACGGCAGCCTGGAGTCGTGGCTGCTGCACCTTTAACCCGTTTGCAGGGCATGCTGGGTTATGGCGGTCGTGTTCAGGGAGTTATGGTTACCGGCATTGAACCAGCGGCAGAGGCGCGGGTTTCTATATTGCCGCAGCATGTGATTGATGGCCAGCTGGACGATTTACAGCCCGGCAGCTTTGGTGTGCTGCTGGGCAGTTTGCTGGCGCAACACCTGAACGTAGTGGTGGGCGATAAAATTACTTTAATGCTGCCGGAAGCGACTCTGTCACCGGCCGGGGTATTGCCACGGATTAAGCGTTTAACGGTGGTGGGTATTTTTTCGGTCGGAGCTGAACTGGATGCCAATCTGGCCGTCGTGAATCTGGAGGACGCGCGTAAGCTCGGGCGTATTAATGCTCAGGCTCAGGCTTTGCGGGTTAAATTCAGTAATTTATTCGATGCACCGGCCGGTATCTGGCGCATGGTGAATCAGCTGGATGGTTATTACACCGGCAGCGACTGGACCCGTACCCACGGCAATTTATTTCAGGCGATTAAACTTGAGAAAACCATGATTGGTCTGCTGCTGCTGATTATTGTTGCGGTGGCTGCATTCAATATTATTTCAACGCTGGTTATGGTCGTAACCGATAAACAAGCCGATATTGCGATTTTACGTACCATGGGCGCACGGCCATCAACGGTGATGGGTATTTTTATGGTGCAGGGGCTGTCGATCGGCTTGGTTGGTGTTGTGCTGGGGACGGTTCTCGGTGTGCTGGCGGCGCTGAGTATTTCCGACATTGTTGCCTGGGTTGAGCAAGCCTTTGGTTTCCAGATTTTAAGTGCCGACGTGTATTTTATTTCTTATCTGCCTTCACAGTTGTTATGGAGTGATGTGGTGATTGTAACCAGTGCGTCTCTGTTGCTGAGTTTCCTGGCAACGCTGTATCCATCGTATCGTGCATCGCGAGTTCAGCCGGCGGAGGCATTACGCTATGAGTGAGTCCTGGGTGCTTGAGGCTACAGGCCTGCGTAAAACTTATACTTCCGGACCGCAGGCGGTCACGGTCTGGCAGGATGTCGAATTAAAAGTAAAAGCGGGCGAGTCGGTTGCTATTGTCGGAGCTTCAGGTTCAGGTAAAACCACCTTGCTGAATGCGCTTGGCGGGTTGGATACGGTGGACAGCGGCAGCGTGGTGATTGGTGGGCAGCAGCTGCATCAGCTGAGTGATGCGCAGCGCACCCGTCTGCGTAATCAGGAAATCGGTTTCGTTTATCAGTTTCATCATTTATTGCCGGAATTCTCGGCACTGGAAAATGTGATGATGCCGCAGTTGCTGGCCGGTGTTGCGCGTAAGGCTGCTGCAGCGCGGGCGCGTGAATGTCTGGCCCAATTAGGGCTTGAGCACCGTGTGGATCATAAACCGGCAGAGTTGTCCGGTGGCGAGCGTCAGCGCACGGCTATTGCCCGTGCGTTGGTAAATCGTCCGCGTTTGGTTTTGCTGGATGAGCCGACCGGTAATCTGGATCAGCAGACTGCACATCAGGTAGAAGCGGCAATGCTGGCATTAACCGAACAGGCGGAAACCGCTTTTATTATGGTGACCCATGACAGTCAGCTGGCAGCGCGGATGGATCGTTGTCTGCAGTTGCGCGACCTGACGTTATCTCCCTGGCAGGGATAAGCCGGGAGATCATTTCACATCGGCCGGCAGTATTAATTACTGCCGCTGATCAGTTACTTTCTTCCTCTTCTGCGGCACGCTTCAGGCGATTAATGCGGCGTTTTTTCCAGTTATTGGCAATGTGCAGTCGCCACGCGAGGTGGATGGCAAAATACCCACAGACGCCCAGAAAAATACCGATCGTTAATGAGCCGACCAATAATGGCTGCCAGATGGACACCAGTTCATTCAGTACCCAGTCCAGGGATAATTCGATGCTGAAATCACTGCTTGGAGTGCCGAGCAGCCAGGTGCCGAATAAATAGGTGCCGTAAAACAATGGGGGAATGGTTACCGGATTACTGACCCATACCAGGCCAACTGAAATCGGAACGTTGGCGTTGGCATAAAAAGCAAAGAATGCGGCAATCCCCATCTGGAATGGCATCGGCAGAAAAGCGGTAAAGAGTCCAACCATAAAGGCGCGTGCCACCGAGCGGCGGTTTACGTGCCATAGATTGGGTTTACTGAACAGCGGGGAAAGGAAGCGCAGAGATGGATTGCCCTGTACCTGTTCCGGCGATGGAAAAAACTTCTGTAAAAACTTTTTAGGCATGAACATCGCCAGCTGATTTATGCGCGCCGATTATGCCGATAATGCCATGGAGTGGCAATGCACCTGATTGTTCTGACCTGTGCCGCTGCTATTGTCGCGGGAACACTGTTGAGTCTTATGCAGGCTCTGGTGGTTCTGCTGCTGGCTGGCATATTACTGGCGCTTGCGGTGTGCTCAGGCTGTTGCCGTAAGCGGAGACTGCTGTTTTTACCTGTTCTGGCGACAGGCCTTCTGTATGGCAGCTTCTGGTTGCAGCATAACCTCAGTCATCGCCTGCCGGTGGCGCAGGATCGCAGCCGGCTGAATCTGGATGTTGTTGTCGAGACGGTTGAGGAGCGCGGGCAGGGAGTGCGCCTGATTGTCCGTGTTTTCCGTAATCCGGCTGTGCCCGGGGAACTGTCTGCATCTCAGTCGGGCTGGCAGGCCAATTCTCAATCTCCTCTTCAATCTGACTCCGCGGCAGAGCAAATGCCGCAATTACGCCGTCAGCAACTCAGCTGGTATCACCCTGCGATCGCAGTGCGCAGCGGTATGCAGCTGAATGCTGAACTGGTATTACGCAGTCCGCGTGCTTTTGCCAATGATTTGCCCTTTGATTATGAAGCTTTTCTGCTGTCATCAGGCATCGATGCCAGCGGCTATATCCGCAGTGCGCGGCTGATCGACGGCGGCGAGTCCTCGTTACGCGACACATTGCTGGCTGCGCAACGCCAGCGTCACTCGCCGGAGGCCTGGCCCTGGCTGGCGGGGCTGGTGTTTGGTGAGCAGCAGGCGTTCAGTGCTGAGCAATGGCGGCTGGCCCAGCATACCGGCACGCTGCATCTTTTGGTGGTCAGTGGTTTGCATGTCGGGATGGTTGCTGCTCTGGGCTGGTTGCTGGCACTTGGCGGTATAAGGTTCTGGGGGCTGTTCAGTGGTCGCGGTTTACGCCATCCGGCTTTGTTGCGTCTGTTGCTGATCGGTGGACTGACGGCGGGTTATGTCTGGCTGGCGGGAATGGGGATTGCGCTGCAGCGTGCCTGGATCATGATTATGGTGCTGTTGTGGTTATTCTTCAGCGGCTGGCGATTTAACTGGCTGACGGCGCTTTCTCTGGCGTTGTTGCTGGTGCTGCTGGTTAATCCCCTGATCTGGACCCGCGCCGGTTTTGGCTTTTCTTTTGTTGCTGTACTGGCTTTGCTGGCGTTCTTTACGGGGCGCCGGCAAGGGTGGTTGCAGACGCTGTTTCTGCCCCAGTGGGTGGTATTTATCTCTATGTTGCCGCTGTTATGGTTCTGGCTGCTGCCGGTCAGTCTGGTGCAGGTTGGGGCGAACCTGCTGGCAATTCCGCTGCTTAGTTTGGTGATTTTGCCGCTGGCGTTGCTGGATGCCGGGCTGAGTTGGCTGGCGGGCGCGGTACTCAGTGATACGCAGGCACAGATGGTGATCGCTGTGCCTGATACCTTGCTGGCGGCCGTGGGTGAATTCTTCTGGTCAGTGCTCAGTGCCCTGCAGCAACAGCCGTGGATGGTACAGTTTTATCAGCCCTGGCCGTTACTGCTGCTCTGGCCCTGTCTGTTGTTATTGCTGCGCCTTGGCATCAGTGCTGCGCTGAGCTTTGGAGCCATGCTAATGCTGTTGCTGGCGTTGTTCTGGCCTCTGTCAGTGTCAGGTCCGTACCGGGAACAGGCAGTCATGCTGGATGTCGGGCAGGGGCAGAGTCTGGCTTTTATCAGTGAGCAGCATGCGCTGGTTTATGACACCGGTGCGCGCTTTTCGGAGCATTTTGATGCCGGTTCTGCATTGTTGTTGCCTTTGCTTAAACAGGCCGGTGTCAGACAGATTAATGCGTTGTTTGTCAGTCATTCCGATCTGGATCATGCCGGCGGTCTGAGCTCTGTATTGCAGGGTGGATTGCCGCTGCAGCAGCTGTTTTTAGGGCAGTGGCTGCCGGATCTGCCTGTGCAGCCGCAAGCTCACCTCTGTCGTGAACTTATAACAGCCGGTTGGCAGGAAGTCGGAGCGGATCTGCATTACCGCTTGCTGCTTCTGCCGGATGAGCAGCAGGCACTGGTCAACCCTTCGGATAATAATCAGTCCTGTGTGGTACAGGTGCGCTGGCATGAGCGGCGCTTCTTATTAGCCGGTGATATTGAGCGCGATCTTGAACAGCAATTGGTTGAGCACTTTGGCGCAGAGTTGCGCTCCGATGTATTGGTGCTGGCCCATCATGGCAGCCGCAGCAGTTCATCCTCTGTTTTTCTCGACGCTGTGCAGCCCGCGCAGGTATGGATTTCGGCGGGATTTAATAACCGTTTTGGTCATCCTCATGCGGATGTAACGGCCCGGCTGGAGGCGCTGAAGATTCCCTGGTATCTGACAGCGCGCGATGGGGCGGTGTTGATGGCACCGGACGGACAGGTGACGACGGCACGTTCCGGTTGGCAGCCGCCCTGGCGACAGCCTTGATTTTATTCATGATTCTGCGCACAGTCCGGCACTTTCAGCGGCGTTGCGGGTCTTATGCTGCCGCCCGGGCTTGTGCTAGAGTACGGGCCAAAATAACTGGCAGGAGTAGCTGACAATGCTGGAAATCATCCAGAGCGGTGGGTGGATGATGGTACCTATCATCATTTCTTCTATTTTGGCGTTGGGAATTACCGTTGAACGGTTCTGGACCTTACGGGCGGCGCAGATTGCACCGCGTGATCTGCTGGCGCGGGTCTGGGGTTGGATGAAAAACAATCAGCTCGACAGTGCCCGTATCAAAGAACTGCGTGCTTCCAGCCCGCTGGGCCGTGTGTTGGCGGCTGGCCTGATTAACTCCCGCCATGGTCGCCAGATCATGAAAGAAAGCATCGAAGAAGTGGCCTCCCATGAAATCCATGAAATGGAGCGTTACCTTAATGCGCTGGGCACGGTTGCTGCCGTTGCTCCGCTGATGGGTCTGCTGGGAACCGTATTCGGCATGATTCAGGTGTTCTCTGAAATCATGACGCAGGGTACCGGACAGGCGAATATGCTGGCCGGTGGTATTTCTGAAGCTCTGATCACGACCGCAGCCGGTCTGATCATCGGTATTCCGGCTCTGGTTGCGCACCGTATGCTGCAGCGCCGCGTGGATGAAATTGTGGTCTTTATGGAACAGGAAGCCATCAAACTGGTGGATGTTCTGCATGGTGATCGTGAAGTGGCGGATTCCTCAGAGGCGGCCTAAGTGAACTTCAAACGACAGAATCGTGAAGCAGTGGACGTCAATCTGACGCCACTGATTGATATCGTATTTCTGCTGCTGATTTTCTTTATGGTGTCGACCACCTTCACCAAAGAAAATCACCTCAGTATTGATCTGCCGGAGGCGACGGCGGAAGCGTCCGAAGCGCAGCCACAGGCGATTGAAATACTGATTTCGGCCAGCGGCGAATACAGTATTAATGATCAGACGCTTATCAATCATCAGCTGGATACGCTGAAGCGTGGTCTGCAGAAGGCGTTGGCAGGCCGGCAGACGGTACCCGTGGTGATTACAGCTGATGCCAAAACACCGCACGAAGCGGTGGTGCGGGCGATGGATGCCGCCGGCCAGCTTGGTCTGGTTAATCTGAGCATTACCACCCGTCAACCTGGGAAATCTGAATAAACCCCATGAGTAACGAAACCTCCATCAGGCGTCTGTACGGACGCCTGCTTTCGTATGTCTGGCCACACAAACTGGCCTTTTCCGTGGCCATTGTGGGCTACATTATTTTTGCCTCGGCAGCACCGGCAATGGCGCATCTGATGGGTGTTGTCGAGCAGACCCTGTCAGATCCGCAGCCGGATAAGATTCTGCTGTTGGTGCTGATGCTGATGGGCATCTTTTTTTACCGCGGTATCGGTACCTTTCTGGGAAAATTCTTTATTGCGGTTGTCGGCCGTAATGTCGTGCACAGCCTGCGTACTGAACTGTTCAATAAAATGACCCGCTTGCCGAGCCATTACTACGATGGTGAATCCAGTGGTCGTTTGATCTCACGGGTTATTTTCGATGTGGATCAGGTGACCGGCGCCTCAACCCGGGCCTTAACCACCACGGTGCAGGAAGGCGTTACCGTTATTCTGCTGATGGCTTACCTGATCTGGCTGGATCACAACCTGACGCTGATTTTCCTCGGTCTGGTACCGGTGATTGTTCTGGTGGTTGCTTTCGCCAGTCGCTTCTTCCGTCGTTACAGCCAGCGTATTCAGAAAGCGATGGGGGATGTGACCCAGGTAACCAACGAGAGTATTAATGGTTACCGTGAAGTGCGTACTTTTGGCGGTACTGAATATGAGCAGCAGCGTTTCCGTAAAGCCAGTGACTATAACCGCAAGCAATCGCTGAAGTTTGGTCTGACCGAAGCCATTAACGTGCCGCTGACTCAGCAGATTGTGGCTGTCGGTTTGGGTCTGATGGTGTATCTGATGTTTCAGCGGGTGGCCGACGGCAGTATGAGCAGCGCTGAATTCCTGCAGTTTATGACCGCCGCTTCGTTGATCGCCAAGCCGCTGCGCGCGCTGACCGATATTAATGCCGTGATTCAGAAAGGTATGACCGCTGCAGAATCTATTTTCTCGGTGCTGGATGCCGACGCCGAAGTGGATCAGGGCACTAAAACCCTGACCCGCGCTAAGGGGGAGGTCTGCTTCGATGATGTTCGCTTCCGCTATCAGGGCGCCGAAAACGATGCGCTGAAAGGCATCAGCCTGAAAGTGACACCGGGCACTTCGGTCGCTTTTGTCGGTAAATCCGGCAGTGGTAAGACCACGCTGGTGAATCTGATCCCGCGTTTTTACGAAGTAGGCTCCGGCCGTATTCTGCTTGATGGTGACGATATCCGCGATCTGACCCTCGACAGTCTGCGTGAGCAGATTGCCATCGTCAGTCAGCAGGTGACACTGTTCAACGCCAGCATCCGCGACAATATTGCCTACGGCTCGCTGGCGGATAAAACCGATGAAGAAATCATCGCCGCCGCCAAAGCCGCCCATGCCGATGAATTTATTTCCCGTCTGCCGGAAGGCTACAACACCCAGGTCGGTGAAGACGGCGTGCTGTTATCCGGCGGTCAGCGCCAGCGTATTGCCATTGCCCGGGCGATTCTGAAAAACGCTCCGGTGCTGATTCTGGATGAGGCGACGTCTGCGCTGGATACTGAGTCTGAACGCCATATTCAGGCGGCCATGGAAGAAGTAATGAAAGGCCGTACCACCTTTGTGATCGCCCACCGCCTGAGCACCATTGAGAGCGCTGACCGTATTGTGGTGATCGATCAGGGCGAAGTGCGTGAAGACGGCTCCCATGCCGAGCTGATTGCGCAGCAGGGCATGTACGCCCAGCTGCATCAGATTCAGTTCAGCGAATAACAGTCACTATGAGCAATGCTCTCGCCGGGCTGGCGGCACGGATTGAACGTAACTGGTATGGCTCGGTGCTGGGCAATCTGTGGCTGCTGCCGCTCTGGCCGCTGGTTTGGGTGGTCGTGCATCTGCGCCGCCGGCGCTTTCTGCGTCATCCGCCAGCAGCCAATCCTGTACCTGTGGTGGTGGTTGGTAATATTACCGTGGGCGGAACCGGCAAAACGCCGCTCATTACCTTGCTGGCCGAGCGTGCCCGGGCGCTGGGGCTCAGGCCCGCGGTCGTCAGCCGTGGTTACGGTGCTAAAGCCCCGCAATATCCTCTGGATCTGACGGCTGATACGCCGGTAGAGCACAGTGGTGACGAACCCCGTTTGCTGTTTAACCGCCTGAATGGCGATGCCTCCTTTTGTCCGGTTGTGGTCGATCCTGAGCGTCGCCGTGCGGTGGCTGAGCTTGCTGGCCGGGCGGATATCGTTTTCAGCGATGACGGCCTGCAGCATTACGCCATGGCCAGAGCCGCCGAAATCGTAGTGGTCGATCATGCCCGTGGTTTTGGTAATGGCTGGTTGTTGCCGCTGGGGCCATTACGCGAACCACTGGCACGGCTTAAAACGGTCGATCTGGTGTTGCGCAACGGCGCGGATTTTCAGGTGCAGCCAACGGCACTGGTGAATGCTGTCAGTGGTGAACAGATTTCCCTGCAAAGCTTCAGCGGCCGCGAGGTGGTGGCGGTTTCCGGTATTGGTAATCCGCAGCGCTTTTACGATTCACTGCGCAGTCTGGGGATGCAACCACAGGAGCACAGTTTTGCCGATCATCATCAGTTTCAGCCCGATGATCTGGCCTTTCATCAGCAAACACCGGATCTGCCGCTCGTTATGACGGAAAAAGATTGGGTAAAATGCCGTGACTTTGCCCGGTCCGACTGGTGGTATCTGCAGGTCAGTGCGGTAGCACAGCCTGAGATAGCGGCGCGGCTGGATTCTTTATTAATGACCTGGAGTGGAAAAACTCATGGATAAGCAATTACTGAGCATGCTGGTATGTCCGCTGTGTAAGGGCAAACTCAAGTATGAAAAAGACGCACAGGAGCTGCTGTGTACCTTCGACGGTCTGGCATTCCCGCTGCGCGATGGTGTGCCGGTGATGCTGGAAGGTGAGGCGCGCCGTATGAGCGAAGAAGAAAAGCTCGAAAAAGCGCAGAAAGCTGCCAAAGAACAGGCTGAGTAAGTACTGTGCTGCGTGTGCTTTTTGTGTGTCTGGGCAATATCTGCCGTTCACCGACCGCCGACGGCGTCTTCCGCAGTATGGTCGCCTCTGCCGGGCTGAGTGATCAGGTTGAGGTGGATTCAGCCGGCACTGCCGCCTGGCATATCGGCAAAACGCCCGATCCGCGCACCATCAAAGCCGCGGCTGAGCGCGGTTACGATTTATCGCAGTTACGTGCGCGTCAGGCGCTGGCCGCCGATTTTGATCAGTTTGATTATGTGCTGGCGATGGATCTGGAAAACCTCAGTAATCTGCGCGCATTAAAACCTGCCGCTGCGCGTACCGAACCCCAGCTGTTTTTACGCAGCTTTGCCCGCCGCTTTAACAGCGACGAAGTACCGGACCCATACTATGGCGGTGCCGATGGCTTTGAGCAGGTGCTGGATCTGGTTGAAGACGCTTGTGGAGGTTTGCTGGCCGATATTCGTCAGCGTTTAAACCAGCGCGCAAAGGAAATATCGTGAATCATCCCGTACCTGAGGTGCAGCAGAGCTACGATCTGTCGGCGCTGAATACGCTGCGCTTACCGGCCAAAGCTGAAGCCTTTGCGCGTTTTTCTTCCGTCTCGGAATTGCTCAGCCTGCTGACGCTGGCGCAGCGGCATAACTGGCCGGTGCGGGTTCTGGGTGGCGGCAGTAATGTGTTGCTGGCCGACGATGTGCCCGGTCTGGTGCTGCAATCGGCCATGACTTCGGTGCGTTTGCTGCGTGAAGATGCAACCCATCGCTGGCTGGCGGTGGATGCTGGCATGAACTGGCATCAGTGGGTACAGGACAGTACGGAGTTTGGTCATGGGCTGGAAAATCTGGCGCTGATTCCGGGCTCTGTCGGCGCTTCGCCGATTCAGAATATTGGTGCTTACGGTGTTGAAGTTGCCGACTGCATCGACTCGGTATCCGGCATTCAGCTCAGCTCTCGCCAGTGGCGCACGCTGAGTGCCACCGAATGCCGCTTTGCCTATCGTGATTCCATTTTCAAACATGAGCTGGCTGGCGATTTTATTGTCACCCGCGTGGTCTTCCGTCTGAGTAAAGTATTTGAACCGGATCTGAGTTATGGCCCTTTGGCCAGCTGGGCGACGGCGCAGGGCGGTGCCATCAGTCCGCAGGCGCTGATTGAACAGGTGTGTGTGATTCGCCAGAGTAAATTGCCGGACCCGGTGCAAATTCCCAATGCCGGTTCTTTCTTCAAAAATCCGCTGGTGTCGGTATATCAGGCAACACAGCTGAGCGCTCAGCACCCGTCATTACCAACCTATCCGCAGGCCGATGGCCGTATCAAACTGGCGGCGGGATGGCTGATTGAACAGGCCGGCTGGAAAGGGCGCTGGCTTGGCCCGGTACGGATGCACGATCAGCAGGCGCTGGTGCTGACCACCAATGGCGCGGCAAACTATACCGATGTTGAGCACTTGCGTGATGCGGTGGTCGCCAGTGTGAATGAGCAATTTGGTGTGCAGCTGGAGCCTGAGCCGCAGCCGTTCTGAACAGGATTGCAGAATCACGTCAGTAATAAAAAAGCCGGCATAAAGCCGGCTTTTTTATTACTGCAGCCTGTCGTTTAACTCAGAACGTAAACTGACTGAGCTGCAGTCCGCTTTCTTCGCTCCAGCGGATCATCCAGCCGCAGTCGTCTGACCAGTCGCCCAGCACCAGACGGCGGCGTTCGCATCCGTTGTGCATCCAGCGATGATCATCCGGGCGGTGGGTGTGGCCATGAATCAGGGTGGTAACGCCGGCCTGATCCATTTCGCGGTCTACTTCTTCCTGGGTGACATCCATGATATCGGAGCTTTTCATCTGCTGACCGCTCTGGCTTTCGCTGCGAACCTGACGGGCAAAGGCAATGCGCTCTTCCAGTGGTTTACTGAGAAAGTCCTGCTGCCAGGCCGGGTTGCGGAACATCTGACGGATCTTCATATATTCCACATCAAGGGTGCAGAGGCTGTCGCCGTGCATCAGCAGTACCGCGTCGTCACCTAAGGTGATCACGGCCGGATCATCGAGCAGGGTGGCGCCGGTCTGTTCGCAGAAGGTCTGGCCCAGCAGAAAATCGCGATTGCCGTGCATCAGAAACAGGCGGGTGCCTTTGTTGCTGAGTGCGCGCAGGGCGTCTTTGATGCTGCTGACGAAGGGATGATCAAAGTCATCGCCCATCCACACTTCAAAAAAGTCGCCGAGAATATACAGCGCATCGGCATCCTGCAGGTTCTGCAGATAGTGCACAAAGCCCTGAGCCATGGCCGGGCGGCCGGGCTCAAGATGCAGATCGGAGATGAAATAAACCGCCATTACGCGATGATTTCAGCTTTTTCGATGATGACGTCTTCGACCGGAACGTCCTGATGGCCCATACGGGTGGTGGTTTTAACGGCTTTGATGCGGTTAACCACGTCCATCCCTTCAACCACTTCACCAAATACGGCATAACCCCAGCCCTGAGTGGACTTGCTGGTGTGATTGAGGAAATCGTTGTCCGATACGTTGATAAAGAACTGTGCGCTGGCGGAGTGTGGGTCCATGGTGCGGGCCATGGCCAGAGTGCCAACGGTGTTTTTCAGACCATTGTCTGCTTCGTTTTCAATCGGCATGTCGGTTTCTTTATTAACCATGCCCGGGGCAAAGCCGCCGCCCTGGATCATAAAACCGTCGATCACACGGTGGAAAATCACGCCGTCGTAGTAGCCTTCTTTTACGTACTTCTCGAAGTTGGCCGCAGTTTTTGGCGCTTTCTCGTGGTTCAGTTCGATTTTGATGTCGCCGAAGTTGGTTTTAAGCAGGATCATGTGAAGCCTCTGTCATTGAATCGTGTATCCCTTCATGGGATTGAGTGCGTATAATACCGCCTTTTTCGCGGCCTGACAGCGCCGTGGCACGATTGCCGGAATTTCCGCCCGGAACAGCCTCCGCGCGGCAAGCTGCCGGTACTACTCAGAAACGGATGGTTATGACAGACACAACTCCAAACAGCCACAATTTCATTGCCAAAATCGTTCAGGATGACCTCGCCAGCGGTAAGGTTCAGAGCGTTGTGACACGCTTTCCGCCTGAGCCCAACGGTTATCTGCATGTGGGGCATGCCAAATCAATCTGCCTGAACTTCGGCGTGGCCGAACAGTTTGACGGCCAGTGTAACCTGCGTTTCGACGACACCAACCCGGAAAAAGAAAGCCAGGAATTTATTGATGCGATCAAAGACGACATCACCTGGCTGGGCTTTAACTGGGCCGGAGAGGTGCGTTATGCCTCGGATTACTTTGACCAGCTGCATCAGTGGGCGCTGCACCTGATCCGCGAAGGCAAGGCTTATGTCTGTGACCTGAGTCCGGAGCAGGCGCGTGAATACCGTGGCACCCTGACCGAAGCGGGTAAAAACAGCCCGTTCCGTGAGCGCACGGTAGAAGAAAACCTGGCGTTGTTTGAGAAAATGCGTGCCGGTGAGTTCAACGAAGGTGCCTGCGTGCTGCGCGCCAAAATTGATATGGCATCGCCAAACATGAACCTGCGTGATCCGATCATCTATCGTATCCGCAAAGTGCATCATCATCAGACCGGTGACAAATGGTGTATCTACCCGACCTATGACTTTACCCATGGTCAGTCGGATGCCATCGAAGGCATTACCCACTCGGTCTGTACGCTGGAATTTGAAGACCATAAACCACTGTACGACTGGTTTATTGCCAATCTGCCGGTGCCGGCACAGCCGCGTCAGTACGAATTTGGCCGCCTTAATCTGGATTACACCGTAACCTCCAAGCGTAAGCTGAAAGCTCTGGTGGATGATCAGGTTGTAGCCGGCTGGAATGATCCGCGTATGCCGACTATCGCCGGTATGCGTCGTCGTGGTTTTACACCGCGCTCGGTGCGTAATTTCTGCGAAATGATTGGTGTGACCCGCAGTGACGGTATGGTCGATGTGGCGATGCTGGAGCACGCACTGCGTGACGATCTGAACAAGCATGCACCGCGGGCGATGTGTGTGATCCGGCCGTTAAAAGTCGAGATTGAAAATCTGGCCGCCGATCATCTGGAAATGCTCAGCGCCGAATATCATCACGAGCTGGATCTGGGTTCGCGCGAAATGCCGTTTACCCGTGAGATCTATATCGATCAGGATGATTTTAAAGAAGAGTACAGCAAGAAATTCAAAAAGAAATTCACGCCGGGTAAGCGTATCCGTCTGCGTCATTCGTATGTAATCGAAGCAACCAGCTACGAAAAAGACGAAGCCGGTAATGTTGTGCTGGTGCGGGCGAAATTAATTGAAGGCACGCTGGGTGAAAATCCGGCCGACGGCGATAACCCGAAAGGGGTGGTGCACTGGGTTTCCGCCAGTCATTCGGTGCAGGCAGAATTGCGCCTGTACGAGCGTCTGTTTAATCACCCGACGCCGGATAAAGTCGACGGCGATTTTATGCAGTTTGTAAATCGCGATTCGCTCACCGTTACCACCGGTTGGGTTGAGCCTGCGCTGGCCAATGTCGGTGCAGAAAGTAATTTCCAGTTTGAGCGTGAAGGCTATTTTGTTGCCGACCGCTACGATCACAGCGCTGACAAGCCGGTCTTTAACCTGACCATTGGCTTGCGTGAAGATAAATCACTGCAGGCAGATTAAGGCTGATTATGACTTTGCAGATTTTTAATACGCTGACGCGTCAGAAAGAAGAATTTAAACCGTTACAGCCGGGCAAGGTTGGTATGTATGTCTGTGGTATGACGGTTTATGACTTCTGTCACCTGGGTCATGCCCGGGTGATGGTGGCGTTTGACGTTATTGCCCGCTACTTGCGTCATCGTGGTTATGAGGTGAATTACATCCGTAATATCACCGACATCGACGATAAAATTATCAAGCGCGCCAACGAAAATGGCGAAGCCTTTGATGCATTAACCGAGCGCTTTATTGCTGAAATGCACAAAGATGCCGACCTGCTGGAAATTGAGCGCCCGAATGCGGAGCCAAAAGCCACGGCGCATATCGACGATATTATCCGTCTGGTCGAAACCCTGATCGCCAAAGGTTATGCCTACGCGCCGGGGAATGGTGATGTGTATTACTCGGTGCGCAAATTCGAAGGTTACGGCAAATTATCTGGCAAAATTCTGGATGATTTGGAAGCCGGTGCGCGTGTCGATGTTGACGAGCATAAACAGGATCCTCTGGATTTTGTGTTGTGGAAAGCCGCCAAAGCCGACGAACCGCACTGGCATTCGCCGTGGGGGATTGGTCGTCCGGGCTGGCACATTGAATGTTCGGCCATGTCATCCTGCTGTCTGGGTGAAACCTTTGATATTCATGGTGGCGGTCCGGATCTTAAATTCCCGCACCATGAAAACGAAATTGCTCAGTCGGAGGCAGCAACAGGTAAAAAGTATGTGAATACCTGGATGCATGCCGGGGCGGTTCGTGTTGATGGTGAAAAGATGTCCAAATCGCTGGGCAACTTTTTTACTATCCGTGAAATTCTGGAAAAATATCCGGCGGAAGTGGTGCGCTTTTTACTGCTCTCCAGTCAGTACCGCAGCGCGATCAATTATTCCGAAGACAGCCTGAAAGAAGCGCACACCAAGCTTGAGCGTTTTTATAATGCACTGCGTGGTGTTGCAGTGGGTGAGGTTGCGGATATTGATAATGAATATTCACAGCGTTTCCATGCTGCGATGGATGATGACTTTAATACACCGGAAGCCATTGCCGCCTTGTTTGATCTGGTGCGTGCAGTGAATAAGGCCGAAGGTGCTGAGCAGGCGGCGCTGGCCGGTCAGCTGCGTTATCTGGCCGGTGTGTTGGGCTGTCTGCAGTCTGAGCCGGAAGCCTTTTTGCAGTCCGGTGCCGATGTGGATGAGGCCTGGATTCAGGAGATGATCAGTAAACGTGCTGAGGCGAAAAAAGCCAAAGATTTCGCTACGGCCGATCAGGTGCGTGATGAATTGCTGGCGCAGGGGATTGTGCTGCGTGATGGTCCGGAAGGCACCAGCTGGTCGAAGCAATAATCCGCCGTCACTGGCAGATAACAAAAAGCCCGGACAGAACGATCTGTCCGGGCTTTTTTATTTTCTTAATATTCTGTGATTACTGCTTGTGCAGGGTCTCACAGGCAAACAGGGTATTTTCCAGCAGTTTTGCGCGGGTCATCGGGCCAACACCACCCGGAACCGGGGTGATAAAGGCGGCGCGTTCGGCGGCGGCGGCAAAATCCACATCGCCAATCAGTTTGCCGTCGGCCTGACGGTTAATGCCAACATCAATCACGGTGGCGCCGGGTTTGATCCATTCACCTTTAACAATGCCTGGCTTGCCAACGGCAACGACGACAATGTCGGCCTGCTGAACGTGATGCGCCAGATCTTTGGTGAAGCGGTGGCAGGTGGTTACTGTGCAGCCTTTCAGCAGCAGTTCCAGACCCATCGGGCGGCCAACAATGTTGGATGCGCCAACAATGACCGCATGCTTGCCACGAACTTCCTCGCCGGTGCCGTCCAGCAAATCAACGATGCCGGCCGGAGTGCAGGGGCGCAGCATTGGCATACGCTGTGCCAGGCGGCCCAGATTGAATGGGTGGAAGCCGTCAACATCTTTGGTCGGGTCGATACGCTCAAGAATTTCGTCGGCTTTCAGGCCGGCAGGTAAGGGCAGTTGCACCAGAATGCCATCAACAGTGCTGTCATGGTTCAGCTCGTCGATCAGATCCAGCAGTTGTTGCTGGGTGGTGTCTGCCGGCAGGTCAAAGGCCTTGCTGACAATGCCGACCTGTTCGCAGTCTTTACGCTTATGCGCCACGTAGACTTCGGACGCCGGGTCGCTGCCTACTAATATGACCGCCAGACCGGGGGCGCGCAGACCTTTCTCTGTGCGGGCCTGAACCTGCTGTTTAATGGATTCGCGAATCGCTTTGGCAGTGGCGTTGCCATCGATCAGTTGAGCGGTCATAAGCGCAGTAAACCTGTAGCAGTTATCAAAGCGCGCGATTTTCTCATGTGCGCTGAGAAAAACAAAGATACCGCTGGCGCCAGCCCGCGGATAAATGCAGAAACGCTCAAAAAACCACCGAACCGATTGTTTTTATTAATTTTTTTCAAAAAGTCGTTGACGGGGTAGGGGCTCATCTATAATATGCGCAGCCACTTGCAGGGCACTTTGCAAAGCAAGTAAGTTCGGGGTATAGCGCAGTCTGGTAGCGCGCCTGCTTTGGGAGCAGGATGTCGGGAGTTCGAATCTCTCTACCCCGACCACTAATGTCTGAAAGTATTGACATGCGCCCGTAGCTCAATTGGATAGAGCATCGGCCTTCTAAGCCGAGGGTTGCAGGTTCAATCCCTGCCGGGTGCGCCATTTGGCAATCTCAGCAGAACTTTTGTGGTGGCCGTAGCTCAGTTGGTAGAGTCCAGGATTGTGATTCCTGTTGTCGCGGGTTCGAGCCCCGTCGGCCACCCCACTTCTCCCCCTAATTCCTTTTGTTTATATCTCCTAAGTGTTTGATTGCTCAAGCATTCTAAATGGTTTTATTCGTGCAGTGCCTTGCGCTATAATCCGCGCCTTTCTGATTTTATCGGCGCCGGGCAAAGCCTGTGCGTTATTTTTTGAACAGTATATTGAGAGGCATCTATGCAAGTGTCCATTGAGACCATTTCCGGTCTTCAGCGTGTAATGACCATTGGCGTTCCGGCAGCAGAAGTTGAAACCAAAGTAACTGCTGAACTGAAGCGTATCTCCAAAGGCCAGCGCGTAAATGGTTTCCGTAAAGGCAAGCCGCTGCCTCCGGCTGTTGCCAAGCGTATGTTCGGTAAGCAAGCGCGTTACGAAGCTATCTACCAGCAAATGCAACAGTCTTTCTTTAAAGCTGTGCAGGACGAGAATGTAAAACTGGCCGGTATGCCTACTTTTGAGCCTACCGTTGATGAAGATGGCAAAGATCTGGAATTCAAAGCAACCTTTGAAGTCTATCCGGAAATCACCCTGGCCGATTTCGGCAGCATCGAAGTTGAGCAGAAAACTGCGGCAGTAACTGATGCCGATCTGGAAACCATGCTGGACACCCTGCGTAAGCAGAATGCCAAGTGGGAAGAGTCTGCGGAAGCCGCTGCTGATGGCGACCAGGTAGTTATCGACTTCGAAGGTTTCATCGACGGTGAAGCATTTGAAGGTGGTGCAGCTAAAGGTTACAGCCTGACTCTGGGTTCCAACTCTATGATCCCGGGTTTCGAAGCGGGTCTGGTTGGCGCGAAAGCCGGCGAAGAGAAAACTCTGGACGTTGCTTTCCCTGAGGATTACCACAAAGAAGAACTGAAAGGTAAGCCTGCACAGTTTAAGGTAACCGTTACTGCGGTTAAAAAACCTCAGCTGCCTGAGCTGAATGAAGAATTCTTCAAAGGTTTTGGTGTCGAAACCGCTGATGAAGCTGAGTTTAAAGCAGAAATCCGCAAGAACATGGACCGTGAACTGGCCCGTGCTCTGCGCAGCCTGACCAAGCAGCAGGTTATCGATGGTCTGGTTGCTGCTAATGCGGTTGAAGCGCCGTCCTCTCTGGTTGATCAGGAAATCGATCGTCTGCGCAAGCAGGCTGTTCAGCAGTTTGGCGGTGGCCAGAAGCTGGACCCTAACATGCTGCCAGCTGAGCTGTTCAAGGATCAGGCTGAAAAGCGCGTTGTTATCGGTCTGCTGATGAACGCTGTGATCGAAGCGAACGAATTGACGCCTTCGGCAGAAAAAGTGGCTGAATTGATTGAAGAAGTTGCCGCGACTTATCAGGATCCTGAAGAAGTCCGCAACTACTACAACAGCAACCCGCAGCAGAAATCTCAGGTAGAAGCGCTGGCTCTGGAAGAGCAGGCGGTTGAGAAAGTTCTGGCAGGGGCTAAGATCAGCCAGTCAGAAGCCACTTACGAAGAAGTGATCCGCGCGGCTAATCAGCCTGCCTGATCACTCGACAGAGTGACTGACACAACGCCAATCAATGGCTAAACTCAGAGACAGCCGCACACATTGCGGCTGTTTTTGTAAAAAAGCTAATTATGTCAGGGAGTACAGGGTCGAATGTTTGACTCCATGAAACAACAGTCAGAAATCATCCAGGCAAGCGGTCTGGTACCAATGGTGGTAGAGCAGTCTGCCCGCGGTGAGCGAGCTTACGACATCTACTCACGCTTGCTGAAAGAGCGCGTAATCTTCCTGGTTGGCCCGGTCGAAGACCATATGGCTAACCTGGTAGTGGCGCAGTTGCTGTTCCTTGAATCTGAGAATCCGGACAAGGATATTCACCTGTACATCAACTCGCCGGGTGGTTCGGTGTCTGCGGGCCTGTCTATTTATGACACCATGCAGTTTATTAAGCCGGACGTCAGCACAATGGTGATTGGTCAGGCCTGCAGCATGGGTGCATTCCTGTTGGCTGCCGGTGCCAAGGGCAAGCGTCTGAGTGTGCCGAACTCCCGCGTTATGATTCACCAGCCAAGCGGCGGTGCGCAGGGGCAGGCGACAGATATTCAGATTCATGCGCGCAACATTCAGGACACCAAAGAGCGTCTGAACCGCATTCTGGCCCATCATACCGGTCAGAGTATTGAGCAGGTGACCGCGGATACTGAACGTGACAACTTTATGGATCCGGAAGCGGCTTTGGCATACGGCCTGATTGACAAGGTCGTAACCAATCGCTGATTGACTTAAGGCCGGATTACTCTGTTTCCGGCCTTGAAATACCCGATAAAAAGATCCATCTTCTGGATCAGTGCAACGAATAATGAGGCAGTCGAATGACCGACGATACAAAAGGCAAAGGCGACGATAGCGGTAAGCTGCTCTATTGCTCATTCTGCGGTAAGAGTCAGCATGAAGTACGCAAGCTGATTGCCGGGCCTTCGGTGTTCATCTGTGACGAGTGTGTCGACCTGTGTAATGACATCATTCGTGAAGAAGTGCAGGAAGCCGAGAGTAAAGGTTCGGGCGACAAACTGCCGACGCCGAAAGAGATCAAGGCAACGCTGGATGAATACGTTATTGGCCAGGAAAAGGCCAAAATCGTTCTCGCGGTAGCGGTTTATAACCACTACAAGCGTCTGCAAAGTGGCGAAGGCAAGGCTGAGGTCGAGCTGTCCAAGAGTAATATTCTGCTGATCGGCCCGACCGGTAGTGGTAAGACATTGCTGGCTGAAACTCTGGCGCGTCTGTTGAATGTTCCTTTCACCATTGCTGATGCAACCACGCTGACGGAAGCGGGTTATGTGGGTGAAGATGTTGAGAACATCATCCAGAAACTGCTGCAGAAATGCGATTACGACGTTGAAAAGGCTCAGCGTGGCATTGTGTATATCGATGAAATTGACAAGATTTCGCGCAAATCTGATAACCCATCGATTACCCGCGATGTGTCAGGTGAAGGTGTGCAGCAAGCGCTGCTGAAGCTGATTGAAGGTACTGTGGCTTCTGTTCCGCCTCAGGGTGGCCGTAAGCATCCGCAGCAGGAGTTTTTGCAGGTTGATACCTCTAATATCCTGTTTATCTGTGGTGGCGCCTTTGCCGGTCTGGATAACATTATCCGTGATCGCTCAGAAAAGAGCAGCATTGGCTTCTCTGCTACCGTAAAAGGTAAAGAAGAGCAGAAGGCTGTTGGTGAAGTTCTGCGTGAAGTGGAGCCGGGTGATCTGGTGAAATACGGTCTGATTCCGGAATTCATTGGTCGTCTGCCGGTTGTGGCAACGCTGGATGAGCTCGATAAAGATGCGCTGGTGCGTATTCTGACTGAGCCGCGCAACTCACTGGTGCGTCAATACCAGAAATTGTTCGAAATGGAATCGGTTGAGCTGGAATTCCGTGACACTGCACTGGATGCTATTGCAACCTGTGCGATGGAGCGTAAAACCGGTGCCCGTGGTCTGCGTTCTATCATGGAAGGCGCTTTATTGCAGACTATGTACCGTATTCCGTCAGAAGAGCACGTAGCTAAAGTCGTGATTGAAGAAAGTGTGATCAATGGTGAATCTGAGCCGCTGATCATTTATGAAACGGCAGATGTTGGGAAGGTTTCACCTGACAACGACTGACCCTGATCATAATTTCGTCAACAAAAGGAGCCATTGGCTCCTTTTGTTTTTTCAGGCCTTGTATTTCTTGCGCTTCGCCCTCACTTCCTGACATATTGGCGTCAAAGACGCAGTTTTTAGGTGCATTGTTCATGACTCAAGAAGTATTACCACTATTACCCCTTCGTGACGTGGTCGTTTTTCCTGCCATGGTTATTCCGCTGTTTGTGGGACGGGAAAAATCGATCAACGCGCTGGAAGAAGCGATGAGTCTCGACAAGCGGATTATGCTGGTTGCGCAAAAGGATGCATCGGACGACGAACCCGGGCGTGACGATATGCATGCGGTTGGCACCATTGCCAACGTTCTGCAGCTGCTTAAATTACCGGACGGTACGGTTAAAGTGCTGGTTGAAGGTGATGTGCGTGCAGAACTTTCTGAGCTGATTGATGAAGAAGAATTATTTCGCGGCACGGTTGAGGCAATTGCCGCTGATGAGCTGGCCGAGCGTGAAAATGAAGTTCTGGTTCGCTCCCTGACCGGGCATTTTGAACAGTATGTTCAATTGTCTAAAAAAGTCCCGAGTGAAGTGTTGTCGACAATTTCCGGAATCGAAGATGCCTCGCGCCTGGCGGATACTATTGCCGCACATATTTCACTGAAGCTGGATGAAAAACAGCATGTTCTTGAAATGCTCGATCCGCGTGAGCGCGTCGAACATCTGATGGAATTAATGGAATCTGAAATCGATCTGCTGAAAGTCGAAAAGCGCATCCGTGGCCGCGTTAAAAAGCAGATGGAAAAAAGCCAGCGTGAGTATTATCTGAATGAGCAGATGAAAGCGATTCAGAAAGAACTGGGTGATCTGGAAGATGGCAGCAACGAATTCGATGAACTGACTCATAAAATTGAACAGTCTGGCATGACCAAAGAGGCCCGTGAAAAAGCCGATGCCGAGCTGAAGAAATTACGCATGATGTCACCGATGTCGGCCGAAGCTTCGGTTGTACGCGGTTATCTGGACTGGCTGGTTAACCTGCCGTGGAAAAAGCGCAGCCGCGTGAACCATGATCTGGCGAATGCCAAAGAAATTCTCGATGCCGATCACTTTGGTCTGGAAGAGGTTAAAGAGCGGATTCTGGAATACCTCGCGGTTCAGACCCGGGTGAAAAAAGTGAAGGGCGCTGTGCTTTGTCTGGTTGGACCTCCGGGGGTTGGTAAAACCTCTCTGGGTAAATCCATTGCCCGTGCAACAAACCGCAAGTTTGTTCGCATGGCCTTGGGTGGCGTGCGCGATGAGGCGGAAATCCGCGGACACCGTCGTACCTATATCGGTTCGATGCCAGGCAAGCTTGTACAGAAAATGTCCAAGGTTGCGGTAAAAAACCCGTTATTCCTGCTCGATGAAATCGACAAAATGGGCATGGATCACCGTGGCGACCCGGCATCTGCGTTGCTGGAAGTGCTCGATCCTGAGCAAAATTCGACTTTTGCCGATCATTATCTGGAAGTCGATTATGACCTGTCGGATGTGATGTTCGTGTGCACCTCCAACAGCATGGATATCCCTGGTCCGCTGCTGGACCGCATGGAGGTTATCCGGATTCCGGGTTATACCGAAGCGGAAAAGGTCAGCATAGCCCGCCGTTATCTGCTGCCGAAGCAGATCAAACTGAACGGCCTGCACGAGCGTGAAATTGAAGTCAGTGACGAACGTTTGCGCGACATTATACGCCACTACACCCGCGAGGCTGGCGTACGTGGTCTCGAGCGTGAGATCGCCAAACTTTGTCGTCGCGTTGTTAAAGCCAATATGCTGGAGAAAAATCAGCAGACCCGCGACATCAGTGCCGAACTTCTGGATGAATATCTGGGTGTGCAGAAATTCCGCTACGGTCTGGCCGGACAGGACAATCAGATTGGTCAGGTGACGGGACTTGCATGGACATCGGTTGGTGGTGAGCTGCTGACGCTGGAGTCGGCTGCAACCCCTGGTAAGGGACGTATTGTTAAAACAGGCTCTCTGGGTGATGTGATGCAGGAGTCCATTCAGGCTGCACTTACGGTTGTGCGCAGCCGGGCTGTAGGTATGGGCGTTTCACCGGAGTATTTCGAAAAACACGACCTGCATGTTCACGTCCCTGAGGGCGCCACACCGAAAGATGGTCCGAGTGCCGGTATCGGTATGGCTACGGCCCTGGCTTCCGTGATGACGGGCATTCCTGTGCGTGCAGAGGTCGCGATGACGGGTGAGATCACCCTGCGCGGTAAGGTACTGGCCATCGGTGGTCTGAAAGAGAAACTGCTGGCGGCTCATCGCGGTGGTATCAAGACCGTAATTATTCCGAAAGAGAACGAAAAGGATCTGCGCGATATTCCCGCCAACATTCTGGATGATATGAATGTGGTGGCCGTGGACTGGATCGACGAAGTGCTGGATCTGGCACTGGAAACTAAACCGGAGCCTCATGTTGGTGAAATTGTCACCAAAGATGAGGCTGTTGGGAAAAAAGACGACAATACCAGGCCAAGCACCCACTAAGGCTGCTTGACGGTCTGGGGAGCGCTTGGTATAAATCGTCGCTCTAATATTTTCCTGTAGCGATCGCCCAGTCGCATAACAAGAATTCACTATTGCGCACAGAGTAAGGGGATAAGTGTGAACAAATCTGAATTAATCGATGCAATCGCAGCTTCTGCGGACATTCCAAAAGCAGCAGCTGGACGTGCTTTAGACGCCATGATTGAAAGCATTGGCGGTGCACTGAAAGAAGGCGATCAGGTCGCTCTCGTTGGTTTTGGTACTTTTATGGTTAAAGAGCGCGCTGCTCGCACTGGCCGTAACCCACAGACCGGCGCTCCGATCGAAATCAAGGCAGCTAAAGTTCCTGGCTTCAAACCAGGCAAAGCACTGAAAGACGCTGTCAACTAAGTTAGTTGGATTAAGGACCGGTAGTTCAGTCGGTTAGAATACCGGCCTGTCACGCCGGGGGTCGCGGGTTCGAGTCCCGTCCGGTCCGCCAAAATTAAAAGCGCATCCCTGATGCGCTTTTTTTGTATTGGTGGCGCGAATCATCATTGGAGGAAGCATGCTACAGACAATGCGCGATAATGCTCAGGGCATGATCGCTAAAGTAATTGTATTTTTTATTATCTTTGTCTTTGCGCTGTGGGGCGTTGAAAGCATTGTCAGTCTGGGCGGTGGCACACCGGCTACAGCGACAGTCGGCGATCAGGAAATCACGGAAGCAGATATCGTACGGACCGTTGAACAACAGAAAGCTAACCTGCGTCGTCAGTTTGGTGATCAGTATGATGAAAATCTGTTCAACGAAAAATTTCTGCGTCAGTCTGCTCTTGAGCAATTAATTGAACAGAAGGTTGCTGTGGTTCAGGCTGATAAGCTCGGACTGCGTGCTGCGCCACGAGCGATCGATGAAGCCATCGTGACCATTCCTGCTTTTCAGCAGGACGGACGTTTTGATAAAGAGCAGTTTCAGAATGTGCTGCGCATGAATGGCTTGTCGCCACTCACGTTCCGCGCCAGTCTGGCTGAAGATATTAAAACCAATCAGGCCCGTGCGGCTTTTGTTCTGAGCAGTGTGGAAACACCTTTTGCTGTTCAGGTCAGCGAGGCTCTGAATAATGAACTGCGTACCTTCAGCTTTTATGAAGTAAATGCCAGAGATCTTGAAGCTTCAGTTGAATTATCCGATGAAGATATTCAGCTGGCTTATGAAGCCAGCAAAGACCGTTACAAGACCGAAGAGCAGGTGCGTATTCAGTATGTACAGCTTAAGCGTGCGGATATTGCGGCTAAGCAGGAAGTTTCTGATGACGAGTTGCAGGCTGCTTACATCGATTATCAATCCCGTGAGCTGGCGAAAGAGCAACGCAGTTCCAGTCATATTCTGGTCGAGGTGAACGATGACCGCAGCGATGCCGATGCACTGGCGCTGGCTAACGACATTAAATCCCGTCTGGATAATGGTGAAGATTTTGCCGCGCTGGCAAAAGAATACTCAGATGATATCGGCACCAAAAATGCTGGCGGTAATCTGGGGCTGAGTACCAAAGGCAGCTTTGTACCGGAATTTGAGGATGTTCTGTATACACTGCAGAAAGATCAGATTTCCGCTCCGGTTAAAAGTGAATTCGGTTATCACATCATTCGTCTCGACGACATTGTTACACCAGCCGTTAAAGCACTGGCTGACGTTAAGGATGAGCTGAGTCGCGAAGTCCGTGCAGGCAAAGCGGAAGCGGTTTATGCCGAACAGATGCAGGAACTGTCGAACATTTCTTTCTCTGCAGAGTCCATTGCCGACGTTGCCAATGCGCTGAATCTGCAATTGCAGAGCACAGATTTCTTCAGTCGCGAAAATGGTAACGGTATTGCTCTGAATGATGCTGTACGTCAGGTTGCGTTTGCAGAAAACGTTATGCTGGATAAGCAAATCAGTGAAGTGGTTGAACTGCAGGATGGTGCTGTTGTTCTGGCGGTGAGTGAACATAAAGATGCATCGGTTAAGCCTCTGGCTGAGGTTAAATCTCAGGTTGTTGCCAGCCTTAAACGCGAGCGTGCTCTTGCGCAGGCGCGTGTTATGGCCGACGCCATTATCAGTGGCGATGAGCAGGCAAAAGCCTGGAAAAAAGTGTCTTCTACTTTCCAGCAGTCCAGCGAAGCTCCGCGCCTGGCACAGCAAAAAGCCTTTGCTCTTACCGTAGGGCAATCGGATGTTGTTAAAACTCCGGGTGGATACACTGTGGTAAGGCTGGATGCGATAGACGCTAAAAACTGGCAGGATATGGTTGTCAGTGAGGAGGCGAAAGAAGCCGGTCGTGCTCAGAACAGCCGTGCCGATATGCTGAGCTATCAGGCCTGGGCTAAATCTGCGATAAATATCGAACGTTCCGGTTCATAATGCCGGCGTCTGGTATCAGACAGTGAAGTAAAAAAAGTAATAAAAAAGGGGCCTTGGCCCCTTTTTTATTTGCTGCTGTTTTACCGCTTATGACTCTTCCATCTCATCAACGCTCATGGCACAGCTGTTGAATCCACCATCGACGTAAATGTTCTGAGCTGCGATACCTGAAGCGAGATCAGAGCACAAAAAGGCTGCGGTATTACCCACTTCATCAATTGTGATATTGCGGCCGATAGGTGCACGTTCTGCGTTCTTTTTCAGCATACGGCGGAAGCTTTTAATGCCGGCTGCTGCCAGGGTTTTAATCGGGCCGGCGGAGATTGAATTAACCCGGATGCCTTCTTTGCCCAGAGAGCCGGCCAGATAGCGTACAGAGGCTTCCAGAGATGCTTTGGCCAGCCCCATGACGTTATAGTTTGGCAGGGTTTGCTGGGAACCATGGTAGCTCAGAGTCAGCATCGCGCCATTGCGTCCCTGCATTAATGGGCGTGCGCCTTTTGCCAGAGCGACAAAGCTGTATGAGCTGATGTCGTGAGCAATGCGGAAGCCTTCACGGGTGGTCACGCTCAGATAATCGCCATCCAGTTCGTGCGCAGGAGCAAAGCCTACGGAGTGAATCAGAATGTCCAGGTGGCCCCATGTTTTTTCCAGTTCGGCGAATACAGCGGCAATTTCTTCATCGGAGGAAACATCGCAGGGCAGGCAGATATCAGAACCCCAGCCTGCGGCCATTTTTTCTACCCGCTCTTTTAATTTTTCGCCCTGATAAGTAAAAGCAAGCTCAGCGCCTTCACGATGGAAGGCGTCAGCAATGCCATAGGCAATGGAGTGCTTGCTGGCTACGCCAACAATCAGAGCTTTTTTACCGGTTAACATACCCATGTTGAGATCCTTTTATTCCGGACTGAAACAGTCGGTTTTTGGTTGTCAGAGCTGATTATTGTTCAGTCTGTATTGAATATTTATCGTCGGCTCAGAATTATCGTTTTTACCACGATCAGGTTTCGCCAGTATGTCAGCGCGTTGCTTACGGTCTATCCAGAACATACCACCGCTGACAGCATCAAAAGGATCAAATAAATCGGTGCTGATCCTTGTGCCGTGATTTTCCGGCAATTTCAGCCACTGCCAGCTTGCCGAGCGACTGTAACGGTAGCCGTAACCGGCTGCGAATATGGATTCTTCCTGCAGGTGCCGGGCAAGTTGTTGTGCGTCAGTGTTGCCGGTTGCAGACATAAAAGCCTTAATCGTGTTGCTTTTAATAAACAGCTGGCCGTTATCAGGGCGGAATAATGATAAGAAGCCGTTTTCATTCAGTGCGCTGGAAAAACGCAGCCAGGCAAGCTCGTAATCGGCCTGATGCAGACTGCGCTTCAGCTCTGCAGGCGAGACCTGCTCCAGTATAAGGTTCAGTCCATGGAGCGCTGCCTGTTGCTGCAGCAGGCGTAAAAATGCCAGATCCAGATTGTCACTGTACAGCAGCGTCAGAGTTTCCGGCAGAGCCGCGGTGCCGGTGTCCGCTGGTAAGGGAAGTGGTTTTGCCGGGGCCAGGAAGTTTGTTTCCAGAGGGGAGGCATCGTCCAGTGCAGTCATGGCAGCGGTCATGTTCAGACTGCGCAGAATCGCCGCCCGCTGACTACGGCGGCTCAGTTGCCTGTTGTCGGCATTCAGGAACAGTCCGCTGAACGGCATGGGTGCCTGATGATGAAACTGAATCAGATCGACCCGTTTGGTCTTGCTGAGATTACGTACTGCGGGCGAATGCCAGTTCTCTGGTGTATTCAGAGGCATAACATCCAGTTCGCCACGCTCCAGTAGCTGTATAGCCGGGTGATTATTATCGGGCATGCGTAAATTGACGCGGCGGACATTAAAGCGATGGCGGAAGTAAGGTTTGTCCTGTCCCCACCAGTTGCCGGTCTGGCGCAGTACAATCTGGGTGCCCGGATTCAGCTGCGCGAGATAATAAGGCCCTGTTGTAGGTTCCGGGTACCAGTCAAAGCTTTTGGGCCAGCCGCGGGCGTTGCGGTAAACGTGAGCGGCAAAGGGGCGCAGCGAGGCAAGCTCGCGGATGTCTTCTGTGCTGGCAGGTTTGTGCAGCACAAAGGCAAAGCGCTGCTGATCAAATACCTCCAGCCGGCGAACCAGTTGGTGCAGTCGTTTTGCCTGCCAGGCAGCTCCGCTTTCAGGGGCGCTGAGAAACTCCAGGGTAAAGCGGATGTCGTCGGTTGTTACTGCAGCGCCATCTGACCAGCGTGCCTCTGCGTCCAGTTCAAAATACAAACGCACGGCCTGTTCAGCGACCAGCCAGCGACTGGCGAGCATGGGTATCCAGCGGGAATCCTGAGGATGACGGGCGATGAGTGGCAGTTGCAGGCTGTTCAGGGTTGAGCTGAAGCTGTGCGGCGTCTGTGGGCCTGCGCGGCGGATATTGGGAGGGAAATGCAGTAAAGGCTGACGCGAAATACCACCGCGCTGGGCGTTTGCTGATGCCCAGGGTTCGCTGTCTGAATTGCTTTGCCAGATTACCTCAGACAATTCACTGCTGGGCCGGTCAGCGATAATAAGGCTGGCGCGGCCTGAGGTGCTGAATGTCAGCAGCAGGAGCAATGTGGCCAGCTGCAGGGCTGAATACCGGGCGGAAGGAGTAAACGTCATGGTGCCCATCCTATGGGCAGTGCCTGTACTTTGGCAATCCGTTGTCATTCCACATATTGTGTCCGAAGTGTTAACAATGAGCGTTTGCTCAGCGCATAACGTCCACATACAGAGTCAGCGTTTGTCCTGGCTGCAGGTACTTTTCTTTTACCTGTGATGAGTTCCAGCGCTTCACATCGGAAATTCTTACATTGAATTTTTGTGAAATCCGCGCCAGGGAGTCGCCGGGGCGAACACGGTAATTCACCTTGCGAATGACTTCGCGCTTGCCCGGCATGTTTTTCTTGCTCCAGATGACAAGTGACTGCCCGGCGCGCAGCGGATCGCCGGGTGCCATACCGTTCCAGCGCGCCAGCTCGCTGACCTTCACATCGTGTGAACGGGCAATTTCCCAGAAGCTGTCACCGGAGCGGACGCGGTACTCAACCCGTTCCGTGTTGCCCGGGCGGCGTTGGGTTTTCAGCCGGTCAAGGCGCTGAGAAACACTGTGAGAATAGGCATTCTGATTTTTAAATGCTCCGGGAATCAGCAGCTGTTCACCGGCGCGGATAATGTTGCCACGAATGCCATTGGCTTGCTTCAGCGCCTCAGGCGTTGTGTGGAATTGCTTGGCAATGGTGATCAGGCTGTCACCGTTACGAACCGCATAGCGTTGCCACTTCAGGCGGGCACTTGGTGGCAGGGCGGCCAGTTGTTCGGTAAAGATATCGTATTGGGCGACCGGAATAAGGACTTCGTGTGGCCCTGTCGGGCGTGTGGCCCAGCGGTTAAAACCCGGATTGAGTTTGTAGATTTCATCAAGCGGCGTTTGTGCCAGTTCAGCTACCTGCGACAGATCAATCTGACCGCCGGTGTCGGCAACGGCAAAGTAGGGTTCATCGGGTACTGGCAGCAGGGTGATCTGATAGTCATCCGCGGATTTAATCAGCTTGGCCAGGGCGATCAGCTTTGGCACGTAGTCGCGGGTCTCTTTAGGCAGATCGAGCGACCAGAAATCCGTTGCCCGGCCGCGGGCGCGGTTTTTACGCATGGCCTTGCGTACTGTTCCTGCACCTGAATTGTAGGCAGCGAGAGCCAGCAGCCAGTCGCCATTGAACTCACGCTGCAGCGCATCGAGATACATCAGAGCGGCTTCTGTTGCGGCGCGGATGTCGCGGCGGCCGTCATGCCACCAGTCCTGTTGCAGGCCGAAATCGCGGCCGGTGGACGGAATAAACTGCCACACACCAGAGGCCCGGCCATGGGAGTAGGCAAAAGGATCAAAGGCGCTTTCCACAATTGGCAGCAGGGCCAGTTCGCCCGGCACATTGCGGGCTTCAACCTGTTCGGCGATAAAATGCAGGTAGCGCACGCCGCGTTCGGCCACGCGATTCATGTAAGACTGATGTGACTTATACCAGTTCAGCTGCGCTTCGATGCGTGGGTTATCAATATTGATATCAAGCTGATAGGCGGCAATGATGCGCTGCCAGATGTCTTCGTAGGTGGCAGGGGATACGTCCTGCGGTTGCCAGTCTTCAAGAACGGTCAGAACCATATCGGAACGTTTCTGTTCCGGTTCATTGCCAGGCTTGGTGGTCAGCTGGCTGCAGCCCGCCATAAAAAAGACAGACAGTAATAGAGTGAACTGCTTCATGTGATTACAATGTCGCTACGTGGCCGGCCAGTCTAGTTTCCTGGGCGTCGGGTAGCAAGTGAACGAGGGCATATGAATACCGTCGGCAGCCGGATTAAACCGGAAATTTACCAACGCTGGTTACAAAGACCGGCAACCCAGCGCCTGTTGGCGCTGGAGGCCGGATGGCTGCGCGACTGGGTCAGTCAGCTGCATGGATACCATTTGCTGTACAGCGGCATTGATACCGATCCTCGCTTCCTGCAGCGCAGCCGTTTGCAGCACAGCTTCCGCATGGGACTGCCCTGGGCGCGTGGCGTGGTTGCTCCTCAGGGTGAAATGGCTGACGATGCCTGGCCCTTTGCCGATGACAGTCTGGATGTGGTGGTGTTGCAGCATTCGCTGGATATGAGTCACCGCCCGCATCAGATGATCCGGGAAGCCGCGCGTACGGTTATGCCTAATGGCTATCTGATTGTGGTTGGCTTTAACCCTTACAGTTGGTGGGGCGGCATGCGCTGGCTGAGGACGTTCTCAACAGAACTGCCATGGTTGACCAATCCGGTCAGTGAGGCCCGTTTGCGGGACTGGCTTTTATTGCTGGATTTCCGTGTCGAGCAGGTCTCTCCGGTTGCCCATGCCTGGCCACTGAATATTGTTTCTGAATTGCTCAGTCGCCGCGTTGACCGCGTACTGGCCGGTACACGCTGGCTTCCCGCTAACGCGTATGTTCTGGTCGCGCGTAAGACCGTCGCCGGGCTGACGCCTATCCGTCCGCGGCGCTGGCAGCTGGCGGAATCCGGCTTTGGGTTAGCGGCACCGGTAGCATCAAGTATTGCAGGCACTCAACACTGTGGAAAATAACATGACGGCGAAAGTCGAACTCTTTACCGATGGCGCCTGCAAAGGCAATCCTGGTCCCGGCGGCTGGGGCGCGCTGTTGCGCTACGGTGATATGGAGAAAGAACTCTTTGGTGGTGAGGCTGATACCACCAATAATCGCATGGAACTGATGGCTGCAATTGAAGGGCTCAAGGCACTGAAACGTCCGTGTCAGGTCATTCTCACCACGGACTCGCAGTATGTGATGAAGGGAATTAATGAATGGCTGGCCGGCTGGAAGAAAAAGGGCTGGCGTAATGCTGCCAAACAGCCGATCAAAAATCAGGATCTCTGGCAGCAGCTGGATGCTGAATGTCAGCGTCACCAGATCGAGTGGCGCTGGGTACGCGGTCATACCGGCCATGCAGAGAATGAACGGGCTGATCAGTTGGCTAATAAAGGTGTCGCCGGAGTAAAAGCATGAGACAGGTCGTACTGGATACTGAAACCACCGGTATTGGTGAGGGGCACCGTATTGTTGAAATCGGTTGTGTTGAGATTTTCGAGCGCAAGCTGACCGGGCGGCACTATCACGTTTATATCAATCCGCAGCGCGATATTGATCCCGAAGCTGCGGCGGTACACGGTATCACCAATGAATGGCTGATTGAGCAGGGAGCCCCGGTTTTCGCTCAGGTGGCGCAAGAATTCCGCGAGTTTATTGCCGGTTCGCAACTGGTGATCCATAACGCCGCGTTCGACGTGGGCATGATGGATGCTGAGTTCCGCCGCCTGAACTTATCCATGACCCGCGACTTCTGCGGTGTGCTGGATACGCTGAAAATGGCCCGGGATCTGCACCCCGGGGCACGTAACAGCCTTGATGCCTTGTGTAAGCGCTATGGCATCGATAACAGTCATCGCGACCTGCACGGCGCTTTGCTGGATGCTGAGATTCTGGCGGATGTCTATCTGACCATGACCGGCGGCCAGACTGCGCTGGCGTTAGCCGTTGAGGAAGAAAAAGAAGAGGAAGAAGTAGTGATCGATATTGCTGATATCGATCTGGATGCGGTTAATCAGCGTATCATCCGCGCCAGTGCTGAAGAGACTGCCGCGCATGAGAAGATGCTCGATCTGATCGATAAAAAAAGCGGCGGCGCCATCTGGCGCCGCTGATCATTACTTTGTGCTTTCCGGCTCTGGAGTCTCAGAGCCAGTGGGTTACCGCGATATAGCCAACACCGGTCATCACAATGGTGTAAGGCAGAGCCATAATTACCATACGTCCATAAGACAGACGGATCAGTGGAGCCAGTGCGGAAGTCAGCAGAAACAGGAACGCAGCCTGACCATTCGGGGTGGCAACGCTTGGCAGGTTGGTTCCGGTGTTGATTGCAGTGGCCAGCAGATCGAAGTGTTCACGGGTAATATCACCAGCAGTCAGGGCGGCTTTTACTTCCGAAATATAGACCGTTGCTACGAAAACATTATCACTGATCATCGACAGTACGCCGTTGGCGAGAAAGAACACGCCCGGCTGCGCGGCGGTTGATACGTTATCGGTATTCAGAATCCAGGTAATGATCGGCGTGAACAGATGCTGAGCATGGATAACACCAACGATCGAGAAAAACACCACCAGCAGTGCGGTAAATGGCAGGGCCTCTTCAAAGGCCTTACCCAGCTGATGCTCTTCGATGATGCCGTTAAAAGCGGTCAGTAATACGATCACCAGTAAACCTATCAGGCCAACTTCTGCCAGATGCAGAGCCAGGCCAATAACCAGAAATACAGCAACCAGCCCCTGCACCCAGAGCTGAGCAACGCGCTTCTGGGTCATGTGTTGCTTCTGTTCCTCATTGAAGTTTTCCAGAATGCCGCGCACGTCATCGGGAAGTTTTGCGCCGTAACCGAACCAGCTCATTTTCTCCAGCAGCAGGCAGGTTAAAAGACCCGCAGCCAGAACCGGCATGGTAACCGGCGCCATCATGGTAAAAAACTCGCCAAACTCCCATCCGGCAACTTTGGCGATCAGCAGATTCTGCGGTTCACCTACCAGGGTGCAAACGCCGCCGAGTGCGGTACCGACAGCACCATGCATCATCAGGCTGCGCAAAAATGCGCGGAAGCTTTCCAGATCCTGGCGGTGTTGCTCTTTCAGTTCGTCATCGTTGCCATGGTCGTGGTCGGTGTTGAAATTTTTGCCGCTCGCGACCTTGTGATAAACACTGTAAAAGCCAACCGATACGCTGATCAGAACCGCCGTGACGGTCAGGGCATCGAGGAAGGCAGACAGGATGGCGGCGACAACACAGAACAGAAAGGACAGCGCCATTTTGGAGCGTACGCCAAGCAGAATCTTGGTGAATACGAACAGCAGCAGATCTTTCATAAAGTAAATGCCGGCCACCATAAACATCAGCAGCAAAATGACCGGGAAGTTAGCCAGCGTCTCTTCATAGACAATTTCGGGGCTGGCCATGCCGAGCAGAATAGATTCAATCGCCAGTAAGCCGCCTGGCTGTAACGGATAACATTTCAGCGCCATGGCCAGAGTGAAAATAAATTCTACGATCAGAATCCAGCCGGTGATGTAAGGGCCGAGGACGTAAAGAAAGACAACGTTGAGCGCCAGAAAGGCCAGAATCGTTTTTTTGTACCAGAGCGGAGCATTACCGAGAAAATTACTGACAAAAGCAGCGGGCAGGGAGGACTGCATGGTGGATTCCTTTTGATCAGGCCGGGGATAGGCGACGGCAATTTAATGGGTTTTCAATTATTTGCAACTCATCCTTGATGTAAGCAGTACATATTGAGCCGTTGAAACCAAAGCTGACCCCGTTTGTCTGAATTGCCGGGTGAGTTTTCCTCGTCTGATTATAGTTGAAGGGCAAGGCTTTGCTGAAAACGCTTCGCGCTTTGCTGTTATAGTCGTTAGAATCCACAGATCACAACAAAGAATGACGCTGGCAATGGCTGATATATCGACAGGAAGTGAAATCACACAATTTGCTGCCTCACTGAATCTGGTGAAGGCAGAGATTGCCAATGCACTGGATCAGGCTGCTGCGCAGCTTGATGTTTATTCAGAGCATGGGAACACCGATAACCTGCGGGCCTTTCTTGAAGAGGTGCAGCAGGTTCGTGGCACCTTTAAAATGCTGGACTTCCGGGCAGGAGAGCGCCTGTGTGAGGAGTTGTCGGAAACCGGTCGGGTTGTACGCAACCAGACGGTGGCCGAATCCACTCTGGCTGCTTTTACCCAGGCCATTGTTTTTCTTAAGCGCTATGTCGACTTCGTTGTCAGTGGTGACCCGGTCGCACCGAGTCTGTTGCTGCCAACAATCAATCTGGTACGGAAAGAACGTCACGAGAAGCCGTTACCGGAAGCTTACTTCTTTCTGGTTAACCTGCGTCCGAAGTTAACCACGCCCGCGGCGGAAGCCGGTGCGGCCAGTTTTCCTTATCGCCGTGCGCGTCAGCTGTATCAGCTGGGGTTAATCGGTCTGATGCGTGGCAACGGGCGCCGTGGTCCGTTACAGGTGATGCTGCGGGCGGTACGTCGTTTTGAACGCGCCAGTCGTGGTGGTGCTGCCTGGATGTTCTGGCGTGTGGTCAGTGGCGCCCTTGATGCCTTATCGCAGGATGCATTTGAAATGACGCCGCAGCGTTTGCTGCTGCTCGGTACGCTGGATCGTCAGGTGCGCAAAATCCAGGATACCGAAGGTAAGGCGTTTAACGAAAAACTGCCTGACTGGTTGCTGAAAGAATTCCTTTATCTTGTCGCTCTGGCTGAGCCGGAAACCGAATTGCTGCAGACCTTGCAGCAGGAGTTTCATATTGACCGCAGCATCAAAGAAAAACAGCTGGCGGTGTCGCGGGCTAAATTATCCGGCCCTGATCAGTCAGCACTGGAGTCTCTGTCGGATGCTTTGCAGGAAGAGCTGCAATCGGTAAAAGATCTGGCCGATCTGTTTGAACGTACGGATGTTAGTGAAGCTAACTTTGACGAGTTGGTTTCATCGCTGGCGCGTATTGGTGACACCCTGCAGATAGCCAATCTGGCTGAAGCCGCGGAGCGTACGGGACGCCTGTGTCAGCGCCTGCGTGCGGCGGGCCCGAAAGGGGTGCTGGCTGATATGGCCTTTATTGCCGATGAAATCATTCATATCGAACAGGCCATGCGGGCACTGACACACAAAGGGCTGGAAAAGGACTCACTGGTTGATCCGGTCAGTCTCAGCGAGGCCAAAATTGCCGTATTGTCCGAATCCATGACTGCTCTGACTATGATCAAGCGGGCGATTGGTGCTTATCTTGATTCCAGTGGCGACAAGCTGCACGTACGCAATGTTGGTAAAAGCCTGATTGATGTGGCCGGTGCCATGATGTTTCTGGAGAAAGAGCCGGTATACAACATGCTGCTTGATCTGGATACCTTTGTAACCAAACAGGTTCTGGAAGAAGACCTGCCACCGTCAGAAGCCAAAATGGAGGCTTTTGCTGATGCGATTACGGCGATCGAGTATTTTCTTGATTCCCTGAATGGGCAATCCGCCGGAGCGGAAGAAGCGTTACAGCTGGCCAGAGAAAGCATTGCGCATCTGAGGAACTAACATGCTGCAGGGAAGCATCACGGGTCTGACCCTCGTCTTCATATTGATTGCCGTTGCCATCATTGTCGTTCTCTGGTGGGGGCGGGACTGGTTTGTTCAGTGGCTGAAAGGGACTGTGGGTCTGGTTCTGCTGATCAGCAGTATTATTGCTGTCTTTATGCTGGTTGATGTCTGGAGTTACAGGCAACTGCTTAAAGAGGAGCCGCTGGTCAGTGTCAGCGTTTATCAGCTGGATGATCAGGTCTTTGATCTGACTCTGGTAGACACTGACAATAAAGAACGCCGCTTTAAAATCCTCGGCGATCAGTGGCAGCTGGATGTGCGCTTACTGGTCTGGAATGGGCCTTTGGCCGCGCTGGGTGCAACCCCTTTATACCGGCTGGATCGTTTGTCCGGGCGTTATCTCTCGCTGGAACAGGAGCGTACAGCTGAGCGCAGTGTGTACAGTCTGGCGGAATCACGCTGGTTTGATCTTTGGGATTCCCTGCGTCATCACAAGCTCTGGCTGGATGCACAGTTCGGTAGTGCCGTATATATGCCGCTGGTGAATGGCGCGGTTTACTCCGTGCAGCTCAGCCCTAAAGGATTAATCGCACGGCCGCTGAATGATGTGGCAGAGCAGGCTCTGGAAGGTGAGTGGTAGATTCAGATTCACCTGACTGCAGGCATAAAAAAAGCGACCGGATGGTCGCTTTTTTTATGCTGTCAGCAATTAAGCAGGGAAGAATTCGCCCAGCTTGGTTGCCAGCATCATGTCGCCTTCAACGCGCAGTTGACCAGACATGAAAGCCTGCATGCCGTCAGTCTCACCAGAAGCGATACCAGCGAAGGTTTCGGTGTTCATGATCAGAGTAACGTTAGCGTCATCGTTTGCACCTTCAGCAACAGCACAAGTGCCATCTTTAACGATCAGGTGGTAGGTTTCGCCATCTTCAATGTTGAATTGGAAGATCAGGTCAACACCGGCAGCAGCCGCGGCGTTGAACTTGCTGTTCATGGTTTCGATGATTTCTGCAACAGATGCCATAACGGTTTCCTTATTATTGCTACAAAAGACAGGAGATCTGCTGATGGGTGATGCGCATATCAGCATCCTGTCAGGACTTTGTCTTACGTCAGACCGCACAACTCTATGGGCTGGCAATGCGGGTGTCAACGAAAAATCATACGATTGTTTGAAACGCACAAAGTGCGCTTACTTGTACGCGTCTGCCATTCAGTTATGCTTGCGGACTATTTTAAATTCATTAAGGAACAAAGCGTGGAATTCCTGGCAGAGTACGGAGCTTTTCTGTTGAAGGCGGTCACCGTTGTGGTGGCCATTCTGGTGGTCGTTGGGGGCGTGGTTTCTATCGGCATGCGTAACCGCCGTTCAGAGGACGGCGAGCTGGTTGTGAAGAAGCTCAATGATGAGCTCGATAACCACAAAGAAGATCTTGAGTATGCGCTGTATTCGAAAGAAGAACTGAAGGCGCTGGAAAAAGACAAGAAGAAAGAAGAAAAAGCCAAAGAGAAGGCAGAAAAGAAACGCATTAAAGACGGCATAGAAAACACCGAAAAGCGCAAGCGCGTGTATGTACTCGATTTTGATGGGGATATCCAGGCCAGTCAGGTTGAGCTGCTGCGTCAGGAGATTACGGCGGTGCTGACCATGGCCACCGGCGACGATGAGATTGTTGTCCGTCTGGAAAGTGGCGGTGGCATGGTGCATACCTATGGTCTGGGCGCGTCACAACTGAAGCGTATCCGTGATCGCGGTATCCCGCTGACGGTCTGTGTCGATAAAGTCGCTGCCAGTGGTGGCTATATGATGGCGTGTCTGGCCAATCGCATCATTGCCGCGCCCTTTGCCATTGTTGGTTCTATTGGTGTGGTCGCTCAGTTGCCTAACTTCAACCGTTTGCTGAAAAAGCACGATGTTGATTACGAGCTGTTCACTGCCGGTGAATACAAGCGTACGGTGACCATGTTTGGCCACAACTCAGCAAAAGCCAAAGATAAGTTCCAGTCTGACCTGGAAGATACCCACGAGCTGTTCAAGCAGCACGTGAAACACAGCCGTCCACGCATCGATATCGAAGCTGTGGCGACCGGCGATATCTGGTACGGGCAGCAGGCCTTGGATCATCGTCTTATTGATGACGTTGGCACGAGCGATGATTATCTGGTTGCTGCATGCGCTAATTCTGATGTTTACAGCGTACGTTATGAACATAAAAAATCGCTGCAGGAAAAGCTGGGACTTGCGGTCCAGAAGGGTGCCGAAGGCGCCTTTACCCGCCTGCTGACCCTGCTTAATAAGCAACAGCAAACCAAAGGCTGAAGCCTGAAATAAGGAGTAACTATGACTTTTCTCGCATACCGGGTAGAAGAAACCGAACAGGGCATGAAAGCCGACTGGCAGACTCTGAGCGATGACGATCTGCCCGCAGGGGATGTGCTGATTGACGTGGCTTACTCCTCGGTCAATTACAAAGATGCGCTGTCCGCCAGTGGTAATAAAGGTGTGACCCGTGCTTACCCGCATACCCCGGGCATTGATGTTGCCGGTACTGTGCTGGCCAGTAACGACCCGCAGTTCAAGGTGGGCGATGAGGTTGTCGTGTTTGGCTACGATCTGGGGATGAACACCGCCGGTGGTTTTGGCCAGCACGTTCGTGTGCCGGCTGGCTGGGTGCTGCATAAGCCGCAGACACTGAGCATGGCGGAAAGTATGGCCTGGGGCACCGCTGGTTTTACGGCTGCCCTGAGCCTGCAAAAACTGGAGCGTGCCGGTATCCGTCCGGACGCAGGCCCTGTCGTCGTGACCGGTGCAACCGGTGGTGTGGGTTCGGTAGCGGTGGCGCTGCTCGCCGCTCAGGGGTATGAGGTTGTGGCGCTGTCTGGTAAGCCTGAGCAGGAAGCTTTTCTCAAAGGTCTGGGAGCAAACCGGGTTATCGGCCGCGATGAGGTGCTGGCACTGAAGGGTAAGGCGATGGCCAAGCCACTGTATCAGGCCGCCATTGATACCGTTGGCGGTGATCTGGTCTCCGCGCTGATTCCGCAGATTCAGCCTGAAGGGGCGGTAACGACCTGCGGCATGATTGCCGGTGTGAAAATTGAAGCCAGTGTGTTTCCGTTTATTCTGCGCGGCGTCAGCCTGTTGGGTGTGGACTCGGTTGAAATCCCGTTGGCCGACAAACAGGCCGTCGTAAATAAGGTTGCTGACGCCTGGCGCCTGCCACAGCTCGAAACTATGACCACCGAGATTGGCCGTGCCGAATTGCCGGCTGTACTGGCGGCAATACTTGCAGGACAGGGTGTTGGTCGTTACCGGGTAAACCTGAAGCGCGATTGATTTTCTGGTCGCTGTAGATAAAAGCCCCGCCATGCGGGGCTTTTTTTTATGTCTGCGCTCCGGTTTCTGGTTTATATGCTGCCATTATCTGGCAGTATGGCGTTTTTACCGGCCGGACATTGTATGAGCCGCTCTCAACGTTTGCTTGATCTTATCCAGTTGCTGCGCAGCTACCGCTTTCCCGTATCAGGCGCAGAACTGGCGGAGCGGCTGGGTATCTCATTGCGCACGCTTTATCGCGATATCGCCACACTGCAGCAGCAGGGAGCGAATATCGAGGGGGAGGCCGGCGTTGGCTATATGCTCAGGCCCGGTTTTATGTTGCCGCCGCTGATGTTCAGTGAAGAAGAACTGGAAGCGCTGGTTCTGGGTATGCGCTGGGTTGCGGGCCGTACCGACAGGCAAATGGCGGTTGCAGCCAGCAGTGCACTGAGCCGGATTGCAGCGGTACTGCCACAGGATTTACGCGATGCTCTGGACGCCAATGCGCTGCTGGTCGGGCCGGCCGCTGAGCGCATGGAAGACAGTGTCGATGTCGCCACCCTGCGCCGGGCGATCCGCAGCGGGCATAAAGTGAATATCGATTACCGCGATCAGAACGGCCAGCAGTCGCAGCGGCTGATCTGGCCTTTTGCGCTGGGATATTTTGATCGTGTACGGGTGCTGGTTGCCTGGTGTGAGATGCGCGAAGATTTCCGCCATTTCCGTACCGACCGGATTCTGGCGCTGACACCACTGGAGGAGCGCTACCCGCGCCGGCGTCAGCAGTTGCTGGCACAGTGGCGCAGAGTTACCGGAGTGCCTGCGCAGGCAATTCACACTACTGACAAAAACTGACAGCAGGGTTTTATATTCTGTACGGGTTGGGGCAGGAGCCCCGGATCATCCAACACGCACAGGAATATCCTTATGTTAAACCCGAACCTTGTCATCCTTTACGTTAATGATGCCCGTCGCAGCACCGATTTTTACACCGGGCTGCTTGATTGCGTACCGGTTGAGGCCACGGAAGACTTTGCTTTGTTTGCCCTGAATCCGGCATTTCGTCTTGGGGTCTGGGCGCGCAGTGACGTACAGCCGAAAGTCGGCGGTACGCAGCTTTCAGGTGGCGGAGAAATCGCCATTCCGGTGGCCGATGCTGCTCAGGTAGATGCACTGTATGCCGATTGGTCAGCGCGGCAGATTGCGCTGGCACAGGCGCCGGTCATGATGGATTTTGGTTATACCTTTACCGTGCTGGACCCGGATGGCCATCGTTTACGTGTCTATGCGCCTGCTATGCGCAACTGAACCTAGATGCGGCGGCCATCGGGCGGCGCTTAATCCCGCCGCAGCTTATCGCTGACAGCAATGGGATTGGGCAGACTGAACACCACGATGTAGCTTGAAATGACAAAGGTCAGAATGGCCGTTGCCTGAATCAGTAATGAGCCCTGTTCACTGAGCAGGGCGCTTTGCACGGCGACAAAGCCAATCAGCAGCGAAAACTCACTGATCTGACCGAGGCGCAGACCGACATCCCAGGCCAGTTCGCGCCGTTCGCTGAAGCGTCCCAGCAACAGACGGAAGCTAACCGGCTTAAGTACCAGAACCAGCAGCGCCAGCAGCATGGCGGGCAGGGCGACATCGGCCAGCAGTTGCAGATTGAAGCGCGCGCCCAGGGCAAAGAAAAACATCACCAGAAAGAAATCCCGCAACGGCTTCAGGCTGATAGCAATAAACTGCGCTATCGGACTGGTGGCGAGGGTAACGCCGGCGATAAAAGCACCAATTTCATGGGTCAGGCCAACCAGTTTGGCACCTTCCGCTACAGCCAGGCACCAGCCGATGGCCAGAATAAACAGGTATTCGTGGTAGCGGTCGAAACGCACTATCAATGGCAGCAGAACGCCTTTAACCAGAAGGTAGCAGGCGGCAGCAAGCAGGGGCAGCGCAACAAAGGGCTGCCAGACCGGCATGCTGCTGCCGCCTTCGAGCACGCCGAGCAGAATCAGTACCAGAATGGCCAGCATATCCTGAATCAGCAGCAGGCCGATCATCAGTTCGCCGATGTGTTTATGGTGCAGAACTGTGGTGGGCAGCAGTTTAAGTCCGATAATGGTGCTGGAAAACATCATCGCCAGGCCGATGATGATGCTGTCCATGGTGCTGAACCCAAAGGCCTGAGTCAGGCCAAAGCCCGCCGCAAAAAACACCAGCGAACTGGCCAGCGCCACCAGCATCGCTTTACGCAACATTGCCAGCAGAGCAGATGGCTGCATATCCAGACCCAGCAGAAACAGCAGAAAAATAATGCCGATATCGGCCATGTCGGCCAGTTCATCCGGGTGTTCAATCCAGCCCATGCCAAAAGGGCCAACGATGGCGCCGAGGGCAATATAAGCAATCAGTAATGGCTGGCGGGTAAAAAGTGCGAAGGTTGCCAGGACCAGGGCGCCGGCAAAGACGAGAAAAAACGAAAAAACGATATCTTGTGGCATGAATAGTCCCCGGGTTCAGCCATAAGGGTAAGGCAGGGGGCGGGGATGTGCCATGCCCCCGGCGCAGAATCTGACATTGTCAGCACTGCGCGGGGGCCGGAAAGAACTAGCGGCGACGGAACAGCGGGCGCTGATCGTTAACGTCGTTCTGATAGCAGACGGTGAAGGTCGCGAACGCAGCCAGAGCGTCGTTGAGGTCCTGATCGTCGCGCAGAGCAAAGCTGTTGAAACCGCAGCGGTTCATAAAGAACAGCTGGTCGATCAGTACGTCACCGACAGAACGCAGTTCGCCTTTAAAGCCATGACGTTCACGCAGCAGGCGGGCGGTGCTGTAACCACGGCCGTCGCTGAATTTCGGGAAGTTCACAGCAATCAGCACAAACTGACGGCAATCATCGCCAATCAGGTCGGCGGTTTCATCGCTGTTCAGCAGCAGGCCGATTTTACCGGCCTGGGCCAGCGGCAGCAGGGCAGCCGCGTTTTCCTGCCAGCGCTTGAGGCTGATGATGCCGTAGTCAGCGATGATGGCATCGTCTTCGATCAGGTGCCATTCGTCGTTGCTGACGAGCTGGCCTTGTTTAATGAGCTGGGCCATAGATCGCCTCCTTGAATGGGTCATGACCGATACGACGGTAGGTTTCGAGGAAGGTTTCACCTTCGCTGCGCTTGGCGACATAGAAGTCGAGAATCTTGGCGATGATGTCCGGCATCTGATCGCGGGCGAAAGATGGCCCAAGGATCTTGCCCAGTGACGTGTTCTCGCCAGCGTTGCCGCCGAGAGAGATCTGATAGAACTCTTCGCCTTTCTTATCGACACCCAGTACGCCGATATTACCAACGTGGTGGTGACCACAGGCGTTCATACAACCGGAAATGTTCAGGTCGATTTCACCCAGATCGTGCAGATAATCCAGATCATCGAAGCGCAGCTGAATGGCTTCGGCAACCGGAATGGACTTGGCGTTGGCCAGGGCACAGAAATCGCCGCCCGGGCAGCAGATCATATCGGTCAGCAGACCCAGAGTCGGCGTGGCCAGACCCAGCGCTTTGGCTTCCTGCCACAGGGCAAACAGTTCGCTCTGCTCAACATCGGCCAGTACCAGATTCTGCTGGTGTGTAGAGCGGATTTCACCAAAGCTGTATTTGTCGGCCAGCATGGCGATCTGATCCATCTGCTCTGCCGTTACATCACCCGGAGGTGTGCCTTTCTGCTTCAGTGTCAGGGTCACGATGGCGTAACCGGCCTGCTTGTGGGCGCGCACGTTACGCTGCAGCCAGCGGGCAAAGGCGGCATTTTCAGCGCGGGCTGAGGTCAGCTCGGCAGGTTCATCGCTCAGTGCTTTGTAGGCCGGGTCGGTGAAGTGTTTCTTCACGCGTTCCAGTTCGGCAGCGGTCAGCTTGCTGTCACCGTTTTTAATGCGTTCCCATTCGGCTTCAACCAGCTCAGCCATACGCTCAACACCCAGTGCTTTCACCAGAATCTTGATACGGGCTTTGTACTTGTTATCGCGGCGACCAAACTGGTTGTACACACGGATAACCGCATCGAGATAGGTCAGCAGGTCTTCTTCCGGCAGGAAGCTGCGGATTTCTTCACCCACGATCGGCGTACGGCCCAGGCCACCACCAACCAGAATGCGATAGCCGATCTGGCCTTCAGCATTGCGGATAATGTTCACGCCAATGTCGTGTACCTGAATAGCAGCACGGTCGGCGCCGGGCACCGCGTTCACGGCAATTTTGAACTTACGCGGCAGGAAGGCGAATTCCGGGTGGAAGGTCGACCACTGACGGATAATTTCACAGTACGGACGCGGATCAACGGTCTCTTCCGCAATCACCCCGGCGTATTCGTCGGTGGTGGTGTTACGGATACAGTTGCCGCTGGTCTGCACGGCGTGCATCTGAACTTCAGCCAGATCGGCCAGAATCTGTGGGCACTGCTCCAGTTTCGGCCAGTTGAACTGTACGTTCTGACGGGTCGAGAAGTGGGCGTAGCCTTTATCATATTCACGCGCGACACGGGCCAGAGCACGCATCTGGGCCGAGTTCATCTGACCGTAAGGCACAGCAACCCGCAGCATAGGTGCATAGCGCTGCACATAGATGCCGTTTTGCAGACGCAGTGGCAGGAACTCGTCTTCGGCGATTTTGCCGGCGAGATAGCGCTCCATTTGCCCCTTAAACTGGGCAACGCGCTCATTCAGCAGTTGCTGATCGTACTCATCGTATACGTACATAAAAAACCGGTTGCTAACCTGTGGTTATTAGAAAAGTCGTTATGGCGGCGAACGATAGCAGAGCTTGTATATTCTTAAAATTAATATTTATCTATATACAAATAACCGTTTGATCTAGCAGCGGTTGGCTGACTGCGGCATTCCGGCGCCGTATTTTTCACTGCTGTATCAGTGGCTGACACTGCCGCCGCGGGCATTGCCCAGTGCCTGCTCTAAGACCTGCGGCAGATCGGTAAAGACACCGTCGACACCGGCCTGCAGCAGGCGCTGGGCGGTGTCCGCATCATTCACGGTAAACACCAGCATATGGTAGCCCGCCTCGCGGATGGCACTCACCTGTGCGGCATCGAAAAATTCTTTGGCGAAATGCAGCCCGGCGCAGTCGGCTTCCTCCAGACGATGCTGCCAGTCGGCCGGAATGGCTTCGACGTTCAGTGCGCGGGTGATATGTGGCATATGCCGGCGCGCAGACTGCAGGGCGTGGATGCTGAAGCTGCTGAGTAGCAGTGGCTGCTCAAAGTGAACCTGCTGTAAGGCTTTATGAATGGCCCAGACGGTTTCCGGCTCGCGCCCAATGGTCGGTTTAATCTCGAGATTGAGCCCCAGCTCCAGATGATTGGCCAGCACCAGCAATTCCGACAAAGTCAGGATCTGTTCGCCACGATACTGCTCAGCAAACCAGCTACCGACATCGAGCTGCTTCAGCTCCGCCAGACGCTTCTGAATCACCAGTCCGTCACCGTCTGAGCAGCGCTTAAGATCGGCGTCGTGGTGAATTACGGCAATGCCATCGGCAGAAATGGTGACATCAACTTCAGCCCAGCGTGCTCCCTGACGCGCCGCCAGCTCAATGGCTGCGCGGGTATTTTCCGGCGCATGGCCGCTGGCACCGCGATGGGCAATGACCGGGCTTATCTCTTCGTAGGCATCAGGGCTGGAAAAAGGAATCATGGTAGGCATGGCTGGACTCGGTGTGATTGATCCGGAGTTGATGATCGTTAAATAGAAATATGAGCCCAGCGGCGGGAGCGCCAGATCAGGCCATAAATCAGCGACAACGTAATACGTTGGCCGCCCTGAAGCAACCAGATTCCCAACAGACCGAAGCCCGCGACAGGCCCTGCCAGAAAGGCCAGCGGCAGCAGTATGCCCCATTGCATCAGCAGGTTAATGTGCATCACCTGACGGCTGGCGCCGGCGCCCAGCAGTGCCTGGGTCAGCACCATGGCGGTGACTTCAAATACGATATTGATGCCGGTAATGCGCAGTGGCCAGAGTCCCAGCTCAATCAGGTGTTGCTCCGGAGTAAACAGGCGCAGCACCAGCTCGGGGAATAGCCATAAAGGCAGGCCGAGCAGGGCCATCATCAGCATGGCCACCCGTACCACCTCCCAGCCCCAGCGGTAAGCGTCATCGCGGTCACCACGTCCCAGCGCATGACCAACCAAACTGGTGGAAGCAATGCCGAGCCCCACGGCTGGCAGAATCAGCAGCAGCGCGAGGCTGATCAGAATATGGCCGATGGCCTGCTCCTGGGTGCCGACCTGACCGATGATCCAGAACAGCACACTGACACCAAGGGCGAACAGTGTTTGCTGGGCCGAGTTGGGCAGGGCGAGGCGCATCACGCTCAGAATAGTGCCGCGGCGGGTGCGGTTACGGCCATGGAAGCGCTGACGGTGACGGGTAAAGGTCTGCCAGAAATACAGCGCGCAGCCAAAGAACAGGGCGATGGTGGTGCCGATGCCGGAACCGACGGCGCCCAGTCCCTGCCAGCTGCCAACGCCAAAGATCAGCAGATAGCTGACACCGACGTTCACCAGATGCATTACCAGCAGTGCCTGCAGATAGGTTTTGCCTTCTCCTATGCCATTCCAGAAACCACGGAAGACAAAGTTCATGCCGACGGCAACGGTGGCCAGTGTGCGCCATTCAAAATAAGGCACTGCAATATCAAGGACTTGCTGATCGGAATTAAAGAGCGGAATCAGGTAGGGCGCGATCAGAACAAACAGCAGCGTAAGCGGCAGGCTGATGGCGAGGGCGAGGAGAAGACCGGCGATTAAGGGTTCGAACAGACGCTCATGTTCACCGGCGCCGAAGCGTCTGGCGACCAGTGCCTGCACGCCGGCGGATAATCCCATCACCATCGACACGGTAATAAAAGTAGCGTAACCACCAACGCCAACACCGGCGAGGGCAGCATCGCCGAGGCGCCCGACCATGGCCGCATCGACCAGATTGATCAGACTCTGTGACAGCATGCCGCCGATAATCGGCACGCCGATGGTAAGGATGCGCAGCAGCCGCTGCGGTTCAATCCGCAGCAGGCTGCTTAACGGCTGCAGCCAGTTCACAACTCAGCGGTCGTAGCTGAGGTTGGGCGCCAGCCAGCGCTCCATCTGCTCCAGATCCATTCCTTTACGGGCGGCAATATCCGTTACCTGATCTTTATCGATCTTGCCCAGACCAAAGTATTTGGCATCCGGATGGGATAAATACCAGCCGCTGACTGAGGCCGCCGGGGTCATGGCGAAGTTTTCGGTCAGGCTGACACCGGTATTGGCTTCGGCATTAAGCAGGCGGAACAGGCTGGTTTTCTCGGTGTGATCCGGGCAGGCCGGGTAGCCAGGGGCAGGGCGGATGCCCTTGTACTGTTCTTTAATCAGCTCTTCATTGCTCAGCTGCTCATCGCTGGCGTAGCCCCACAACTCCTTACGCACAATTTCATGCAGGCGTTCGGCAAAGGCTTCGGCCAGACGGTCGGCCAGTGCCTTGATCAGGATGCTGTTGTAATCATCGTGTGCTGCGTCGTAATCGTTGGCCAGTTTTTCGGCTTCGATACCGGCGGTGACCACGAAAGCGCCCATGTAGTCATCGACACTGCCTTCCGGCGCTACAAAGTCAGCCAGCGAGTAGTTAGGCTGGTCGTTGGGCTTATCGGTCTGCTGACGCAGCTGATGCAGTACCGCCAGCTCAGCGCTGCGGTCTTCATTAAATACCGCAATATCGTCCGCACCGCGGCGCTGGGCAGGCCACAGGCCAACCACGCCACGGGCATTAAAGAGCTTTTCATCGATGATGCGGTTCAGCATGGCCTGGGCATCTTTGAACAGGGCAGTGGCGGCTTCACCGACCACTTCGTCCTGCAGAATACGCGGGTATTTGCCGGCCAGTTCCCAGGACATAAAGAACGGTGTCCAGTCGATGTATTTGGCCAGATCGGCAATGTCGAAGTCTTCGTAAACGGTGATGCCCAGCTTGTTCGGTTTAGGTGGCTGGTAGTTATCCCAGTCGCCCTGATAAGCGTTGGCGCAGGCCTGTTCGTAAGTCAGCAGGGCCTTGGCTTTACGGTTGGCATTGCGGATACGCACGGCTTCGTATTCGTCGCGGCGCTCGGCAATAAACTCGGCTTTGGCGGCCGGAGTCACCAGCTTCTGTGCCACGCCAACGGCGCGGGACGCATCGGCAACATAAACGGCGATGTCGTTTTTGTACTGCGGCTCAATTTTTACCGCGGTGTGCGCCTTGGACGTTGTGGCGCCACCAATCATCAGCGGCAGATGGAAGTCGAGACGCTGCATCTCGCGCGCCACATGCACCATTTCATCCAGCGACGGGGTAATCAGACCCGACAAACCGATGATGTCGACGTTCTCTTCTTTGGCAACCTTCAGAATTTTCTCCGCCGGCACCATCACGCCGAGGTCGATCACTTCGAAGTTATTACACTGCAGCACCACGCCAACGATGTTCTTACCGATGTCGTGCACGTCGCCTTTAACGGTGGCCATCAGGATCTTGCCCTGGGTTTCCGACTTGCCGTTTTTCTCGGCTTCGATAAAGGGCAGCAGATAGGCCACGGCCTGCTTCATAACGCGGGCGCTTTTTACTACCTGCGGCAGGAACATCTTGCCCGAGCCAAACAGGTCGCCGACCACGTTCATGCCGTCCATCAGCGGACCTTCGATCACTTCGATCGGACGGGCAAAGCCTTTGCGGGCTTCTTCGGTGTCTTCTTCAACGTAAGCGTTGATGCCTTTTACCAGAGCGTGGGTCAGACGCTCGCGCACCGGCAGGCTGCGCCACTCTTCCGTTTCTTTTTCCTGCACACTGCCGTCGCCACGGTATTTCTCGGCGATTTCCAGCATGCGGTCGGTACCGTCGGCGCGGCGGTTGAGGATTACATCTTCAACGCGCTCTTTCAGTTCCGCCGGCAGGTCGTCGTATACCGCCAGCTGACCGGCGTTGACGATGCCCATGCTCATGCCGTTCTGAATGGCGTGATAGAGGAATACGGAGTGAATGGCTTCACGTACCGGCTCGTTACCGCGGAAAGAGAACGACACGTTGGAGACGCCGCCGGAAATCTTGGCGTGCGGCAGATTCTCGGTGATGTACTTACAGCTGTTGATGAAATCAACGGCGTAGTTGTTGTGTTCTTCGATACCGGTAGCGACAGCGAAGATGTTCGGGTCGAAGATGATGTCTTCCGGCGGGAAGCCGACTTTATCGACCAGAACGCGGTAAGAGCGCTCGCAGATTTCGTTCTTGCGCGCTTCGGTATCGGCCTGGCCGTCTTCGTCAAAGGCCATGACCACCACGGCGGCGCCATAACGCAGGCAGCGCTTGGCTTTGGCGATAAATTCTTCTTCGCCTTCTTTCAGGCTGATGGAGTTCACCACCGCCTTGCCCTGAATGCACTTCAGGCCGGCTTCGATGATTTCCCACTTGGAGGAGTCGACCATGATCGGCACCCGGGCGATATCCGGCTCGGAGGCGATCAGGTTGAGGTAGCGCACCATGGCCGCCTGGGAGTCGAGCATCCCTTCGTCCATGTTGATATCGATGATCTGGGCGCCGCTCTCGACCTGCTGGCGGGCAATCTCCAGCGCTTCGTCATAGTTTTCTTCGATAATCAGACGCTTGAACTTAGCCGAGCCGGTGACGTTGGCGCGCTCGCCGACGTTCACAAACAGGCTGTCTTCGTCAAAGTTGAACGGCTCCAGACCCGCCAGGCGACAGGCAGGTTTGATGTCCGGCAGGGTGCGTGGCGCGTGTTTGGCCACCGCTTCGGCAACGGCTTTGATGTGCGCGGGGGTCGTGCCGCAGCAGCCGCCGACAATGTTCAGGAAGCCGGAGGCGGCAAATTCTTCGACGATCACGGCCATTTCGGCAGCGGACTGGTCGTATTCACCAAACTCGTTCGGCAGACCGGCATTCGGGTGGGCCGAGACAAAGGTGCTGACTTTCTTCGACAGCTCTTCAATGTGTGGGCGCAGTTCTTCGGCGCCCAGTGCACAGTTCAGACCGACCGACAGCGGACGGGCGTGAGCAACCGAGTTCCAGAAGGCTTCTGCGGTCTGGCCCGACAGGGTGCGGCCGGAAGCGTCGGTGATGGTGCCGGAAATCATGATTGGCAGCTCTTCGCCACGCTGTTCGAACACTTCCTGCGCAGCAAAAATCGCGGCTTTGGCGTTCAGGGTGTCGAAGATGGTTTCGATCAGAATAATGTCGGCGCCACCGTCCATCAGAGCGTGGGTCGCTTCCACATATTCTTCCACCAGCTGATCAAAGCTGATGGCACGGTAGCCGGGATCGTTTACATCCGGGGAGATCGAAGCGGTTTTGCTGGTCGGCCCAAGTACGCCGGCAACGTAGCGCGGAATACCGGTGTCACGCTCGACTTCGTCGGCCACGCGGCGGGCGAGAGCAGCCGCTTCGCGGTTCAGCTCCGGTACCAGATCTTCCATCTGATAATCGGCCTGGGAGACGCGGGTGGAGTTGAAGGTGTTGGTTTCAACGATGTCAGCACCGGCCAGATAATACTGCTTATGAATGCCGGCAATGATGTCCGGCTGAGTCAGTACCAGCAGGTCATTATTGCCTTTGACATCCTGTGTGATGTCAGCAAAACGGCTGCCGCGGTAATCTTTTTCTTCCAGCATGTGCGACTGAATCAGTGTGCCCATGCCGCCGTCCAGAATATGGATACGCTGCTTCAGGTTGTCTTTCAGGCGGGCGATCCGCTGTTGGCGGATGGCGGTAAGGGAAGAGGTAGTCTGACTCATAAATCTCTGATGTCTTAAACCGGAAAAATGGCGCCGGATTGTATCAGAGGTGGAAACGCTTGTCTTATCCAACCATTTTACTGGGGTATTTCACCGGACAGTGCCATTCGTTACAATGGCCGCACTTGATAGAGGTAAAGACTATGACAACCTATGTAACCATCACCCCGGATGCTGAAGATTACCTGGCGCAATTGCTGGAGAAGCAGAATGTTGAGGGGATGGCTGTTCGAGTGTTTATTACCCAGCCCGGTACTAAATATGCCGAAACCTGCCTGGCCTACTGCCGTCCGGAAGAGGTGCACAGCACCGATCTGCTGCAGGCGATGGATAAGCTGCGGGTGTTCGTCGAAGCGATGAGTGTTCCTTATCTGGAGGAATCGATCATCGATTTCGCCAAAGATCGCATGGGTGGCCAGCTGACCATCAAGGCGCCGAATGCGAAGATGCCTAAGGTAACTGCCGACAGTCCGGTGGAAGAGCGCATCAACTATTTGCTGTATACCGAAATCAATCCGGGTCTGGCAGCACATGGTGGTGATGTCAGTCTGGTTGAGCTGACCGAAGATGGCGTGGCCGTGCTTAAGTTTGGTGGCGGCTGTCAGGGCTGCAGTGCGGTGGATATGACCCTGAAAGATGGGGTTGAAGCGTCACTGGTTGCCAAGATTCCGGAAGTAAGAGCGGTGCGTGACGTGACCGATCATACTCAGGCTGATAACGCTTATTTCAAATAAAGCATAAGCATCTTGCCTGATACAAAAAAGCCAGCATCTTGCTGGCTTTTTTGTTGCTGCTGTCTGTGCTTCAGAGAAAAGAGTCGATGGTCGCGCCTATGCGGTAACTGTCATTTCCTGCTTCCTCAACCCGGCAGATGGTTACCTGCGCTTCGAGTGGTGTGGTGTAGCCGCCGCCGCTGGATACCGTCAGGCGCCCGCTTATGCCCGCTGGGATAGCTTCAAAATGCTGCAACTGCACACCACTGCTGCTGAGGTCCAGGCAGGTCAGGTCGTAGCTGCTGCCATCGTTGAGGGTCAGGGTTGCCGGAGCGGATACCTGCATGCGGATAAAATTCCGTTTTTCTTGGTAGTTTCTCGCCAGACTGGACATGGTTTTTCTCCTTATTAGAGTCTGTCCGATGCTAGCGTGGTGGCTAAATTTTGTACATTGAGAAAAATTCAGCATTCGCTGCACCATAAGCGCCCTCAGCTAATAATTTGCGGCCAATAAAATAGCCGCATTCAGGCGCTGTTGCAGGAAGTTGACCACCTGTCAGGTTTTTTGCCAGACGTCTGAGCTTTAGGGATTGCAAGGGGGGGCAGATGACGTTAGTGTTCGCCCCAATTGAGCGTATGCCGGGAGCTACAGATGGCCGCGAGTGTGCTGGTCATTGACGATGATTCGACTGTTCGGGATAGCATGGTTGCCTTTCTGGATGACTGTGACTATCAGGTGTTGTCTGCCGCCTGCGGCCTTGAAGCTTTGCAGCTTCTTGCGGAACACAGCGTGGATGCCGTTGTCTGTGATCTCAAAATGCCGGGTCTGCATGGCATTGAGCTGATTGAAAAACTGAAGCAACAGCAGCCTTTACTGCCGGTCATTGTCGTCTCTGGCGCCGGAGTAATGGACGATGTGGTCAGGGCTCTGCGTCTGGGGGCGGATGATTACCTCGTTAAGCCCATTCTCGATATGGAAGTGTTGCATCACGCCCTGAAAAAATCCCTGCAACGCGCTCAGCTCGAGGCTGATAACAATGCCTATCGCGAGCATCTGGAAAAAACCAATACTGAACTGAAGCGCGGGCTGGATGAGCTGCGCAATGATCAGCTGGCGGGGCGTCAGGCGCAGCTGCGTATGCTGCCCGAGCCGGTGCTGCTGGATGGTATTCGCTGTGATCATAAAATTATTCCTTCGCTGCTGCTCAGTGGCGACTTCCTGGATTACTTCGAACTGGATGACAACCGGCTGGTGTTTTATATCGCCGATGTCTCAGGCCATGGTGCGTCGTCTGCGTTCGTGACGGTGTTGCTGAAAAACCTGACTTACCGCCTGCGCCGCAACCTGCAGCGTGGATCCAGTGATGATCTGCTGCATCCGTCACAGGTCTTGGCACGTATCAATTCAGAGTTGCTGGCTTCTGAGCTTGAGAAACACCTGACCATGTTTTACGGCGTAATCGATACTGAAACCCTGATGCTGGAGTACAGCGTCGGTGGACACTTCCCGATGCCGGTGCTGCTGCATGGCGATTCGGCTGAATATCTGACCGGACGGGGCATGCCGGTGGGTATGTTTCGCGAAGCTGAGTATCAGAACTATCAGCGGCAACTGCCGGAGCCTTTCAGTCTGTTGCTGTTTTCTGACGGGATACTGGAAATCATGGCGGAACCGACCTTGAATGATAAAGAAGCCTTGTTATTACAGGTGGCGGCAGAAAGTCGCGGCGATCTTGAGCAAATCTGTGAGCGGCTGGGGGTCAGAAACTTCCCCGAAGTTCCGGATGATATTGCGATGGTTGCCATTGGCCGGGGTGCGTTATGACTTCAGGTAAAGTGCAGGTAGCCTTTTGCAAAGGCATTCATGTGATCCGTCTGATTGGTGATGTGCGTCTTAACCTGTGCTCGGCACTGGAGCATTACCTTGACGATATCCTTGCCAATCCGGATTTCGACAGTGTCGTGGTGGATCTTTCGCTGGCTGAAGGCGTTGACAGTACAACGCTGGGTCAGATTGCCAAGATCTCTATTATCTGCCGCGAACGTTTTGGCATCACGCCAACGATCTCCAGTCCGAATCCGGGCATTACCCGGATACTGCTCAGCATGGGCTTTGATCAGGTTTTCCATATTATTAATGAACCTTTCCCGGATGAAGCCGATTTTCGTGAGTGGGCAGCGGATGCTGTTGATGAAGACAAGGCCCGGGAGCAGGTGATTTCTGCTCATCGGGTTCTGATGAGTCTCAATGATAAAAATAAAGATGCGTTCCGGGAGCTGGTTGATTCACTTGAATCGGACCGGTTCCATTCTTAACAGCTGATATTTATTCTGCGAATCCAAGGGGGCTAAGTGGTCATCCAGAAGGCGGCCGTAATCGGCGGTGGCAGCTTTGGCACAGTAGTGGCCAATATTCTTGCCGACAATCAAATACACACCGTGCAGTGGATGCGCAACGATGAGGTTGCCCGCTGCATCAATGAGCAGCACAGCAATCCTCAGTACCTGCCGGGTGTCAGTCTTAACCCGTCACTGACAGCAACCACTGATCTGCTCGAGGCCGTTCGCGGCGCGGAAGTGATCTTTGTTTCCGTGCCGAGCAAATCGGTACGTGAAGTGGTGTCATCATTTGCTGCTGAGCTGACGCCGGATCAGGCTCTGGTCAGTACCACTAAAGGTATTGAACCGGACGGTTTCCTGCTGATGAGTCAGGTACTGGCGGAAATTTGTCCGGATAATCCGGTCGGCGTGCTCAGTGGCCCTAACCTGGCCAAAGAAATTGCTAAACGCGAGCTGGCGGCTACTGTTATTGCCAGTGAAAACAGTGACTTACGACGCAATATTCAGGAAGCGCTGAGCTGCCCTTACTTTCGTGTTTACGCCTCCAACGACCTGTATGGGGTCGAGTTGAGCGGGGCACTGAAGAATATATACGCCATTGTGTCCGGTTTCGTCGCCGCCCTTGGTATGGGCGAAAATACCCGCAGCATGATTATTACCCGCTCACTGGCTGAAATGAGTCGCTTTGCTGTAGCGCTGGGGGCCAACCCGCTGACATTCCTTGGTCTGGCCGGTGTGGGCGATCTGGTGGTGACCTGTACATCACCACTGAGCCGAAATTACCGGGTTGGTTATGCCATTGGTCAGGGTAAAAGTCTGGCTGAAGCCGTCGACGAGCTGGGCGAAGTGGCAGAAGGTGTAAATACCTTGCGTTATGTCAGGGCAAAAGCGCAGGAATTGAGTATTTATATGCCCCTGGTGATGGGCGCTTACGAGGTATTGTTCAATGCGGCCGATCCCAGGGTGGTTGCGCAGGGTCTGATGACCGGAGAGCATGCCTCGGATGTAGAGTTTGCTTTGCCGCGTTGCGAAATATAAGCGGCTCCGGTTGTTGTTACTGCGTAATTTTATTCATGAGGTCAGAAATGAACGATTTTAAAGAAAATGTCACATCCGATGCGTTCTGGTTGAAAACGCTCTACATCATCGGATTTTTCATCGTTTACCGTGTGCTGGATCTGCTGCTGCTGCTGATTACTCTGGTGCAGTGGGTTTTTCGTCTGGTATCCGGCGAACCGAATGCGTCGCTGACGGAGTTCGGCCAGGCTTTGGGTGAGTATGTGAAGCAGATCATTCACTACCTGTCCGGAGCCAGCGATGAAAAGCCTTTTCCATTTCAGGACTGGCCCAACAGTTAACAATAAGGCTTTTGCCGAGTGAAAATCTGTATCGTTCGTCATGGTTCTGCGGTCAGCGGGGCTGTTCAGGACCAGAATCGCGGCCTGACCGACAGGGGTGTTGGTCAGGCCGCAGGTGCCGGCCGCTGGCTGGCGCAACAACGCTTCAATAACCCCCGCATTCTGGTCAGCCCTTTTCTGCGTGCGCAGCAAACGGCGCAGGCTATTGCCGATAGTCTGAAACTGCCGCTGGAAGTCATGCCACATCTGGTGCCGGACGGTGATGTCCGGCAAGTGCTGAATGATCTGGCGACTCAGGAACAGGATCTTATCCTTGTCTCGCACTTGCCTCTGGTAGGTCATCTGGCTGCCATGCTGGTTGATGGCCAGCTGTATGATCAGCCCTGGTCGCCGGCTGAATGCTGGATTCTGCAGGGCGATCTGGCGGCAGCCGCTTGTATGAGCGTTGCTGCTGTCTGGTATCCGGTGCTGGACGGTCTCTGATTGCACTTCCGCCGTTATCCTGTGATAACGGCCGGATTCCCCCTTGTGTTGTTTCTCTCATAGCTTTAGCGTTGCCTCTTTTTTATTGCGCCAGCCTATGAAAGACATTCTCCATTTTTCCCATGCCAATGGTTTCCCGGCCGGTACTTACCGGGTGTTGTTTGAGTCTTTATCCGCCCATTACGATGTGCGCAGTATTGACCGTATCGGCCACAATCCGCATTACCCGGTCACCGATAACTGGCGCCATCTGGAAGCTGAGCTGATTCACTACTTTGAGCATCACTACAAACAACCGGTGATTGCGGTAGGGCATTCGCTGGGTGGGTTGCTCAGCCTGATGGTGGCGGTAAAGCGCCCGGATCTGGTCAAGGCCCTGATTATGCTCGATTCCCCCGCGCTATCGCCGCTGGAGGCTAATGGCCTGCGGCTGGTTAAACGTCTTGGATTGGTTGATAAAGTCACACCGGCCGGACGTACCGATGGCCGGCGCAGCGAGTGGTCTTCGACAGCAGAAGCCATTGAGTATTTTCGCGGCAAGTCGTTGTTGCGCTATTTCGATGAGCGTTGCCTGAAGGATTATGTGCAAAGCGGAACTGAGCCCACAGCGAATGGCGTCGCTTTGCGCTTCGATCCGGATATCGAAATGAAAATTTACCGTACGGTACCGCATAATCTGCGTGTCCGTTCCGGGCTTGCGGTACCGGGTGCTGCGATTGGCGGAGAACACAGCAAGGTGTTCCGGCGCTTGAATGGTGCCTATATGCAGAGTCGCCTCGGTATGAAAGTGCGCTGGCTACCGGGCAGTCATATGTTTCCGCTGGAACGACCGGAGCAGACGGCGGCGGTTATTCATCAGTTGTTAGGAGAGTTATTGGGATGACGTCCATTGAGTGGCCATGCCGTTACGGGGTTTTACGCGGATTACAGTGGGGTGATAAGAGCCTGCCTAAGGTGCTGGCTTTGCACGGCTGGCTGGATAATGCGGCAAGCTTTTCGCGTCTGGCGCCATTGCTGCAGAACGTCTGCGTCCTTGCTCCTGACCTGCCGGGACACGGTCATTCCGACTGGCTGGGCGAGGGCGCCGATTATGCGATCTGGTCGTCGCTGGAGCCGTTGTACGATCTGCTGCAGACGCTTAATGAACCTGTGCATCTGCTCGGACATTCGATGGGCTCAGCGGTCGGGATGCTGCTGGCCGGAGCTTTTCCGGACAAGATTGCTTCTTATGTCGCTCTGGACGCGCTGGGACCGCTGACGACGCCGCCGGCTCAGGCGCCGGAGCAGCTGGCTAAAGCCATTATGGCACCGCTAAAAACCGCCGCTTTGAAAGTCCACGCGGGGCCCGAGGAGGCGCTGGCGGCCAGGGTGCGGCAGAACCCGGAGTTGAGCCCGGAGTGCATCTGGCCGGTGGTTGAACGTAACCTGCAATCACTGGAAGGCGGTGTCGGCTGGCGTACCGATGGGCGCCTGCGGGCGATATCAAAGGTGCGCCTGAGCGAAGCGCAGATCGAAGCCTTTATGGCTGCGATGAATATGCCTGCTCTGGTGTTGCGTGCCGAACAGGGGCTGATTCCCCGGGCGATGTTTGATCTGCGTATTAAACACCTGCCGTTGGCCACGCTGGAAGAATTTCCGGGGCATCATCACTTGCATCTGGAAGAGAGTACGGTTGCGGCGCTGGCGACACGGATTAACCGTTTCTGGCAGGAGCACTCATGAAAAGAATACAGGGGCTTTGGTTTCTGGCGTTGCTGGGCGGCTTTATCAGCTGTCTGGCACTGGGCTGGCTGGTTCAGGCCAAACAGAATTACAGCTATGACTTCTGGTATGACTGGTACGATATCGGGGCGCATATCGAGCGCTTTGGCCCACAAAACCGCTATATCGCCGGACTGGAACAGCTGGATAAGGCTGAGCATATGCGTCTGTTTGATGAAATCAGTGTTGCGGTGCACTCACAGGGACGCGGACTGGCGGATATTCAGTTTGAGCATAATGATCAGGCCGTGGGGCTGCTGCGCCGGGCGGAAATAATTCACTTGCAGGATGTTGCTAATCTGATTGATGCAATCTCAGTTGCTTCCTGGGTTATTGCCCTGATAACACTGTTTTTGCTGATTGCTTTGCTATGGCTGCGTACAGCACCGCTGTGGAAACAGCAGTTATTCTGGCTGCTGGGGGCTTTGCTGGTAACCGGATTTGCGGTGCTGATTATTGGTCCCAAAGAGGTGTTTTATCAGCTGCATGTGTGGATTTTTCCGGATAATCATCAGTGGTTTTTTTACTATCAGGAGTCGCTGATGAGCACACTGATGAAAGCGCCTGTGCTGTTCGGCGGCATTGCTTTGGCGATTATTGCTGGCGGGGTGCTGTTTTTTGCATTGTTTGTATTATTGCTGCGCTGGGGTCTGAGATTCCGCTCAGGGGTTGTGCCTGCCTGAGCGGAATGGCTGTAAGGTCCGGCGTCAGAACGGCGTCGGGCAAACAATCTGCAGCGCTTCGCCGCTGCCGGGGTGGGTGAAGTCCAGCTCGCGGGCGTGCAGCATCATGCGTGGTTGCTCTTTGGCACTTTCACCGGCGTAGAACACATCGCCGACAATCGGATGGCCCAGATTCAGCATATGCAGGCGCAGCTGATGGGAACGTCCGGTTTTTGGGTACATTTCCACACGGGTTGTTTCTTCATCCTGCGCCAGTCGTTTCCAGCGGGTCAGGGCATAGCGGCCATTAACATGGCTGATTTTCTGCAGCGGCCGGTTGGGCCAGTCCACGCAAATCGGCAGATTCACACAGCCCCAGGTACCTTTCAGCTGGCCGATCACCAGACATTCATAAACTTTGCGGGTTTTCTGCTTTTCGAATTGTTGCTGCACATGGGTCAGCGCCGCTTTGTGGCGGGCGAACACAATGATTCCTGAGGTGTCGCGGTCAAGGCGGTGGATTACATGCAGTTCGCCGAATTGTTCGGCCAGCAGGGAGAACGCCGACTCCGGAATGTAGCGGCCCGGGACGCTCAGCAGGCCGGCAGGCTTGTTCAGAATGATGATGTCGTCATCGGCCAGAATGATATCAAGAGGGGTCATTGTGGGTAGTTGTGTTTCTTCAGCAAGGATTGATAAGTACCGTCGGCTTTAATGCGTTTCAGTCCGGTATTGAATGCCTTAAGCAGAGCATCGGCGCCCTCTGTGGCGCGCGCGATACTAACACGCAGATCACGACTGGCCAAAGGCGTGCTGACCCGCTGCAGGTGACTGGCGATGTGTTCCTTGCTGCTCAGCTCAATGTCGGCCATCCAGGCATCCACCAGTGCCAGATCAATGGATTTGCCGGCGACCTCGCGGAACAGCTGCGAGCAGTAGTCCATCTTCTGCAATTGGAACAGGGGGGCTACGCGGTTGAACTCGCGGCCATAGTGTACGTCGTTAAAGACGCCTAAACGGTAGCTCTTATCGGCCAGGCTTGTCTGCAGCTGAGCGGGGCTCTGATAGTCGAACGGATCATTGTCGCGTTTGATAAATACCAGGGTGTTTTGCAGATATGGGTCTGAATAAAGCTGTTGCTCTGTCGGTTGCTGTGGCTGCCAGGCGGCAATCTCTCCCTGCAGCTGTCCTGAGCTGATGTGCTCTTCAATCTTGAGTGGCGGGACAAAGGTCAGTTCTACCTGATATCCGGCACGCGCGAATGCAGTCGTTACAATATCGGCTGCAAGACCAAACCCGGGCAGGTTATTGCCCAGGTACGGTCCCCACGCGCGTGCCCCCAGCTTTACCGTGGGGGAGGCGCTCTTGTACTCATCGGCCAGTTTGGAAATGGCCTGAGCCAGGCCGTCCTGTTCGATACTCAGTGATACCTGATCGCGGAAGCTCTTGGTCAGGCTGACGCCTTCAATAATGACATCGTAAACCTGCCACTGATTTTGTTGCAGATAGAGCTTGTAGTCGACCCGGATGGGGGCTGCGCCGGCACGCTGAATCTGACTTTTTACGATGGCCTGATTGCCCTGTTCATTAAGACGTGAGTCTTCAAAGGTGATTGTCTCGCCATCAAAGGCACGAAAGGCTCCGGCATAGGTACGGATGACTTTCTCTTTGAAGGCAATAATGAAGGTTTTTTGCTGCTCCATAGAGGCGCGTTTCCAGTATTTTCCCAGTACGCGCTTGGCCATGTAGACATGATCAACGACCGGCAACAGTAATTCGTCAACCAGTTGCTCAACGTAGTTTTCCTGAGTCCGGACCAGCTCCCGATCACTGATCAGGCGATCGGTCATGGCCTTTGCTGTGGCTTCAACTGTGGCGCGAGGTGCGTCCTCAGCGGCTTGTGCAGTCAGTCCGAGCAGCAGGCAGACGATTAACAACACAGGTTGCAGTGCGTATTTCATAACGTCCCCATTTTTGTTGTATGTGTGTTATTTGGGCAAATTAACTATAGGAAAGGCTTCTCCAACAGAGAAGCCCTGCTGCTTCTGGCCGCTAATCAGGCTGTTAGTTCCGGCAGGTTGCGGATCAGCAATGCTTTATCCAGATCGGTGTTCTGCACACCCTGAGGGCGCGGGATTTTGACAACAAAACCAGAGCCGGGGGCATCATCGCGCGGCTTGTTATTGCGGTCGAGAATGCTGTTCAGGGTAAAGCTGATGTTGCCGGCGGGGGTCATCAGTTCCATTGAGTCGCCACTTTCGAAACGGTTTTTAACGTCAAGCGTCAGTTCTTTATCGTCGCTGGCAATCACTTCAGCTACGAATTGCTGACGGGTGCTGAGTGAGCTGCCACGCTCGTAGTTCTGGTATTCGTCATGTACATGGCGACGGAAGAAGCCCTCGGTGTAACCACGGTTGGACATATTTTCCAGAGTATCCATCAGGTTCTTGTCGAAACGGCGGCCGGCAACGGCATCGTCGATGGCTTTGCGATAGGCCTGGGCGGTGCGCGCTACGTAGTAGTGTGACTTGGTGCGGCCTTCAATTTTGAGCGAGTGCACACCCAGCTCCACCAGCTTTTCGATATGCTGGATGGCGCGCAGATCCTTGGAGTTCATGATGTAGGTGCCGTGCTCGTCTTCGAAGGCTGGCATGTATTCGTTATCGCGGTTGCCTTCCTGCAGCAGAAAAATCTTATCAGATGGCTGACCAATCCCCAGTGTCGGGTCGAATTCGTTAACGCCGGCCGGAATAACATCACCGGACAGGGTTTCCTGCGCTTCGTGAGCATCGTACTTCCAGCGGCAGGCGTTGGTGCAGGTGCCCTGATTCGGATCACGGTGGTTCATGTAGCCAGACAGCAGGCAGCGACCGGAATAAGCAATGCACAATGCGCCGTGGACGAACACTTCAATTTCCATTTCCGGGCAGCGCTGGCGGATTTCAGCAATTTCTTCCAGCGACAGCTCGCGCGACAGAATGATGCGGCTTACGCCCTGGCGGCGCCAGAATTCAACCGAGGCGTAGTTCACCACGTTGGCCTGTACCGACAGATGAACCACCTGATCCGGCCAGCGGTCTTTGACCATCATGATCAGGCCCGGATCGGACATGATCAGTGCATCCGGATTCATGCCAATCACCGGCTCAATATCACGCATATAAGTGTCGATTTTACTGTTGTGCGGCGCGATGTTGCTGGCGACGTAAAACTGTTTACCCAGTTCGTGAGCCCGGCCGATGCCATAGGCCAGATTATCGAGGGTGAAATCGTTGTTGCGCACGCGCAGGCTGTAACGCGGCTGGCCGGCGTAAACGGCATCGGCGCCATAGGCAAAGGCGTATTCCATGTTACGTACGGTGCCGGCGGGGGAAAGTAATTCAGGTGTCATAAAAACAAATGCCCGGATAGAAAATCCGGGCATTATATCAGGCTGGCAGAAGGCTCCGCAGCCCGGGCAGGGCAAAAGCTGTCTGAATCTTGCGCTGGATCTATTCGTCGGCCGGTGCCGTAGCGTCGGCGCGACTGATGGCAGCCTGCAGGGCTTCAGCGGTGTCGATAAACTCGTAACCGGTTACGGTAAATTCCTGCAGGCGGAACAGGGTAACGGCGGAGTCGCGACGTTCCCAGTCACCGGTGCGGCTGCCAACTTCATCGATCAGAATCTGATAGGGTGCCTTACGCATGGCCGGATAGGCAAACATGCGTGCAATAATGCGCGGCATGCCGCTGACATCGGCGACAAACAGTGCATGATGCTCCGTCAGAAAGTCTTCCCCGGCTTTGCTCAGCATACCCTTGACCAGATCTTTGCCCGGCATGTCATGGGAAAAAATGACAAAACGCACGTTGGCAGACATCTTAATAGGGGTGTCGTGCTGATCACGCAGACGCAGATTTTCCATGGAGGCTGGCGAGGCATAACTCATTGCACTGGCAAGCAGCGTCAGACTGAGGGTCAGGGTCTTGAGGGCTGCAGGGATCTTTTTCATAACAGTTCCTTGATCATTAATGCGCGGGCTTCAGGGCAGTGTATCCTGAAAGCCCGCGGCCATCATCCTGCTTTAATCAGCCAAGCCAAACAGGCTGACATCCGCTTCTTTCAGCCATAAAAAGTAGGCTTTCGGCAGCGGAATGCGGCTGCTTTCGGTAACAATGTCGCGCCATTCTGACTGCAGGCTTTGCCAGTATTCACGCAGGTCAGCGGTTTCGGCGCCCAGTTCGTCCATTTCATCATAAATAGCGTTCAGGCTCTGGCGCAACAGCTCAAGGTCGTCGCATTCGGCGTCGAACAGGGTTTCGGTGGCGCTGTACAGGGCGGCGCAACTTGCTTCCATGATGCGGTAAGAAAGGGAGTCTTCTTCGCTCTGCTCCAGGCGCCACTCGGAAAAGGCCTCGTGAAAACGCAGCAGGTTGGCTTCCGATTTCAGCTCGCCGCGCAGGTAGGACAGCACTTTGCTCAACAGCTTGCGATAGGCCTCCGGGTCGACGGCTTGCTGCTCACACCAGAAATGGATATGTGGCAGGTTGATGCTGGCAATGGCGGCGCACAGGCTGGCGCGCTGAATCGGAGTGGTGGTCACTGTGCAGATGCTCCTTCGGGGGCAAAGTATTTAATGCTGAATAAGGCTGGCAAAGTCCAGTCGCTGCCAGAAGGCAGGACGGCATTTAACCGCTCGATAAATTCATCCTGATTGGTATTGCGTACAAAGCGTTGTTCGCTGCTGAGGTCGTTGGCAAAAAAGTCTTCCCAGTGGCCCAGAATAAAATGTTTGGCCTGAGTGTTTTTCACGATGGACTCAGGGTAGTTATCAACCTGAGAGAATGAGGCCGGGCAAAGAATCGCGATGTCGATGCCTTTCTGATCATCCAGCTCCGGTACCAGACCCTGTGGCTCCTGGCTGGCTGAATCCTGATAGAAAATACGGTAAGCGGGCTGTTTGTTCTGATCCAGGAAATCGATCAGGAAAGCCAGTGTCTGGCCTTCTTTCCAGCCAAAGGCGTGCCACGGCAGGGATTTTTGGGGTTCATCATAGGTGCCCTGCATAAATTTCATACCCATAAAATGCGGGGCGTGGAAGGACTCCAGCGCCATGATGCGGATACGGCCGCTGTGGCTGTATACCCATTCGCCGGGTTTGCTGATATTGCCCATAAGATCGTTCATCACATGAATCCGCTCGGCAGGTACCGCAGGCATCAGCGTATTGGCCATAGTACGGGAACCATAGACGTCGGCCTTGGTGGCGTACTGGTTCATGATGTAAGGCACGTCCATCAGGTGATCATAATGGGCATGACCCACCAGAATCATTTCGGCATCGGACACATCCGGCAGGTATTGGTCGACCCGCTCTTTGTCGGTACTGATCGGCATAAAAGGGCCGACACGCATAAAGTGCGGATTGGTAAAAGAAGGTGCTGTCAGCAGAGTGACGCCATCGTATTTGATCAGGTGGCCGCCAACCCCCAGATATTGAATGCTCAGCGGATGTTGCATGCTGGCCGGTGCAGTGGCTGGCGCATCAGCGTAGGTTGGGATATGCAATTTACTGGAGCAGGCTGATAAGAGAGTCAGGATGGCAGGGACAAGCAGCAGGTAAGAGAGCTTTTTCATTATTGTTATGTCAGGTTAAAAGGTTTGGCCGGGGATTGTAGCTCCGGCTGCGGTTTGAGGTAAGTGGCAATTGAACCAATCCGGATTGCTGTTGTCCGACGGAGGTATTTGCAGTTTGCGGACCGGGTTGTGCGTTCCGGTAAGCCGGAGAGATGTATTTGGCGCAATCTGGCTACCGGGTGGTGTCGTCGTGATATTTAACGCCGCAGGGGTTAAATGAGAGATGGTTCACATATTTTATCTGATGATTGCGAATATTGTATAAAACGGGACTAATAACAGAGATATATCGTTATTAGTTTGGCGTCAGCTCACAGATCGTATCCGCATGCGTGCAAATCATTACACGCTATTACGTGATTACTTTTTTATGGGCTTGGCATAAAAAAACATATGGGCTATTGTCTGTTTTGTGTACAGGTGACGGGTGTTTGGGCATGGCAATCGTATTACTAAAAGAAAAGGACGACATATTAGTACGTGGCGACCTTATTGAAATTACCCCGCTGGGTTTTCAGTGTGAATTGCAATTGTGCGAAATGGATCGTTTGCGTGACGAGGCAGGGCGTTATAAAAGTCTCGAGCTTGAGCTGACGCTCCGCAGTCATTCCGGCGATTGTTCTATCCGGGGAAACGGCAGTGTTTATTCGGTACGCCGTGCGTCTCAGACCTTATGTGTGGTGACAGTGCGTTTTGGTGAGCTTGAACAAAATGCTTATCGCCTGATATCTGAGCATTTAACCCCTAATCCGGTATTTGATATCGACGAGGCCCGTTCGGCGCGTAAAAGTCGTATGGCCTGAATTATTCTTTGATATATACACCTGCCTGGACAAGGATGTCCTGCCTGAGGCGACCGTCTTCTTCTTTTATCTCCGCTGTTATTGTTACTCCCTGCGAGTCATATTGGCTGTTTATCACCATACCGTCATAACGCCCGATCAGATATCGGATATGGGCCTCCATAGCAAAATCACAAAAAATATTAAGGCGCTGGTGATTTATTATCGGTTCGCAGTTGGTGCTGTTTAATTGTTGCAGAACGTCCTGAGTGCTGTGGCTGTAGGCCCGCTGCAATCCCCCTGTTCCCAGCTTTATGCCGCCGTAATAACGGATAACCAGCAGAGCACAGTTGGTCAGGTTTTTGTGCCGTAATTGCTTCAGGATGGGCATGCCAGCAGTGCCTGCAGGTTCGCCATCATCGCTGTATCCTTCCTGTACCTGCAGGCTTTCGCTGCCGGAGCTGTCTGGTTGCAGACGGAAGGCCCAGCATATATGGCTGGCCTTTGGGTGCGTTTTCCACTCGGTCGCCAGCAGGTTGCGTACAGATTCTTCACTGGTCGCAGGGATAAGCAGGCTGATAAAACGACTGCGCTTTTCTTCGCTTTCGGCCTGCAGGCTGATCAACGGTTGCTGCATGCGCGGGATCAGCGTTTCTGGCAGAGGTAGACCGAGAAGCGGCTGTCGGACGACAAAATCTCAACCTTGCTGAATTCATTGCGCAACTTGCCGGCATAAGGCAGGTGGCGATTGGCTATCACCAGTAAATGGCCGCCTGAGACCAGAGCCGCTGCGCTTTGCTCAAACATGCGCTCAGCAATATTGGTGAGTTGCTTGTGGCCATCGTGGAATGGTGGGTTGCAGACAACCCAGTCCAGCTGGCCTTCGACTCCGTCCAGAATGTCGCCATGATTCAGGGATGCATCCAGTTTATTCTGAATAGCATTGTGGCGGGCGGAGCACACCGCCAGCCAGGAATCATCGGTGAGAATAACGTTGAGTTCCGGATGCGCCTGTTTCAGTGTCAGGCCCAGCAAGCCATTGCCGCAGCCAAGGTCGCACAGGCGCCCGGCAAAGGGCAGATCGGTGTGCTGCAACAAAACCCGGCTGCCAATATCATGCTGTTGACGGGAAAACACGCCGGGCAGGCCGGACAGTGTCAGGCCGGTAGCGGTCTGGTAGCCGCGCCAGATGTTGGTTTCCTTTACGGCAGGTGTAAAAGTCAGTTCAAGCAGGCGCGCCTTCCTGACGACTCTTTCCTGACGGTAGGTTACGGCTTCCTGTTCCAGCCAGTTAAGCCAACTGACCGGCATGTGCTTAACCATCCCTGCCAGCAGGTAGCGGGTGTCCGCTGGCAGGCGTTCACGACAGCACTGCAGCCAGTATTTCAGCTGTTCAAGGTTTTTCGGCAGTTTGATCAGGACCTGACGAACGGTCGACGGGATCTGGTCTTTATCCAGAATCAGTCGATCGCCTGTCAGTGGCAGCTGATTGTTGTGGTGATTGCGGCGGGTCGCTTCGCAGGCGCAGGCGCTGTCGTGCCAGTTGATATTGTCCATTCCGCGAGCGGCCAGTGCACAGCTCAGTGCGCCATGTCGGTCATTGATCGTCAGGGTGTCGAGTGGCTCAACCCGGGTCAGCAGGTAGTCATCTGCAGCATCCCAGGGCAGGGCGATATGATCAGGTACGGGCGGATGACAGGACAGTGTCAGCCCGGTGGTTTCCCAGGCTGGCATCAGTAAAAATTGTCAAAATCTTTGCTGTCGAGCTGTTCAAGCAGTGTTTTACTGCGCTCGCTGCGTTCTTCCTGGTTTTCTGTCGCGGGAGTGTCGTCGCGCTTGCCTTTGGCTTTGCTGTCTTCTTTCTTATCGGCGCCTTTGGTGGCAGGTCGCTCGGCAGCCGCTGGCTGGGTCAGCGCTTCTTTAGCTTCCGGATTTTCCAGCAGATATTTTTCAAACACGGACAGCGTTTTACGGCCTTTCAGACGTTTGGTGTTCTGACGGTCAGCACCAGCTTCGCGCTTCAGTTTGGAAATGCTGCCGGTTTTTACTTTGTGGATGCGCTTCAGGGAGCGGGTTTTCTTAATGCGGGTCATCGGAATTATGCTGCGAGGTGCGTAGCCGGCCATTTTAGCGCAGTCCGTGAGGGGTTGTAATGTGGATTTACTTTTTTCGTGTAAAGCGTAAGGTGGCGCTCCGCTCGCTGATTGCCTGCATGAGCCGCAGATATCAGACCTTTTTTGATGTTCACCGGAATTGATATGTACTGGCAGTCGTTGCTGTTTACGCTGGAAACAACTCTCCCTGTCTTTATCCTTGTTTTGCTTGGGTTGCTGCTGCGGCGGCGCAACGTGATAGATGATGCATTTATCGCCACATCGTCGAGGCTGGTTTTCAATATTACCCTGCCGGTTCTGATGTTTATGGCTATTGCCCGCTCGGACAGCGGTACCGGTCAGCATTTACCCCTGATTGGTTTTATTCTGTCGGCGGCACTGCTGGCAGCGCTGCTGTCCGCTTTGTGGGCGGGGATGCTGATGCTGCCTGCGCTGCAGCGCGGGGCGTTTATTCAGGCATCGTTTCGCAGCAATCTCGGCATTATCGGTCTGGCGCTCTGCATGAATGCCTATGGCGAAGAGGGCGGTGTGCTGGGCGCTTTGCTGCTGGCGGTAATTACCCCGGTATACAATCTGCTGGCTGTCTTTTTTCTTTCCCGGCAGCATCAGGTTCGCTGGCTGGCTCAGCTGCGTCTGGTATTGTCCAACCCGCTGATTATCGCCATTGTACTGGCTGTGCCTTTCAGCCTGATGCGGTGGCCGCTGCCTGAGGTTGCCGTGCGGGTGGGAAATTCTCTGGCCGCGATGACATTGCCTCTGGCATTGATCGGAGTGGGTGGATCACTGAGCCTGACGGCATTGCGCCGCGGTGGCGTTGCTGTGTTGCATATCGTTACACTTAAATTGCTGGTCTTGCCTGTTATTATTGCGGCCGCTGCATGGCTCTGTGGCTTTCGTGGCGTTGAGCTGGGTGTTATCTGTCTGATGTTTGCCAGCCCAACAGCCGCTGCGGCGTTTGTGATGGCCAGAAGTATGGGGTCGGATGCGGAACTGACGGCCAGCGCCATCGCATTGACAACAATTGGCTCTGTACTGACGGTCAGTGGATTTGTCTATGTTCTCAGTCTTTTGCCACTGGTATAGTTAATGCCTGTAATAATCAAATTGCTTTCCAAACCAAAGGGAATCGCTGTCGGTGAGCTCAATGCCTGTAGATAAACGCTATCTGGTCTATCTGGCCTCAAACTCTTTGGGGTTAGATCTGGAACGTTATGAAGTACAAAGGCAGCTTGCCCGTCATGGCATGATTAATGTCGGCTTTGCCTGTCGTGAAGATGCCGGCCCTTACGACTGGAATCTGGTGCGCTCGCAAATTGAAAGCGCAGACCTGTTCATACTGTTGCTGGGTGACGATTACGGTCCGATGGCACCGACAGGTATCAGTTATCTGCATCGTGAGTTTGTTCATGCCAAGTCGCTGAATAAGCCAACTCTGGCGTTCATTAAAAATACTCTGCCGGAAAAAAATCTGACTGAAGATCAGCGGCGCCTTGCCGGTTTTCACCGCATTGTAGCTCAGCAGTCACCCTACAAACTGTGGCACCTGCGCGAAGAACTGATGTCGCACGTACGTGCATCGCTGTCCAGTTCCATGCTGGTGCTTGGTCCGGGCTGGGTGCCTGCCGGAGCGGGGAAGGTGGCAGAAATGCCTATCGCCGCTGAGCCTGCAAAAGAGACGGCGGAGCCATTGTCAGCACGTCAGCGTCTTGCCCGCAGCCGTCAGGTGGTGAATCTGCAGATTGCTGCCAAGGTCTATCAGGGCGGTAATCTGTCGCAGGAAGAGGTGCTGCTGCCGGTGCGGCTGGATCAGTTGCTGCAGGGTGTGATGCCGCTGCTGAAAAACGGTGCCAGTGAAGATCGTTTACGCGCACAACTGGAGGGCGTCGTGGCCGGAACGGTGAAGTCGCAGCTGTTAAAGCGTAACACTCAGGCGCATGCAGTGGATGATATCCGTATCAGTCGCGGGCAGTTTCAGCAGATTTTGCGCCAGTGGCAGAGTCTGGGTTTTGTGACAGTCAGTGGCGAAGGTGTGCGGGCACTGTGGAAGGCTTTGGCGGATGTCGCCAAAGCCTGACAGGTGACACTAGGCGTTATTGAACTGACCAAGCAGGGAGTTGCGCTGTTCCCATTCACTTTTCATGCTGTCGCAGACGGTGTTGCACACATCAAAAATGAACGGTGCGCCAATACTGAAGTAAGCCATATTACCTTCCTGGCGACGGCGAACCAGGCCGTGGGTACGGAGAGTTGAAAGGTGCTTGGATACATTGGGTTGTGATGCGCCGGTCGCTTCAACCAGTTCACTGACCGATTTTTCTCCGCCCTGCAGCTGATGCAGGATACGCAGACGCATTGGATCCGACAGCAGTCGGAAGCGCTGAGCGATCAGCTCCAGCATCTCATCAGACATTACTTCTTGCATAACAATCTCTCCAAAGAATGCCGGGATTTTAAATCAATTGCACAGCTGAAAATATAACTATGTAGTCATCCTGTGTAATGATTATTTCTATGCATATTCTGTTTTGTTATTAGCCGCCGATTGCGGCTGTCGCTAAGAAAGGTATTTCCCACTCGGGTGTCATGCAAGCCGTGGCAACAATGGGTATACTGCGGCCAGAGTTAATGGGGGTCTCATGCGCAGTTTTATTGTTTGTTTTTTCTTGATACTGGTCGGCTGTTCTCAGCCAGCGGATGACATCATCCGTATCAGCGGGCCAACCATGGGAACCTCTTATCATATTCTCTGGGTCGGCCAGGATCAGAATGCCGCAGCCGGCATCCAGTCTCAGATCGACCAGCGCCTTGCCGAGATCAACCGCAGCATGTCAACCTACGATCCGGACTCTGAATTATCAAAGCTGAATCAGGGGCGCTTGCCTGTTACTGACGATGGCTGGACAGTATTATCTGCCGATCTCTTTGCAGTGCTCACTGATGCAGCGGAAATTCATAGCAAAAGTCGCGGACTGTTTGATATCACTGTTGGTCCATTAGTAAATCTCTGGGGGTTTGGCCCGACACCAGCGGCTGATGAAGTACCCTCTGAAGCCGCCATTGCTGCGGCCCTTGCTCAGACTGGGCCGGAAGCAATCGAGCTGAATACGGCAACATCATCAGTGCGTCTGCAAAAACCGCTGTATATCGATCTGTCTGCTATTGCCAAGGGTTGGGCCGTGGATGAATTGGCGGATCTTTTGCGTACTCAGGGCATCTCACGCTTTATGGTTGAAGTGGGAGGCGAGGTGCATACCTCAGGTGTGAAGCCGGATGGTTCCCTCTGGCGCATTGCGGTAGAGCGGCCGGGCAACATGGCCGATGCGCGCGGCGTGGAGCTGGTGATTGAGCCTGGTGAGATGGCGGTCGCAACGTCCGGTGATTACCGCAATTATTTCGAAGAAAATGGTGTGCGCTATTCTCACACCATTAATCCTTTTACCGGTCGCCCGATTGTCCATCGTCTGGCTTCGGTAACCGTTGTCCATGAATCAGCTGGCATGGCGGATGGCTGGGCAACCGCTTTAAATGTTGCAGGCCCGGATGTCGGCATGCAATTGGCCGAGCAGGAGCAACTGGCTGTTTTTATGATTGTGCGTGCTGATGATGGCTTTTATGAACTGGCTTCCAGTCGTTTTCGCCAGCTGTTTCCACATTATCAGTCAGCTGAACACTGACTTACGAGGATCTGATTATGTTAACAATGTTGGTTGCGTTCGCCGTTATGCTGCTGATCGTTGCGGCAATGGCTATTGGTGTTTTAGTCGGTCGTAAGCCGATCAGTGGCTCCTGTGGCGGCATGAGCGCTATCGGTATGGATGGCGCCTGTGATGTTTGCGGTGGCGATAAAAACAAATGCGAAAAAGAAAGCAAAGAGGCTGCTGAGCAGTCATCCGGCGCAGATTTTTATGATGCGACTAAGCGCTAATCATACGGAATAGGTATTTTCACCTACAATAACAGCTGTCTATGATGGCTGCGGCAGGCCCGAAGTATTTGGGCCTGCTGAACACTTTAACCGCAGCCCTCGGCTGCGGAAATCCGACGGAATGATGGAGTAAACAGGCATGGCAGATTATCACTACGACGTCGTTGTTATAGGTGCAGGCCCCGCCGGGGAAGGTGCCGCAATGAACGCCGCCAAAAAAGGCAAAAAGGTGGCGGTCGTCGAGGATAAAAACATGGTCGGCGGGAATTGTACCCATTGGGGCACGATTCCTTCAAAAGCGTTGCGTCATGCGGTTAAACAAATCATTCAGTTCAATACCAATCCAATGTTCCGTGAAATCGGCGAGCCGCGCTGGTTTTCTTTTCCGCGGGTATTGAAAAACGCCGAGCGTGTTATCGCCAAGCAGGTAAAACTGCGCACCGAATTTTACGGCCGCAACCGCATCAGCGTGTACACCGGTAACGCAAAATTTGCCGACGCCAATACCATTGATGTTTACCATGGCAGCATGAGCAATACCCGTTTGCATGCGCAGGAAATTGTTATTGCAACCGGTTCCAGTCCATGGCGTCCGGACAATATTGATTTTACCCATCCGCGTATTTACGACTCAGATACCATCCTGCAGCTGGAGCATACGCCGCGCACCATTATTATTTATGGCGCCGGGGTTATTGGTTGTGAATATGCTTCTATTTTTTCCGGTCTGGGTGTGAAGGTAGACTTAATTCACCCGGGTGATCGCCTGCTGAATTTCCTCGATGATGAAATTTCCGATGCCCTGAGTTATCACCTGCGTGATAAAGGTGCATTAATCCGTCATAACGAGCAATTCGATTCAGTCGAAGGCAATGAGCGCTATGTGACGATGGTGATGGCGTCTGGCAAAAAAGTAAAAGCGGATGCCTTCCTCTGGGCGGCAGGGCGCAGCGGTAATACCAAAGGTCTTGGGCTGGAAAATATCGGCCTGAAACCAAATGGTCGCGGTCAGATTGATGTCGATCATGAATACCGTACGGCCATTTCTAACGTCTATGCGGTGGGTGATGTTATTGGCTGGCCATCGCTGGCTTCTGCAGCCTACGATCAGGGGCGTGCAGCGGCAGCCATTATTGCTTCACCGGAAGATTTCCGTTTTGTTGATTCGGTTCCAACCGGGATCTATACCATTCCGGAAATCAGCTCGGTTGGTAAAACAGAGCGTCAGCTGACGGAAGAAAAAATTCCGTACGAGGTAGGGCAGGCCTTCTTCAAAAATCTGGCCCGCGCACAGATCACTGCCGAAGGCGTTGGTATGCTGAAAATATTATTCCATCGTCAGACGCTGGAAATTCTCGGCATTCATTGCTTTGGTGACCAGGCGGCTGAAATTGTGCACATCGGTCAGGCAATTATGAGTCAGAAAGGCGAAGGCAATTCACTGAAGTATTTTGTGAACACCACCTTTAACTATCCGACCATGGCTGAAGCCTACCGGGTTGCTGCACTGAATGGTCTGAACCGCCTGTAAGCGTCCGGATGCATTTCAGAGCAATAAAAAAGCCGCTGTTGCGGCTTTTTTATTGCTCTGTTTTTATTGCCCGGGTTTTACGCCTGATAAGTATGAATGCGCAGGCTGGGCAAAAATGCTTCGCCGCTGATTTTCTGATCGCCGCGTTGCTGACGGGTGCGGCCGCTTGGCGGTTCGGGTGGTATTTCATTAAACACCGGCAGTTGTGTGTCAGAGCCTGTAATAAATAATGGCAACGCCAGATTCATGGCTTTTCTGCTCAGGCCTGATTCAGGTTTAAATACCAGGTTGGCCCGCACCACGGGTGCCAGAGTTTGTATCTGTGCAAGTTGCAGGTGAGCCGGTAACTGTGCCAGTTTTTTCAGCTGCACCTGAATATGATTTTTTTCTTCTCCAAGATCCAGCAGCATTTCCTGTGCTTGCTGCACACTGATTTTTTTAATGCTGCGGCCGTTGACGTACCAGCTGAAACCGACTTTTTGCGGGCAATGTTCAAGCAACGGAATATGGCGGAAGCATTGTTTTAAATGGATGCGTTTAAGGCCGGCAAAGGTCAGGGATTCACGCAGAGAATCGTGGCGCTGGCCAAGCTGGCTGTAATGTTCCAGCCAGTCACTGTTGTCCAGCTCCTGACGCACCTGCTGCACGGCTTTGCGGAAACGGTCTTTCTGCAGATTGATGGCCCGGATTTGTTCTGCAATTTCTGCATTGGCCATGACTAAACCGTGGCGGCTGCGTGTTTCGCGGCCGTCCTGACCATCGCGGTACCACAGGTCGCAGATAATATCGGTCAGAAACTGCAACTGATTGGTTGCTTTCTGCTCGCCGGGATTCAGCGGAATCCAGAGGGCGGGGCGGGCGTCCTGCAATTGCTGTCGCAGTGTTTGCAGGGCATTCACCAGGGTGTCAAATTCGCGGGTCAGATCACTGATCACTGAGAATCCCGGGCTTCCAGTTTGGCGCGGATAAACTCGCTGTGCGGGACGTACAGCAATTCTGCGATGCGGCGGATAATGTGCTCTTCGTATTTATCCAGCCCGTTGCTGCTGTAGGCAACCTGCCACAGCCCTTTCATCAGACGGAACTTGGCTGCGGCATCCAGTTGCTGATTAATGACCGCAGTAAACTGAAACAGATCGCTGGATATTTCCACCCGCTGCAGAGCATCCTGCAGCAGTTCGCTGCACTCGCTGCTGCTCAGGTTAAACAGGTTTTTCAGCACCAAAGCCAGTGCCTGTTCTTCCTCGGCGTCGATGCTGTGATCAGCGCGCATGACTTCGGCCAGCAACGCTGCACAGGCCAGATTGATGTGGTGGGGTTCCGGACGTTTTTGTTCGTCACGGAACAGGCTCAGCAGGCGTTCAATCACAGTAACTGACTCAGGCGTTGTTCAAGTAATTGCTGATCCGCAGCAAAGCGGCGGATGCCGTCGGCCAGTTTTTCGGTGGCCATTGCATCTTCATTCATCGCCCAGCGGAACTGCGCTTCGCTGACGCTGTGTTTGACGATGTCAGAGTGGGCTTGCTCTGGGTTCAGCTGTTGCGGCAGATCGCCAGCGGAGCTGCTGAGCTGAGCCAGAAGGTCCGGACTGATGGTCAGCTTATCGCAACCGGCCAGTGCTTCTACTTCACCGATATTGCGGAAGCTGGCCCCCATTACCACCGTTTTGTAGCCGTGTGCCTTGTAATGGTTGTAAATCTGGCTGACGGAAATAACACCCGGATCGGCTTTGCCGCTGTAATCGGCGTCCGGCTTGCTGGCTTTGTACCAGTCGAGAATACGGCCGACGAACGGAGAAATAAGCGTTGCCCCGGCTTCGGCGCAGGCTACGGCCTGGCTGAAGTTGAACAGCAGGGTCAGGTTACATTGAATGCCTTCCTGCTCAAGGATGCGCGCGGCCTGAATGCCTTCCCAGGTGGAAGCGATTTTGATCAGAATACGTTCGCGGCCAATACCGGCATCGGCGTACATCTGAATCAGCTTGCGTGCTTTGGCAACGGTTGCGGCGGTATCAAAGGATAAACGGGCGTCGACCTCGGTGGAGATCAGGCCGGGGATGATGTTCAGGATTTCGCAGCCAATCGCCACGGCGATTTTGTCACAGGCGTTCACAATCAGGCTGTCGCTGTTATGGATGCCTTGCGCCCACTGCAGTGACTGACGAATGAGATCCTGATAGGCCGGCAGTTCAGCCGCTTTGAGTATCAGTGACGGGTTGGTGGTGGCATCCTGCGGTTTGTGCTGGCGGATGGCGTCGATATCACCGGTGTCGGCAACGACAACGGTCATGGCTCTCAGGGCGTCCAGTTTGCTCATGGGGTTCCAAAACCTTATTTGCGGCAGCAGAGCCTGGCTGTGGCGGGCTATGCTGAAGTTTGATCGGATACTGAGTAGAGTGTCGCAATGACGGTACAAGGTCAATGCGGCCCTTGCCTTTCTCTGTTAAAAAAGCATTTCAATACAAACACTTGGGGATGGATTATGAAAGTTTTCAGCAGCATTGCGTTATGGCTGATCAGTGTGGTTGCTCTGGCCGGTGAGCCGGTCTGGATTGATGTGCGCACCGCCGATGAATTCAATGCCGGACATGTTGGTGCCGCGCATCACATTCCTCACCAGCAGATGGCGGAGCAGATTGGCAAGCTGAAGCTGGAAAAAGACGCCGACATCTACCTGTACTGTAAGTCCGGCCGCCGGGCTGGCATTGCCCGTGATGCGCTGCTGGAACTCGGTTACACCCAGGTCACGAATGTTGGCGGTCTGGGCGATGCGTTACGTCTGAAAGCGGAAATGGATAAGAAGGCAAAGGCGGCTCAGTAAGCCGTCAAAATCCGGCCGCCGGCAACCGAAATTGGCGCTGCGGGTTAATAACCCATCAGCGCCAGTGCCTGTTCAAGCACCTCAACCCCGGAAGTACGCTTCGGTGCCTGCTCGCTCAGGTGGCGACGGTACAGACGCGCACCAGGCTGACCATTGAACAGCCCCAGAGTATGACGGCTGATATGGTGCAGCGTTGCGCCTTTACTCAGCTGCTGTTCGATATAAGGGTAGAGACTGCGCACGATGGCGGCTTTATCGATGGCAGCTGGGCTTTCGCTGTGTTCTGACGTCGCGGCGTAATAACGCTGATCCACCTCGGCCAGAACCGACGGGTTATGGTAAGCCTCGCGACCAAGCATCACACCATCAACATGGGGCATCAGCTCTGCAATCTGCTCGTGGGTGGTGATGCCGCCGTTGATCAGAATCTCCAGCTGCGGAAATTCCTGTTTCAGGCGGAATACGGTGTCGTATTTGAGCGGCGGAATCTCGCGGTTTTCCTTCGGTGACAGGCCCTGCAGAATGGCTTTACGCGCGTGCACAATAAAGGTCTCACAGCCTGCATCGGCGACAGTGCCGACAAAATCACGCAGCTGTTCATAGCTGTCCTGATCATCGATGCCGATACGGTGTTTAACCGTAACATCAATACTGGTTGAATCTTTCATGGCCTTAACGCAGTCGGCCACCAGCTGCGGATGAGCCATCAGGCAGGCGCCGATCATATTGTTCTGCACCCGGTCGCTGGGACAGCCCACGTTCAGGTTAACTTCGTCATAGCCCCATTCTTCGGCAAAGCGCGCGCATTGGCCCAGCGCTTCTGGATTGCTGCCACCCAGCTGCAGGGCAATAGGATGCTCAAGCTCGTTGTATTCAAGGAAGCGTTCACGGTTGCCGTGAATCAGCGCGCCGGTTGTGACCATTTCGGTATAGAGCACCGCATGGCGTGTCAGCTGACGCCAGAAATAGCGGCAATGGCGGTCAGACCATTCCATCATCGGTGCAGTCGTAAAGGTTCGGTCGATGTGTTTTCTGGTCATGGCTGGCGATCGTTATCCGCAGGGTTTTGCAGCAGGGTGGTGCAGGCTTTCAGGTAGCGGCTGCGGTTTATCAGCAGGTGCCAGCGTTTGCCGCCAACCTGACGCCAGAGAATGGCGCCGCGGATACCGGCCAACAGCAGCGCGCGTACGCGGTTGGCAGTATGGGCGTTCTGCAGGTGTGTCGGGTTGCCGGTGACGTGAATACGGAAACTGAGGTTGCTCAGCGTCTGTTTATACAGGCCTGCCAGTGCCGCAACAGTGTTTTCATGTCCGACAGAAAAATGATCAGCCTGGCGCGAGGCACTCTGGATACCATCGCCCAGCGCGGCCATCATTGCTGGTTTCTGGCGCAGCTTGCGCTCCAGATGCAACAGGCTCAGGGCATAGCGGGTAACGTCAGGACTGACGCCCTGCATTGAGCGGTTGAGCATGGTGCCCAGGTGGTTAAGGCCAACGTTCAGGCTGGTGTGAGGGTTGCCGTAAACATCGCTGAAATGCTGCGGCGACTGAATAAACAGGGCGCGTAACAATGGCTCGGATGAATCGGCAGGGATATCCCCGGTCCGGGCCAGCTGTTCAACCAGCACCGCAGCCTGCACCACGGCGGCCAGGGCGATGGTTTGCTCTTCGTTGCGGGAAAGCATCATTCGTTATCACCGGTCTGTTCAATAACCCCGCCACCAAGGCAGGTTTCGCCAACATAAAACACCACTGACTGGCCCGGCGTAATAGCCCGCTGTGGCTGATCAAAGGTAATGCGGTACTGGTTGCCATCACGTTCAATCAGACAGGCCTGATCATCCTGGCGGTAGCGCACTTTGGCGCTGCAGCGCAGTGGCAGTTCAGGTTCGCCATTAACCCAGAAAACCTGTTCGGTGGTCAGCCAGTCTTTGAACAATAGTGGGTGGTTTTTACCCTGAACGGCGATCAGAACATTCCGTTCCAGATCTTTGCCGGCAACAAACCAGGGTTCATCCGGATAGCCGGCCAAACCACCGATGCCGAGTCCCTGACGCTGACCCAGGGTGTGGTACATCAAACCCTGATGGGCGCCAATGTCCTCACCTTTATCGGTTTCAATGCGGCCGGGCTGGGCAGGCAGATATTGCTTAAGAAAATCGCTGAAACGGCGCTCGCCAATAAAGCAGATGCCAGTGGAATCTTTTTTGCCCGCAGTGATCAGCCCCTGTTCTTCGGCGATACGGCGTACTTCCGGTTTTTCCAGTTCGCCAACCGGAAACAGGGTCTGGCGGATTTCGGCTTCACCGACGGCATGCAGGAAGTAGCTCTGATCTTTGTTAGCGTCGAGCCCTTTAAGCAGATAGGTGTGGCCGTCTTTATCAAGGCGACGCACATAGTGTCCGGTGGCGATCAGGTCGGCACCCAGCACCTTGGCGTAATCAAGGAAAGCTTTGAACTTGATTTCACGGTTACACAGGATATCCGGATTGGGCGTACGGCCGGCTTTGTATTCGTTGAGGAAATACTCGAACACATTGTCCCAGTATTCGGCAGCAAAGTTAGCCTGATGCAGTTTTATGCCGAGGGTGTCACACACCTGCTGGGCATCGGCCAGATCTTCTTTGGCTGTGCAGTATTCGGTGCCGTCATCTTCGTCCCAGTTCTTCATGAACAGGCCTTCGACCTGATAACCCTGTTCAAGCAGAAGGTAAGCGGAAACAGAGGAGTCGACGCCGCCGGACATGCCGACAATGACTTTGGTTTCAGAAGGCGTTTTCATGATTAAGGGTGCTCTACAATAACGTCCAGAGGGTAACGCTTCCCGGCGAGATAATCCTCAATACAGGTCAGAACCATCGGGCTGCGCAGCTGTGTGCTTGCGCGCAGTTCTTCAATGCTCAGCCAGCGTGGGCCAATAATGCCGTCATCCAGCACAGCGCCTTCTACCGCATGCAGCGCCCGGGCGAACAGGCAGTAGCGGTGGTAAGTCACCTGATTGGCCGGGGCGGTGTAGGTGTACAGGCCAACCAGGCCTTCAGGTTCCACCAGCCAGCCGGTTTCTTCCAGGGTCTCACGCCGTGCCGCGTCGATAACGGTTTCGCCTTCTTCTATATGTCCGGCTGGCTGATTGATTACCTGCTGGCCGAGGCTGATTTCTTCAACCATAAGGAAGCGCCCTTCGTGTTCGACGATGGTGGCAACGGTGGCATGTGGAGTCCAGCGCTCAGACATGAGACATCCTGATAAAAAAGGGGCAGGGAGTTTACCCGAAATAAGGGCGCTTGCTCAAATCAGCGCGGCTTTCGTGCCGGGTTGATTTTACGTCTGCCACGCGGCTGTGCGGCGGGGCGGGATTTGCCCGGCGCCGGGGCTGGCATGTGTACAGTTTCTTTGCGGTATTCGCCGGGCTGCAGATCACCCAGAGACCAGGGGCCAATGCTGGCGCGCACCAGACGCAGAGTCGGGTGTCCGATATGAGCGGTCATGCGCCGCACCTGGCGATTGCGGCCTTCGCGGATACGGATCTCAAGCCAGCTGGTGATGTCATTGGCGCGTTGGCGAATGGGCGGATTGCGGGGCCACAGTGCGGGTTCTTCAATAATACGGGCGCCGGCGGGGCGGGTTGGCCCGTCTTTTAAGGTAACGCCGTTGCGCAAGGCCTGCAGGGCGGCGGCATCCGGAATCCCCTCAACCTGAACCCAGTAGGTTTTTTCCATCTTGTGTTGCGGGTCGGCGATGCGTGCCTGCAACTGGCCGTTGTCGGTCAGAAGCAGCAGGCCTTCGGAGTCGTAATCAAGGCGGCCGGCCGGATAAACGCCGGGTAGGTCAATATGCGCCTTGAGCGTGCAGCGCCCCTCAGAGTCACTAAACTGGGAGAGGACGTTAAAAGGCTTGTTGAGCAGTATCAGGGTGGCCATGGCTTTGTCTGGTTAGTTCTGTAAGAAAACTACTTATTCTTTCGTCTAGCTTGCATTTTTTGTAGAAAAACTACAAATTACCGCCCCGGACTCTATGAGTCGCCGGAACTAATCCCCGGCACCGATGCGGTTGACTGTCCCAGCATAAGCAGGACAGATCCCGAACCGGAGGCTTTATTGTACAGGAAATGTGGTGGCCAAAAGCTACCCGCCTGTTAAGCCTCATGCGAAACAGCAATCAGCTACCATGCGATAGGAGTAACAATGTCCACCGATACCCCAAAGATCATTTACACAGAGACCGATGAAGCGCCGGCACTGGCAACCTATTCTCTGCTTCCGATCGTTAAGGCATTTACTCAGTCTGCTGGTATTGCTGTTGAAACCCGCGATATTTCCCTGGCTGGCCGTATTCTTGCCGCTTTTCCTGAGTACCTGACCGAAGAACAGCGTCAGTCTGACGACCTGGCAGAGCTGGGCGCGCTGGCGAACCGTCCTGAAGCCAACATCATTAAGCTGCCAAATATCAGTGCCTCTGTGCCGCAGCTGATTGATGCCATCAAAGAATTAAAAGCCAAAGGTTTTAAAATCCCCCGTTATCTGGAAGAGCCGGAAACTGAGGAAGAAAAAGAAGCCAAGCGCCGTTACGACAAAATTAAGGGCAGTGCGGTAAACCCGGTGTTGCGTGAAGGTAACTCCGATCGCCGTGCACCAGCCTCGGTTAAACAGTACGCCCGCAATAACCCTCACAGCATGGGTGAATGGTCTGCGGATTCCAAGACCCATGTTGCTCACATGGATCATGGCGATTTCTATGGCAGTGAAAAGTCGGTAACCATGGCCGCGGCGACCGATGCCCGTATTGAATTCATCGCCGCCGATGGTGAAAAAACCGTTCTCAAAGCCAAGCTGCCACTGCTGGCTGACGAAGTTATCGATGCTTCTGTAATGAGCCGTAAAGCGCTGCGTGAATTTTTTGCCCGTGAGTTTGAAGATGCGCGCCAGCAGGGTGTACTGCTGTCTGTGCACCTGAAAGCCACCATGATGAAAGTATCCGATCCGATCATCTTTGGTCATGCGGTATCTGTATTCTTCTCTGATGTGTTTGAAAAATACGCTGAAACCTTTGATGAGCTGGGTATTAATCCGAATAACGGTCTGGGTGATCTGCTGTGGAAGCTGCGCCACCTGCCAGAAGAGCAGCGTGCCTCCATCGAAGCCGATATCCAGGCGTGTTACAGCAAGCGTCCTGAGCTGGGCATGGTGAATTCCGATAAAGGTATCACCAACCTGCATGTACCAAACGATGTAATCGTTGATGCGTCTATGCCTGCCATGATCCGGGCGTCTGGTAAGTTCTGGGATAAAGAAGGTGGCCTGCAGGACACCAAAGCCATTATTCCGGATCGCTGCTATGCCGGTGTTTACCAGGAAACCATCAACTTCTGTAAAAAGAATGGTGCGTTTGATCCGCGCACAATGGGCAGCGTGCCTAACGTTGGTCTGATGGCACAGAAGGCAGAAGAGTACGGTTCGCACGATAAAACCTTCGAGATTCAGGCTGATGGCCGCGTTCAGGTTGTCGACGCCGACGGTAATGTATTGCTTGAGCATGCCGTAGAAGAAGGCGATATCTGGCGTATGTGTCAGGCCAAAGATGCACCCATTCAGGACTGGGTGAAGCTCGCAGTAACCCGTGCCCGCCTGAGTGATACACCAGCAATTTTCTGGCTGGATAAAAACCGTGCTCATGATGCACAGCTGATTGCCAAGGTTGAGAAATATCTGGCTCAGCACGATACCTCGGGTCTGGATATCAGCATCATGACTCCGGAAGAGGCTACTCGTGTAACTCTGCAGCGCCTGAAAGAAGGCAAAGATACGATTTCCGTTACCGGTAACGTTCTGCGTGATTACCTGACAGACCTGTTCCCGATTATGGAGCTGGGTACCAGTGCTAAAATGCTTTCTATCGTGCCACTGATGGCTGGCGGTGGTCTGTTTGAAACCGGCGCTGGCGGCTCTGCACCTAAGCACGTACAACAGTTGCTGGAAGAAGATTTTCTGCGCTGGGATTCACTGGGTGAATTTATGGCCTTGTCAGCTTCACTGGAGCACCTTTCTCATGCCACCGGTAATGACAAAGCTCATGTACTGGCGGAAACGCTGGATATGGCGACTGGTCAGGTGCTCGACAATAACAAATCACCATCCCGTAAAGTGGGTGATATTGATAACCGCGGCAGCCACTTCTATCTGGCGCTGTACTGGGCGAAAGCGCTGGCTGAGCAGACTAAAGATGCTGACCTTCAGGCATGTTTTGCACCTCTGGCGAAAACCCTGTCTGATAATGAGGGTGTTATCATGGCTGAGCTGTCTGCAGTGCAGGGCAGTAAGGTTGATATCGGTGGTTACTATCGTCCGGTGCCTGCTTTGGTTGAAAAAGCCATGCGCCCGAGCGCGACACTGAATGCAGCGATTGATGGACACTCCTGCTAAGCGTTGCGCTGAATAAAAAAACCGCCGAATGGCGGTTTTTTTATGTTTGTCCGTTTTGTCCTGAATTCGCCTCAGGCGCTTTCCGGAGTCAGTGATTGTGCAGTTGTCGATAAGGGTTCTTCGGTAAGGGCTGGTGTGTCAGCATCCAGTGCGCGGATATTTATGGCGTGGGTGCCTTTGTCGCTGGGTTTGGTGTCAAACTGAACCGCTTGGCCGGCTTTCAGTGTACGGTAACCATCCATCTGAATAGTCGAATAATGGGCAAACAAGTCTTCATTGCTGTCGTCGGCCAGGATAAAGCCATAGCCCTTTGCGTTGTTGAACCACTTTACCTTCCCTGTTTTCATTATTATGCCTCCCTTGCATGCCACATGACTGAACAACACACTAAACCTACAAAAACAGAGCGTCAAGCGTCTGAAAATGCTCTTTCGTCTAATCGTGGCTTGTTATTGCTGCGAGATGCCTGCATTTAATAAAAGTACCCTGAGAGTATTACTGACTAGAGGTGCGGAAGGCGTGGCGTTATCATGCCTGCTAAATGTAACGATAATATCAGGCCATGCATCACATCTTTGATTCTCAACTAAACTTACAGTCAGAAGATCCATACTCTAATGATCATGGCGGGGTTGTTACGGAGGCGGTTAAGCCAGCCCTTAAGAAACCCCCTATGTACTGTGTGGTCATGATGAATGATGACTATACGCCGATGGAGTTTGTGGTTGAAGTGCTGCAGCGTTTCTTTAATAAAACGCCTGAGCAGGCAACACAGATTATGTTAACGGTTCATACCAAGGGCAGTGCGGTTTGTGCAATACACACTAAAGATGTGGCGGAAACTAAAGCGGCTGTTGTGAATCAATATGCAAGAGATTGTCAGCATCCGTTGATGTGTGAAATTTCTCCGGCAGATGACTGAGGTCAGGAGGCAATATGCTGAACCGAGAGTTAGAGCAAACACTGAATGAAGCATTTAAGGATGCTCGCTCGAAGCGTCATGAATTTATGACGGTGGAACACCTGCTTCTGGCCTTGCTGGATAATGAGGCGGCGGCGTCCGTGCTGGAGGCTTGCGGGGCTGATATTTCCAAGCTGCGCAAAGAACTTCAGGAGTTCGTTAACTCCACTACACCGCTGATTCCTGAGCATGACGGTGAGCGCGAGACACAACCAACCCTTGGCTTTCAGCGAGTGTTGCAGCGTGCGGTTTTTCACGTCCAGTCATCGGGAAAGTCTGAGGTTACCGGTGCCAATGTTCTTGTGGCCATTTTTTCTGAGCAGGAGAGTCAGGCGGTTTACTTCCTGAAGCAGCAGAATATCGCCCGTATTGATGTTGTGAATTACATTTCTCATGGCATCTCTAAGGTGTCTGGTCCGGAGGAGTCTTCAGACCATATGTCTGATGGTCCTGAGGATGAAGGTGAGAACAGCAGTAAGAGTGCTCTGGAAGGTTATGCCACCAACCTGAATCGCCTGGCGCGGGAAGGTAAAATTGATCCGCTCATTGGCCGTGATTATGAGGTCAGTCGCCTGGTGCAGACGCTTGCTCGCCGGCGCAAAAATAATCCGCTGCTGGTTGGTGATTCCGGTGTTGGTAAAACTGCGATTGTTGAAGGTTTGGCCAAGCGGATTGTTGATCATGATGTTCCTGAAGTGATTCAGGATGCCGTTGTTTACAGTCTGGATATGGGCGCTCTGCTTGCCGGTACTAAGTACCGTGGGGACTTTGAAAAACGTTTCAAAGCCTTGCTTGCTGAGCTGAAAAAACAACCGCATGGCATTTTATTTATCGATGAAATTCATACCATTATTGGTGCAGGCGCTGCATCCGGCGGTGTGATGGATGCCAGTAATTTATTAAAACCACTGTTAAGCTCCGGCGAAATACGCTGCATTGGCTCTACAACCTTTACCGAATTCCGCGGCATTTTTGAAAAAGACAGTGCGTTAACCCGTCGTTTCCAGAAAATTGATGTGGCTCAGCCATCGGTTGAGGATACTTATAAAATTCTTAAGGGGCTGAAATCCCGTTTCGAAGAGCATCATAATATTCGCTATACCGACAAAGCGTTAAAAGCGGCGGCAGAGTTGGCAGAGCGCTATATCACTGACCGTAATCTGCCGGATAAAGCAATTGACGTCATTGATGAAGTCGGTGCGCTGCAGCATTTATTGCCAGCAAATAAACGCAAGAAAGTAATCGGTGTGACAGAAGTTGAGCAGGTCGTTGCGGCGATTGCCCGTATTCCGCCAAAAACCGTATCAGCTTCGGATAAAGAGCTTCTGTTTAAACTGGAAGATAAATTATCCATGGTGGTGTTTGGTCAGGATGAGGCGATCCAGACATTATCGACAGCGATTAAAATGTCGCGTGCCGGACTTAATTCTCCGCAAAAACCCATTGGCTCATTCCTGTTTGCCGGACCTACCGGTGTCGGTAAAACCGAGGTGTCGCGACAGCTGGCGAATGTTATGGGAATGGAATTAATCCGCTTTGATATGTCGGAGTATATGGAGCGCCATACCGTTTCCCGTTTAATCGGTGCACCTCCGGGTTACGTCGGTTATGACCAGGGCGGCTTGCTCACCGAAGCGATCAATAAGAATCCGCATTGTGTGTTGTTGCTGGACGAAATTGAGAAGGCGCACCCTGAGGTGTTTAACATACTCTTGCAGGTGATGGATCACGGCACGCTTACGGATAACAATGGTCGCAAAACGGATTTCCGTAACGTGATTCTGATAATGACAACCAATGCCGGGGCGGAGCAGATGAGCCGTTCAAGTATCGGCTTTACCTTCCAGGATCACAGCACCGATGGTATGGAAGCGCTGAAGAAAACCTTCACGCCGGAATTCCGTAACCGGATCGACAGTATTATTCAGTTCTCGCCATTATCGCGCGATACCATCCTGCACGTTGTCGATAAGTTTTTGGCAGAACTGCAGGGGCAGCTGGACGACAAGCGCGTACTGCTGAATGTCGATGACGATGCGCGTCAGTGGCTGGCTGAGCATGGCTATGATGAGCGCATGGGTGCCCGCCCGATGAGTCGTCTGGTTCAGGACAAAGTGAAGAAACCACTGGCAGAGAAAATTCTGTTTGGCGAACTCGCCCAAGGTGGGGAAGTGGATATTGCAGTCGAGGATGGGGAGTTGGTTCTGACAGTGCCCGAGGAGGTGCCAGCCTGATTGCTGTCACCTGTCGGGCATGTTGGCATCAGCGTGCCCGGTAGGTGATACGACCTTTGCTTAAGTCGTAAGGTGTTAATTCTACTTTCACCTTGTCGCCGGTCAGAATGCGGATGTAGTTCTTACGCATTTTTCCTGAAATATGAGCAGTCACAACGTGCCCGTTCTCCAGCTTTACCCGGAACATCGTATTTGGAAGCGTGTCGATTACTTCACCTTCCATTTCAATGTGATCATCTTTTGCCATTCGTCACCTGTTTAGACCTTGCACAACGCGGGCGCATTCTGCCTTAAATTTCAACAATAAGCAAAGCGCTATCCGTTTGTTGCGTTTCGGATGGTGGGAATCAGCTGTTGAGGAGGGACCATTGACCTGCGCGGTAAGCCTCTAATGGCACAAACTGGCGCTTATAGCTCATCTTCCTGCTGCCATTAACCAGATAGCCCAGATAGTTGAAAGGCAGTCCGAGAGGCTGGCAGAGCTGAGTCAGCCTGAGAATCATCAGAGTGCCGAGGGAACGTTGTGGTAATTCATCGCTGTAGAAGCAATAGACCGCTGACAACCCATCCTGCAAATAATCAAAAACCATACAGGCGACCAGCTTTCCTCCCAGACGTGCGGTCAGAAAGTCTGTTGTGCCGAAGTCGCTGACCAGAAAGTCCGTGAATTGCCGGCGGCTGGGTGGGTACATATCACCATCAGCGTGCTGAGCATTAATGTACTGTTCAAACAGTGCGTACATCTCATCGCTGTCGCTGGGTTTTTCGATGCACAGCTGCAGATCGGTATTTTTATTGAGAATCCGCCGCTGACTGCGGGAGAGTTTAAAGTCTTTAACCCGCAGGCGTACGGAAATGCAGGCCGAACAGGCCGGGCAGTCAGGGCGGTAAACCAGACGGCCGCTGCGGCGGAAACCGTTAAGACTGAGCAGTGTCAGGGTTTCCTGATCGAGCTCGGCGCGCGGGTCTACATATAGACTGCGCGACTGCTGATCTTCAAGATAACTGCAGTTGTGGGTCTCTGGTGGCTGAAACAGCATGATCTTCTTCATGCCAGCCAACCGGGCAGTATTAGTTGCAGTGGCTGCGTTGTCGCTTGCTGTAATATGCCTTCAAACGCTTTGCGCTCAAGTTCAATAAGGCCAAATTGCCCCAGATGCTCCGTTTTCATCTGACAGTCGATCAGCGTTACTCCGGCGGCAAACAATATCGGCGCTGCAGTGGCGAAAGCCAGTTTTGATGCGTTGCTGCGTCTCGAGAACATCGATTCTCCGAATACGGCGCTACCGATGGTCAGACCATAAAAGCCACCACATAAGACTCCGTCAGTGTCCCAGCACTCCACGCTGAACGCCCGGCCGGCACGCTGTAATCTGCCGTAGCAGTCGATGATTTCATCGCAGATCCAGGTGCCGCTTTCATAGTCACGTGGCTGTGCGCAGGCCTGAATAACGCTGTCAAAAGCCAGGTTGCAGCTGATGCTGAGTTGCTCGCGGCGCAACAGTTTGCGCACCGTACGCGGCAAACGAAAACTTTCGGCGGTAATGACCGCGCGCGGGGCAGGGCTCCACCATAGCCGTGCTTCCCCAGGGTCATTCCAGGGAAAGATCCCTTTACGGTAGGCGCTGTCCGCCCATAGCGGACTTACCCGGCCTCCGGCTGCGAGCAGGCCGTTGGGTTCGTTCAGGGCTTTTGACGTAGCCGGAAATACCGGCGGAAGGACTTCATCTAGCCAATCAATCATGATAAACCCGTGGTAAACTTCGCCTCTGAATAAGGGTAACGGGAAGGGTATTTTGCCAAAGGATACGTCTGAAGCAGGTTTTCAGCCAGCAACAACACCGGATTCCGCTTCTGCCGGCAGCTGGCAGCGGCGCCATGATGTTATTTTTTTGCTGCTGACGCTGGTCAGCCTGCTGCTCCTGCTTGCGCTGTTTTCGTATACCCCCTCCGATCTGGCCTGGTCCGCGGCGGGAGAGGGGGCAACACACAATTCGGTTGGCCGTATTGGTGCGGTCATCGCCGACCTTCTTTTTCATGGCCTGGGTTATCTGGCTTTCGCTCTGCCTCTGTTGGTCATGGCCAAGCTGTGGTTACTGTTCCGCAAAGCCCCACGTCCCGGCGGTCGCATCTGGTTGTTGCGCACACTCGGCATGGTGCTCTCTGTCAGTATGCTGTGTGCGCTGGCTGAGATGAGCATCTGGCATGGCGAAGGCTTGCCTGTTGGCTCCGGCGGTATCGTTGGCAAGGTGATTGTCGGTGGTTTTCTGCCGCTGTTCAGCTTCGTTGGCTCGGCCATTATTTTTACCGCATTACTGGCTCTGGGGCTGATGCTGTTTCTTGAATTTTCCTGGCTGCAACTGTTCGACCGCCTGGGTGGATGGTTACTGGAATTGCGTGAGCGCAGTATCGCCCGTCGCCAGAGTGCACAGCATGTCAGCTCAGATGCTGGTGATTATGACGACACAGATGATTATGAGAGCTCTGCTGAGCAGGCTGAGGCGGAGCCTGTCGAAGCTCGCGCAGGTAAAAAGGACAAAGCAACATCCGTAAGCACCAATAAGCCAGGTGATGAAGTCGCAGGTTTTGATCGTTTCTTCAGCCGCATGGATGCTGGCAATACAGCCTCCGCTGGTGATGATGCCGAACCATGGCTTGGCGATCTGGATGCATTCAGTGCCGGGGACGATGCACAGAGCCCGGCCAGTGATTACAGCGCCACGACCGATACGCCGGTGCAGCAAGATAAGGCAGCTCCGCTAGTGGCGCCAGAACCAGCAGATGACACATCAGAAACCCCTCCGTGGGAAGATAAGCCGGTCAAAACCAAGGCGGTAAAAGCCGAACCTGCTGAAGCTGTTATTCCCATCGAGCCCCTGGCCCGTAAAGAGAGCCGGCCAAGTGAGCGGGCGCAGCGTGAACTGCAGGGTGCATTGTTTAAAAGCGATCAGCCGTTGCCATCCATTGCGCTGCTGGATCCACCGCGTAACGATCAGAAAAGCGGCTTCTCGCCCGAGCGCCTGCAGGAAATGTCCAAGCTTCTGGTACAGAAACTGGCGGACTTTGGCGTAAAAATCGAAGTGACGGCGGTGGCGCCGGGCCCGGTAATTACCCGCTTTGAAATTCAGCCGGCACCCGGCGTAAAGGCCAGTAAGATTTCAAATCTGGCCCGCGATCTGGCGCGTTCGATGGCGATGATCAGTGTGCGTGTGGTTGAAGTTATTCCCGGCAAGTCGGTCATGGGGATTGAAGTGCCCAACGAAGATCGCGCCGTGGTATCACTGTCTGAAGTTTTGTCATCAGAAGAATACGATCGCTCGAAATCGCCGCTGACGCTTGCCCTCGGGCACGATATTGGCGGTAATCCGATCATTACTGATCTGGCAAAAATGCCTCATCTGCTGGTTGCCGGTACAACTGGTTCCGGTAAATCGGTTGGTGTAAATGCCATGCTGCTCAGTCTGCTGTTTAAATCGACACCGGATGAGCTGCGTCTGATTCTGGTTGACCCGAAAATGCTGGAATTGTCGGTATATGAAGGAATTCCGCACCTGCTGACGCCGGTCATTACCGATATGAAAGAAGCCGCCAACGGTCTGCGCTGGTCGGTTGCCGAAATGGAACGTCGCTATATGCTGATGGCCGCGATGGGCGTGCGTAACCTCGCCGGCTATAACAAGAAAGTCCGTGATGCTATTGAAGCCGGACAGCCGTTAACGGACCCGTTATGGCAGATTGATAAATCTTTTGAAACGACACCGCCAGCGCTGGAGCCTCTGCCTTATATTGTCATTGTGATCGACGAATTCGCCGACATGATGATGATGGTGGGTAAAAAAGTAGAAGAGCTGATTGCCCGTATCGCGCAAAAAGCCCGTGCTGCTGGTATTCATATGATTCTGGCGACTCAGCGCCCGTCGGTGGATGTTATTACCGGCTTAATTAAAGCCAACGTACCGACCCGGATTGCGTTTCAGGTGTCATCCAAAATTGATTCGCGCACCATTCTTGATCAGGGCGGGGCGGAGCAACTGCTGGGACACGGTGACATGCTGTATATGCCACCGGGAAATGCCTTGCCGGAACGTGTGCATGGCGCTTTTGTTGACGATGATGAGGTTCACCGCGTGGTGGCCGAATGGAAGCTGCGTGGCGAACCCAATTATATTGAGGAAATCACCAGCAGCGATGAAGATGGCGGCGGAGCTTTCTCTCTGGAAGGCGGTGATGAAAAAGATGATCTCTACGATCAGGCCGTCGCCTTTGTTACCGAAAGTGGCAAATGCTCTATTTCCTCTGTGCAGCGCAAGCTTCGCATCGGCTATAATCGCGCCGCCCGTCTGGTTGAAACAATGGAAGCGGCAGGAGTTGTTTCATCACCGGCACACAATGGCTCGCGTGAAGTACTGGCTGGCGCTCCGCCGAATTACTGAGCGGGTTTTATTTTGACGTACGCTAAAAAAATGGTAACCGACGTGTTTTTATCTGAGTCTTTTCGCAAATACTGGCTGATTTTTATCGGCGCGTTAACTTTCAGTCTGTCATCCGGGGCGCAGTCATCCAATGATGCTCTGGCAGATTTTTTATTGCGGCTGAAACAGCTGCAGAGCCTTGAATCCTCTTTTGTGCAAACCACCCGTGATACCTCCGGACGCATCCTGCAGCAGATGAGTGGCAGTCTGACCGTCGCCAAGCCAGGAAAAATGCGCTGGCAGACCGATGCGCCTTTTGAACAACTGGTTGTTTCTGACGGCAAGCTGATCTGGATTTACGATATGGATCTTGAACAGGTAACCATTCGCGACATGGATCAGCGTGTTCAGGAAACCCCAGCGTTGCTGCTGAGTGGCAGTACTGCTGATGTTGAAAAGAGCTTTGTTGTCGCCAAGGAAACAGCCAGCAATGACATTATTTTCCAGCTGGTACCCAAAGATCCGAGCCAGCTGTTTGAGTCTCTGGAATTTCATTATCAGGGCAAAAACCTTAAGCGCATGATGATTTACGATGCGGCCGGTCAGGTGACGGAAATTTCATTTTCAGCCGCCAATATCAACACAGCTGTGGATCCTGCGGCTTTTATATTCGATGTGCCTGAAGGTGTGGATGTAATCGACGGACGTCATGGCATCTGATCTTTTCGGCAACCATACGCCCGCATACGAACCTTTAGCCTCAAGGCTTCGCCCGCAGCGACTGGAACATTATATCGGCCAGGAGCATGTTATCGGGCCGGGAACACCATTGCGTAAGTCACTGGATGCCGGGCAGTTGCATTCGGTGATTTTCTGGGGCCCGCCGGGTGTAGGTAAAACCACTCTGGCGCGCCTGATTGCACAGTACGTTGACGCGGCGTTTCTGGCCCTCAGTGCGGTTATGTCCGGGGTTAAAGAAATCCGCGAGGCGGTGCAGCGCGCGCAGCAATACCGGGCAACGGGTCGTAAAACGGTGTTATTTATTGACGAAGTACACCGCTTCAATAAATCCCAACAGGATGCTTTTTTACCCTATGTGGAAGATGGCACCTTTATTTTTGTTGGCGCGACAACCGAAAATCCGTCCTTTGAATTAAATAATGCCTTGCTGTCCCGTGCTCAGGTTTATGTTTTAAAAAGCCTGAGCGCAGAACAGTTACAGCAGATTTTGCAGCAGGGGATTGCGCAGCTTGATCCTGCGCCACGAGCCAGTACAGAAGCATTGCAGATGATCGCCGATGTCGCCGATGGTGATGCGCGACGTGCTTTGAATATGCTCGAATTTGCCCTGCAGCTCAGCGGCGATGATGAACTCAGCGTGGCGGTTGTTAAAGAATTGCTGGGTAATCAGGCGCGTCGTTTTGATAAAGGCGGCGAGGCTTTTTACGATCAGATTTCTGCGCTGCATAAATCGGTGCGTGGCTCGGACCCGGATGCAGCTCTTTATTGGTTTGCACGCATGCTCGATGGTGGTTGCGATCCGCTATATATCGCCCGCCGGGTGGTGCGTATGGCCAGCGAAGATATTGGCAATGCTGATCCGCGCGCCCTGACGCTGTGTGTGAATGCCTGGGATGTGCAGGAGCGGCTGGGCTCGCCGGAAGGAGAGCTGGCCATTGCGCAGGCGGTTACTTATCTGGCCTGCGCGCCGAAAAGTAATGCGGTCTATAAGGCGTTTAACAAAGTGCGGGCGATGATTGCTTCGCAGCCAAGCTACGAAGTGCCTCTGCATTTACGCAATGCGCCAACCAAATTAATGAAACAGCTCGATTACGGTGCGGAATACCGTTATGCCCATGACGAGCCGGATGCTTTTGCTGCCGGTGAAAATTACTTCCCTCCTGAGCTGAAAGATACTCAGCTGTACGAGCCGGTAAATCGCGGACTGGAAAGCAAAATCCGGCAGAAGCTGGAGCACCTTCAGCAGCAAAATCGTCAGTCTGCGCAGCAACGTTATCCGCGTAATAGCATGGGAGAAAGTGAATGACGTATCTGTGGATCGGCATCGGTGGTGCGCTTGGTGCCATTTCCCGTTACCTGCTTGCCACGGCGGTTTACCGCTGGGCCGACAAGCCCTTTCCCTATGGCACCTTAACAGTGAACCTGCTAGGCTCCTTCGCCATTGGTATGGCCTATATTTGGCTGGTAGAACACCAGTGGGGCGGCGATCATCACAAGCAACTGGCGATGATCGGCTTTCTCGGTGCCTTTACCACCTTCTCTACGTTTTCATTAGAAAGTATTGCACTGCTGCAGCAGGAGCGTTGGCTGGCGATGGCCAGCTATGTCGGCTTCAGTGTTACAGGCTGTCTGCTGGCGACTGCCGCAGGCATGTGGTTATCTAAATCCTTGGTATAAGAAACAATGCTGGACGTTAAGTTTATTCGCGACAATCTGGATCAGGTAAAAGCAGCCCTGGCCAAGAAAGGCTTTATGTTTGATGAAGCCGAATTCACCCGTCTGGACGATGCGCGCAAAGCCGCACTGACCAGCGCTCAATCCCTGCAGGCCGAGAAGAAAAAAGCGTCCAAACAGATTGGCGCATTAATCGGTCAGGGTATGTCTCCGGAAGATGCCAAGGCTCAGGTTATGGGCAGTATCGATTCCGACATCGGCGAAGCGGAACTGGCCGCAAAACAGGCTGAACAGAGTCTGCGCGAGCTGCTGATGAGTATTCCGAATGTGCCGCAAAACGATGTGCCATTTGGGTCTGACGAAAATGACAACGTGGAAGTGCTGACCTGGGGTGAGCCTGTTGCGTTCAGTTTTGCCGCCAAAGACCATGTTGACCTGGGCGAGCCGCTGGGTCTCAGCTTTGACGACGGCGCTCTGGTTGCCGGTTCCCGTTTTGTGGCGATGAGTGGCGCCATGGCACGTCTGCATCGTGCGATTACCCAGTTTATGCTCGACACCCACAGCGAAGAACACGGTTACGAAGAGACTTATGTGCCTTACCTGGTGAATCGCCAGGCGCTGGAAGGTACCGGTCAGTTGCCAAAATTCGAGGAAGATCTGTTTAAAGTGCCGGGTGAGAAAGATTTCTACCTGATTCCGACAGCTGAGGTTCCGGTCACCAATTTGCTGCGCGACAGTGTCACCGACAAGACCCTGCCAATTAAAAAAGTGGCGCATACGCCGTGCTTCCGCAGTGAAGCGGGCAGTTATGGTCGCGATACCCGCGGCATGATCCGCCAGCATCAGTTCGACAAGGTAGAGCTGGTGCAGTTTGTCCGCCCACAGGATTCTGATGCTGCGCTGGAAGAATTAACCGGCCATGCAGAGGCTATTTTGCAAAAGCTCAACCTGCCATACCGCAAAGTAATCCTGTGCGGTGGCGATCTGGGCTTTTCCGCGGCCAAAACCTACGATCTGGAAGTCTGGCTGCCGGGTCAGCAGAAATACCGTGAAATCTCTTCCTGCAGCACCTTTGGTGATTATCAGGCGCGTCGCATGCAGGCCCGCTGGCGCAACCCGGAAACCGGCAAGCCAGAACTGCTGCACACCCTGAACGGCTCCGGTCTGGCGGTTGGCCGCACCATGGTTGCGATTCTGGAAAACTATCAGCAGGAAGACGGCAGCATCGTTGTTCCTGAAGCGCTGCGCCCTTATATGCGTGGCCTTGACGTTATCCGCCCATGATGAATCTGCCCCTGGTTCTCCGGGGGAGTGCCCGGCCTTTTGTGCTGGTTGGGGGCGGTCAGGTTGCCGCCCGCAAGCTGCTGACATTACTGAAAGCCGGCGCTCAGGTTCAGCTGATTGCCCCCGAGCTGCACGCGGACATTGCCGCCTGCGCCGGAAATCCTCTCCTTAGCATTGAACAACGTCCCGCCAGCCTTACCGAAACCTTTGATTCCGGTTCTCTGGTGGTTCTGGCAACCGACGACGCTGAACTGAATGCACAGCTGGCGGCCAACGCCCGTCACTCTGGTTGTCTGGTGTGTCGCTGCGATCAAACCGGGGATAATGATTTTATCTTTCCGGCGGTCATCGATCGTTCGCCGTTACTTGTCAGTGTTTCAACCAGCGGCGCCTCGCCGGCACTGACGCGCTATGTGCGTCAGCGTCTGGAGGCCTTTATGCCGCAGGACTATCGCGACCTTGGGGCTTTTGCCGAGCGCCTGCGCACCCAGGTTAAGCAACAGCTTGCTGCGCCGCTGCGGGCCGGGTTCTGGCGCCGCTGGATTGGTAGTCTGGCACCGGAGCTGATACTGGCACGGCAGACTGAGCGGGCAGAGGCTGTTACTGCAGATCTGCTGAATGGAAATAGCGAACAGCAGGGTGAGGTGTATCTGGTGGGTGCCGGGCCCGGCGATCCGGATCTGCTCACATTCCGCGCTCTGCGCCTGATTCAGAGTGCAGACGTGGTGTTTTATGACCGACTGGTCAATCCACTGATCCTGGACTTTATCCATCCGCAGGCCGAGCGTTTTTATGTCGGCAAGGCAAAAAGTGACCATGCGGTACCACAGGAAGGCATAAACCAGTTATTGGTTGATGCGGCCCGAACCGGGAAGAAAGTACTGCGCCTGAAAGGCGGAGATCCTTTTATTTTTGGGCGTGGCGGTGAAGAAATCGAGGAGCTGGCCGCGGCTGGCATTCCGTTTCAGGTGGTGCCGGGCATTACCGCAGCCAGTGGCTGTGCAGCCTATGCCGGTATTCCGCTGACACATCGTGATCATGCGCAAAGCGTACGCTTTGTAACCGGCCACCTGAAAAACGGAACCTGTGATTTACTCTGGCAGGAGCTGGTTCATCCGGGACAAACGCTGGTGATATATATGGGGCTGAGTGGTTTGCCGCATATCTGCGATCAGTTGATGGCTGCAGGCATGGATAAATCAACACCCGTTGCTCTGGTTGAAAAAGGAACATTGCCCGATCAGAAGGTTCACGTCAGCACCCTGCAGGATATGCCTGGCTACATTGCCGGGCGCACCATTCAGGCCCCGACCCTTACTATTGTTGGCTCAGTCGTTAGTCTGCATGAGCGGCTGAAGTGGCGCTAACCGCCTATATTTCCTGATAGTTTCTGCCGCTTGCTTAAGCGGCAGACTCAAAAATATGCACTATGCTTGGTCTGGTAGTTGTAACTATTGGATCTGAGTAATGAGTCTTCTGAATTCTTTAAGTATTAAAACCAAAATCCTGACCCTTGCCGGTGTGGCTGTGCTCGGTTTTATTGTCAGCCTGTTGGTTAATACCAATATGAATACGGCGAACTCTGAGCGTTTGCAAACGATTCAGAAAACCTTTTTTCCGGTAGTTGAAATATCCAAGGCAAACCTTGTCCGCTTGTCGCGTCTTGAAGAATTGTTTTCAACGGCGGTCAGTACCGGTGAGATTGACTTCGTCAATGCTGCGGAAAAGGTGCGTAAAGAAGTGGCTGATGATCTGGTCCGGCTCGAAGCCATTTGGCCTGAGCGTGCAGCAGAAGTCATGCGTACCCGTTCAGCCTTTGAGGCGTACTTCCGTGCAGCCAAGGCACTTTCTGCCGGCATGATTGATGGATCTCTTGATCCTTCGTTAATGTCATCATCAATTGAAACCATGAATACCTCGCTGGCTTCTGCACGCCAGCTGATGCGCCAGTATAACGATGATGGTATCGGAGCATTTAATCAGACCGTCGCCCGCTCTGATGAGGCTGCACAAAATGCATTGTCTATTGGTCTTGCGGTCACACTGGTGACGCTCGTATTTCTGGGGCTTGTGGCATGGAGTACCAGTAGCTCTATAAATACCGCAGTTTCCGGCCTCCTGACGTCACTCAAAGATATCGCTTCGGGCGAAGGGGATCTTACCCGCAGGATTTCTAAATCATCCAATGATGAAATTGGTGAGGTGGTCGACTGGTTTAACCAGTTTGTTGACAAGCTGCACCGCAGTATTGGTGAGGTTGTGGCTACAACACGTCCTCTGACCAGTGTGTCCGGCGATCTCGGCAGCCTGACATCGGAAACATCGCAGATTACCGAACAGCAGAATCGGGCAACAGAAGAAGTCTCTTTTGTTGTTGACGAAATGGTTGCCAGCGTGAAAAACGTTTCCGTGAATGCCAGTTCAGCAGCACAGGCTGCGCGTGAGGCTGACCAAACAGCCAAAGAAGGCCGCACTATCGTAAATGACACCGTAAAAAGCATTAATGCTCTGGCTGGCGAGGTTGAGCGTGCCAGTGAGGTGATTCGTAAACTTGAAGCGGATACCGCTAACGTTGGCAGTATTCTGGATGTGATCAAAGGCATAGCCGAACAAACCAATCTGCTGGCGCTGAACGCAGCCATTGAAGCCGCCCGTGCTGGTGAGCAGGGGCGGGGGTTTGCGGTGGTTGCCGATGAAGTGCGCACCCTGGCGTCGCGCACCCAGGATTCCACGCAGGAAATTCAGGCCGTTATTGAAGAATTGCAGTCGGCTGCACGTTCGGCAGTTGAGGTAATGAGCTCCAGTAAAGAGCGGGCGCAAACCAGTGTTAGTCAGGCCGCAAAAACGGATGAAAGCCTGCAGGCAATCACCAGCAAAGTAGAATCGATTACGGCCATGAACAGCCAGATCGCTTCCGCAACTGACCGTCAGGAGCAGGCTGCACACAGTATTAAAGATAACGTGGTCGGTATTAAAGATACCTCGGCGACAGCGATGGCCAGCATGCAGAAAGTGGCCGCAGCCAGTCGCTCATTGACGGAAATTGCACAGACACTGCAGCGTATTACCGGGCAATTTAAAGTCTGATGCTGGGCTGATAACAGAGGCATAAAAAAGCCGGCATGATGCCGGCTTTTTGTTTTGCCGGGCAGATGGATTAAAGCGCCGCAGTGTCCCGCGCATCCCATGCCGCACGGCAACGCAGCAGCGCTTTATCAATATCGCTGCTGCGTTCGATGGCGCAGACTGCCAGTGCTGCTGTTTGCAGGATGGCAGCGCTGGCGTAGGTGTTTACAGCGTCTCCCCGCCAGATTTGTGTCAGCCAGCTGATATCGGTGTTCTGCGGCTTGTCATCAATATGAGAAGCCAGTTTTGGCAAATGAATTTCACAGATGTCGCCATTGAGGAAGCCACGCGCAATACAGTCTCTTTCCGGGTTCACTTCAAATTCGCCGCCTTCGCCTTTTATCACCAGCGCATTGCTCTGATTCAGGCGGGCGGCATCAAGGTGGGTAAAGGCGTAATTGGGATGAAAAACGCCCTGAACGCTGGCGATATCTGCAGGGGCGATAGTCTTCATTACCGTATTGATTGGCGAACGGACTCCGAGGATCGATTTCAGGGATAACCAGCGCTGCAGTTGTGGATTGAGCACAGAGCAGGGCAGATACATCAATGGTGCTGCAGCTGAAATCGACAAAAGGTCATTCAGTGTCTCTGCAACCGGCATTCTGAAATGGGCAAAAACGTCGGCCATATAGAGGCGGCCGGAGGTGTGGGCTTCGGTGCCATGAAACAGAATGCGATATCCCATCTGTGTCAGCAGTAAGGCTGACAGGAAACACCAGAATGGCTGGCGGCGTTTGCCGGCGTAGCTTGGCCATACAAGATCTGCAGTTATGTTCTCCGGCCACTGCTGGTTAATGGCGGCGGCAAAGCCGGCCAGTTCCTCGGGGCTTTCTTCTTTAACGCGCATCAGCATAAAAATTGCGCCCAGCTGCTCCGGTTCATACTCACCGGCAAGCATGGTTTGCATGGTGAAAAAAGCTTCATCGAAGGTCATGCTGCGGCTGGCGTTTTTGCCGCGCGCCAGAATGCGAACGTAGTCCGCCAGCTTGTGTTGCGAAGTCAAAGGCAATTCTCCGGGCGGGGCAGGCCGGCAATTTTGGCCGCGATTTTAGCCGGGCTGCCGGGAAATAATGTCAGCAAATAAATGCTGCCGGATTTTTCCGCGCCCAGTGTTTGTTTCAGATGCTTGCTTAATGGACGCATTGCGGGAGCGAGGTCGTACTGCTGATAAAAATCCCGCAGCGCCCAGAGAATTTCCCAGTGTGCCGCAGTAAGCTCAATACCTTCACTTTGTGCCAGCTCGGTAGCCACAGCCTCCGACCAATCGCTCAGGTTCAGCAAAAAACCGTCATTATCCAGTTGCAGTTCGCTCATTTATGACGCCTTCCAGCTCAGGGTGCGGGGAAATTGCAGGCACAGCTCTACCCAGCGGGTGTCGTCGATGGCCGTTGCCGTGGCAAGCTCGGGTAATCCACGCTGATGGCAATCGGTCGCGCGATAGTAACAGGTTTGCGTGCCCTCCCAGCCAGCTAGCGCATAAACACCATCGCCGACAAACATAATGGCATCCTGCTCGCCGATGGTCCTTTTCAGACTGTTCAGGGTTGAGCTTTGGCTGGTGAAAAGAAGATGTAGTGTCATATCAAAAGCTCAGGCAGTGCTGGCTGCTGCGCAGTAATTCCGTAATATCAGAATAACTGAGTGGTTTTGCCAGAGGAGTCAGATTTTCGGCCGGAATATTCAGTTGCTGTAAGTCAGATTGCGCATAAAAGATGGCCTCACAATCGTACATCGGCAGGGCGCTGATCACTTTGGCCGGAGACTTTCCGCCAGGCTTGCGGGCTTCCTGCGTTTTCATTAACCAGAAAATGCCGGGGCCCTGAAAAATCAGACGAATCTCGTGCTCAAAGGCCGCCAGTGCTAGCGCCATTTCCAGTGCTTCAGGATCATTGGCCGGAGCGCTGCGGATTACGATGCTAACAGTACTCATATGGCCTCAAAAGTCGATAATGCGGTCGGAGTCGAGTGCGGCTTCAGCCATTTCGCCCAGGCCGGTCAGTTCAAACCCTGTTGCCAGAGTGTCGGTGGGCAGGTTGTAGCGTTGCTGCTCGGCCTTATCAATGACGCCGCGACGTAAGGCATTGGCAATACACACCTGCAATGGAAAATCATGGTCTGCTGCCAGTGCGAGCCATTGTTGACTCACAGACGGCTGTCCCTGCACCGGATTTTGTGTGCTGAGTGCTGCAAATACAGCGTCCTGATAAAAAAATACACGCTGCAATTTATGTCCCTGAGCAAGCAGGGACAGAGCAAACTCCTGCGCCAGAGTATGGGACACGCCGCTGTACGGGCTCTGGGTCATAAGTAATGAAAAGGTGGCCATGACATCCTTCCGGAAAGGGTGCTGCTATGGTAATCGGCTGCATCAATAATGCAAAGCGGAGTGTGGTTTGGCTGCTATCGTGTTGATTTATAAAAAAAAGTATTGACCCGAAATCTGGATTCAGTATTATACGCGCACTGTTTGGAGGGATGGCTGAGTGGTTAAAAGCACCGGTCTTGAAAACCGGCATAGGTTAATCCCTATCTAGGGTTCGAATCCCTATCCCTCCGCCAAACACCAAAAGGCCAGCGCATGCGCTGGCCTTTTTTTATGTCCGGAATCCAGCTCTTAGCTGAGGATGGCGCGGGCGAGCAAATAAAGGCTGCAGCCGGCCACCAGGGTAATGGCCAGCCATTCGGCCTGATAGATTTTTGCCAGTAAGGCAGGGGAAACCGGAACATCATCCGACGATGACGAAGGGCGCTTTAACATAATTCATTCCACTGCTGTCCTTGATTCAGTAAGAATGAACCAGCTTGCCGGAGCTTGGTGTTGTAGTTCTGTGCGTATTCTGTATCGCTGAGTAATTGCCGTGTCAGCGATATTTACTTCGCAGCAAGCATTTCACCAATAAATTCAGACACCGAACGCCCCAGGGCATTCAGGTTGTAGCCGCCTTCGAGAATGGCCATCCACGGGATATTGCGTGAGGCGGCATATTTCTGAATCCAGTGCCCGATCCAGCGATAATCGTCATCCAGCAGGCACAGTTCAGCCATCGGATCGTCGCGGTGCGCATCAAAACCCGCTGACACAATGATCAGCTCGGGTGCGAAGCCACGCAGTGCCGGCCCCCACAGTTCATCGATCTGATTGCGGAATTCTTCACTGCCGGCGCCTGCATTTAAATGAGCATTAATCAGATTGCTGTACTTGTCGATCTGATAGTGACTGTATGGATAAAAAGGGTGCTGAAAGCTGGAGCAGATGAGAAAGCGCGGATCGTTTTTAAGGATGTCGACAGTGCCATTTCCCTGATGGGCATCAAAATCAAGAATGGCAATCCGCTGCGCATGGTGAACTTCCGCTGCACGTAACGCCGTGATGGCAACATTGTTGAAAAAACAGAAACCCATGCTTTTACGGTGTTCGGCATGATGACCGGGCGGACGGACCGAGACAAATGCATTGTCATATTTACCGGCCATAATATCGTCCAGTGCCTGGGTGCTTGTTCCGACAGAATAGAGAGCTGCATCAAGGCTGCCTGAGGACATTGGTGTATCCTCGTCGACATAGATATGACCCTGCTTAGGCTGAATCAGCCTTAGCTGCTCAACATAGCCCGGACTGTGAGCACGCAGAATGTCTGGCTCATGGGCTGACTGGCCATCGATTATGGTCAGCTGATCCCATAGGCCACGCGACTTGAGCTGCTGTTCAATCGCCAGTATGCGCATGGCGTGCTCCGGATGCTCATCGCCGGTGTCGTGCTCAAAGTGTCGCTGGAAGGAGTAGTAGGCTGTGGTCATATGAGGTAGTTTTTGTCTTTTGTCCGCCCAGTGTATATAGGGCCAGTATTTACGCAAACTAAACTTAAGGATCATTCCTTATGGGAACCCGCTCTCTCGAATTATTTTTCCAGCCTAAAACCATTGCTGTTATCGGTGCTTCTGAGCGGGTCGGCAGTCTTGGTGGCGCCATTGTGCGCAATCTGGTTAATGGCGAATACCCCGGCGTGATCATTCCGGTGAACTCACGTGGCTATAAAGAGGTGTACGGCATTCCGGCGTTGTCACGTATCGGGCAAATTGATGGTCCGGTGGATCTGGCCATTATCTGTACGCCTGCGGAAACGGTACCGAAGATTATCAAGCAACTGCACAGCAAAAATATTGGTGCAGCCATGCTGCTGACCGGCGGAATTGCCCGGACCCGCTCCTGGCAGTTCCGGCCATCGTCCGACCGTCTGAATCAGGTCATCCAGCAAACCCGGATGCGAATTCTCGGTCCGGATTGCCTCGGCATGGTTATCCCGGGGCGCAAGCTGAATGCCAGCTTCCTGCACGTACCGGTACGCAGTGGTCAGATTGCCTATGTTGGCCAGTCCGGGACGCTGGCCTCCGGCGTGATGGATTGGGCCTTCAGTCGTAATATTGGCTTTTCTCACGTACTGACACTGGGCAAGAGTCAGGATGTGACGCTGCCAGATCTGATCGATTACATCGTACAAGAGCCGCAGGTGCGTACCTTGTTGATTCAGCTGGATGAAATCGGCTCTGGTAAGGCGCTGATCCGTGCCTTGCGTGCAGCCTCCCGGCATAAGCTGGTGCTGGCGGTTAAGAGCAACCGCTTTCAGGAGAATCCGTTAAACCGCATTACCAGCCCGAAGGGGCTGCGCTCGCGCGATGCTCTGGTGGACGAAACCCTGGCCCGTGCTGGTGTATTGCGGGTGTCAGCCACCGATGAATTGTTTGATTGCGTCGATGCGCTGAGTCGTCGCCGCGAAAGCTTTGGTCCACGCCTGGCGATCATTGCCAATGGGCGCGGCCCGGCCATTCTGGCGATGGACCGGCTGCTGCACGACAAGGGACGCCTGGCCACTTTGTCTGAGGACACTCGCACCCATTTGCGCAGCCTGCTGCCCGAATATGTGAAAACCGATAATCCGGTATTGCTGAATCCGGAGCTGAAGCCGCAGCAGCTGGCGGCGGTTGCCAACACTCTGTTGCGTGACAAGCAGGTTGATGCACTGCTGGTTATTTACATCCCGAGTCTGGGGTCAGATCCGCTGGCCAATGCCGAAACGCTGGTCAAGATTGCCCAGCACAGTAATAAGAGCGTGCTGACCAGCTGGATGGGGGAGTATTCGGTGGAAGCAGCGCGTGAATGTTTCGACCAGCATGGCATTCCGACCTTCGATACACCGGATAATGCCATCAAATCCTATATGTACATGGTGCAGCATCAGCGCACTCAGGATCTGCTGCGTGAGACGCCGGAGAGTCTCGAGATTCCGATTTCTTCTGTGCATACCGAAGTCGACAAAGCCATTCTGGCGGTCCATCGCCCCGGCGATTACCTGCTGCCGGATCAGGCCTGGGACCTGCTCAATGCCTATGGTTTCTCCTGTGCGGAAAACCGCTACCGCGCTTCGCTGTCGGAGTTGCTGAATGTCGCGGAAGAGGTTAAAGGCCCCTGGGTATTGCGGGTACACCACCGCGACTATCTCTATCCCTTTGCTTACGGTAACAACCCGCGCGAGCGTCTGCGCTCGGTGGCGCGTGAGCTGAAAACCATTGAGGATGTCACCAATGCAGCCGAGGATCTGGAAGGCAAGATTGCTGTAGCTTTCCCGAACAGCCCGGTGCTGGGTTACACCCTGCAAACCATGCACAGGGCTCTGGATAATCTGCAGTTTTCTTTTGGTATTGGCCGTGATTCTGAAATCGGCCCGTATCTGTTCTTTGGTGGTGGCGGCTCCACCGCTGATATTCTGGTGGATCGTCAGGTGGCGCTGCCGCCGCTGAATGCCAATCTGGCGGAAAAGCTGATCAAACGCAGCCATTTTTATCAGGTGCTGAGTGAGCGTTCCGACAACATTGAGCGTGAACTGGTAACGCTTGAGCGCTGGCTGGTCGCGTTGTCGCACATGGCGCTCAATCATCCGTGGATGGCGGGCTTTGAGGTGAATGCCATCCGCCGTCAGGTGGGTCGCTATATGGTGATTGGTGTGGCAGGCGAGGTGGGCCATCCGGCCCGTAGTGCCATCATGCCGTATCCGAAAGAGCTGGAAAGCCAGTATGAAAGCCGCAATGGTCATGCCTACGATGTGCGCCCGATCCGTGCTGAAGACGAACCGGCGCTGGAGCGTTTCTATCAGCGCCTGAGCCCGGAATCGCTGCGCCTGAGGTTCTTCTCGGCACGCCGCCAGTTTGATCACCGGGAACTTGCGCGCTTCACGCAGATTGATTATGACCGGGAAATGGCCTTTGTCGCACTGCGTGAAGGTGAGTTGTATGGCGTGGTAAGGGTGTATATCGATGCTGATGATGTGGCGGCGGAATTCTCCGTTATTATCGATGACAACTGTCGCGGAGAGGGGCTGGGCCTGCGCCTGATGCAGGGCATTATTGAGTATCTGACCGAGCGTGGTGTGCTGCAGATTTTCGGCACTGTACTGCCGCATAACGGCGGTATGCTGAAATTGGCGGAGCGTCTGGGCTTCAGCGCGCACCATAATATGGACGAGGGTGTAGTGGAGGTGGGTAAGAACCTGAATCCACTCAAATACGCCTGGCAGAGAAAACGAATGTACCCTCTGTGAACGGTTTGTTATATTTCCGCCAATAACAACGACAGTACCACGATGTGCTGCAATGCTGAGACTGATGTAATAACGGGGTGGGCCCTTGATTAAAGTGCTGGTTGTCGATGACCATGAGCTGGTTCGCTCAGGTATCTCTCGTCTGCTGACAGACGCAAAGGGAATTGAAGTAGTCGGTGAAGCAGCAAGTGGTGAGGAGGCGGTTCAGTTCGCCAAAGAGCACTCACCGGACATTATTCTTATGGATATCCGCATGCCGGGTATTGGTGGGCTTGAGGCCACCCGCAAAATTACGCGTCATAATCCGGAAATTCAGGTGATTGCGGTCACCGCCTGTGATGACAATCCTTATGCCACACGCCTGTTGCAGGCCGGGGCGGCGGGCTATATCACCAAGGGTGCCGATGCAGACGAGATGCTGCGCGCCATCATGAAGGTAAAGAGCGGGCAGAAATACATCAGTCCGGATATTGCTCAGCGTATGGCGTTAAAGCCATTTCAGCAGGATCAGACGTCACCTTTTGATGAGCTTTCAGAGCGGGAAATGCAGATTACACTGATGATTGTTGGCTGTCAGAAGGTCGCTGAAATCAGTGAAAAGCTGTTCCTCAGCCCTAAAACCGTCAACAGCTACCGCTACCGGATTTTCGAAAAACTCGAGATTGACAGCGATGTTGAGCTGACTCTGCTGGCCATGCGCCACGGTCTGGTGGATCCCACGGCGACCGCCTGATGGCAGACTTTGATATCAGTGCATTTCTGCAGACCCTGACCCAGCGGGCCGGGGTTTACCGCATGTTCGCAGCCGACGATGAATTGCTTTACGTCGGCAAAGCCAAGAATCTTAAAAACCGTGTTTCCAGTTATTTCCGTGCCCGTGGACTGAACAGCAAGACGGTTGCGCTGGTCAGTCGTATTCATCATGTCGAAGTAACCGTCACCGCCAGCGAGGCGGAAGCGCTGCTGCTTGAGCAAACGCTGATCAAACAGCACAAGCCGCAGTACAACATTCTGTTGAAAGACGATAAGTCTTATCCTTTTATTCACCTGTCAGAACACGAATACCCTCTGCTGGCGTACCGGCGGGGGAAAAAGCGCCGCGATGGCCGCTTGTTTGGCCCTTACCCGAATGCCGGTGCGGCGCGTGACACCCTGAATTATCTGCAGCGCTTATTTTTACTGCGCTCCTGTGAAGACAGTTATTTCAATCACCGCAGCCGGCCCTGCCTGCAATATGAAATCAAGCGCTGCTCTGCACCCTGTGTCAATAAAATCAGCCAGCAGGATTACCAGCAAAGCGTACGCCAGGCGACACTGTTTTTGCAGGGTAAAAGTCAGGAGTTGCTGCAGGAGCTGCAGGCGCAGATGCTGGCAGCAGCTGAAACCCTGGATTTTGAAAAAGCCGCCGCGTTGCGCGATCAGATTGAGCTGTTGCGCCAGACTCAGGAAAAACAGTTTGTCGACGCCGGGCAGGGGGAAGCGGATGCCTGGGCTATTGTTGAGTGGCAGAATGTTCTCTGCATTCACCGTCTGGCGTTCCGCCAGGGACGATTGGTGGCGAGTAAAAATTACTATCCGGAGAATCCGGCCGGTGAAAGTAATGAGCAGTTATTGCTGGATTTTATCAGTCAGTTTTATCTGGCCGACCATGCTCTTGAAGGCATTCCGCGTGACCTGGTTGTGGATGTCGGTGATGAAGATGTTGAGCCTTTGCTGGAAGCTTTACGCCTGCACCGTCAGGCAAGGGTTCAGCACAGTCGTGGCGGTCGTGGGCAGAACCGCAAATGGCTGCATATGGCCAGCGAGAATGCCCGCACCGGTGCGCAGACGAAAATCTCCGGTCATCAGGCAGCACTGAATAAACTCAGTCAGGTTGCAGAGTTGCTGAATCTGGCCGAGCCGCCAAAACGCATTGAGTGTTTTGATATCAGCCATTCGCAGGGTGAGGCGACCTACGCATCCTGTGTAGTGTATGGCGAAGAAGGTTTAATGAAACAGCGCTACCGGCGCTTCTCAATTAAAGGCGTTGTTGCCGGTGATGATTATGCCGCACTGGAGCAGGCGGTCACCCGCCATCTGACACGCCTGAAAGAGCAGGATGATTTACCCGGCTTACTGTTGATTGATGGCGGCAAGGGCCAGATTGGCAGGATTCAGGAAGTGCTGCAGCGCCTGCAATTGAGTTCATTGCCAGCCTTTGGTATCTCAAAAGGAGAGACCCGTAAGTCGGGCTGGGAATTCTTGTGGGAAGCCGGTGCCACACAACCTATAATGCCCGACGCCCATCATGAGGGATTCCGTCTGCTGCAATGGGTGCGTGATGAGGCGCACCGTTTTGCCATTACCGGGCATCGTAAAGCCCGGGCAAAATCGCGCAGCCAGTCGGATGTGGATTCTCTGGCCGGTGTTGGGCCTAAGCGCCGGCGTGAACTGCTGCTGCATTTTGGCAGTCTGAAAAACATGCGCAGTGCACCGCGCGAAGAGTTGGAAAAGGTTCCAGGCATTAGTAAAAAACTTGCCGAACAGATATTCATGCAATTACACGGCGAGTAACGGAGATACGTTTTAATGAATTTGCCCAACATACTGACCCTGAGCCGCATTCTGATGATTCCGCTGATGGTGGTCAGTTTTTACTGGTTTGGCCCGGACGGGAAAATCGGTGCCGCCGTATTGTTTGCGCTCGCCGCCGTTACCGACTGGTTCGATGGCTATCTGGCGCGCAAGCTCAATCAGACCACGCCGCTGGGTGCCTTTCTCGATCCGGTGGCTGATAAGCTGATTGTTGCGGTTGCACTGGTCCTGTTGGTTGAGCATTTTTCCAGTATGTGGCTGACCATTCCGGCCTCCATTATCGTTGGTCGGGAAATTGTGATCTCAGCCCTGCGCGAGTGGATGGCTGAGCTGGGCAAGCGGGCCAATATTGCCGTGAGCTATGTTGGCAAAGTGAAAACAGCGCTGCAGATGGCCTCTATTACCATTCTGATGGCGTCCGGTGATCATCCGCTGTTAATTGAAGCGGGTTATGCGACCCTTTATCTGGCTGCGGTACTGACCATCTGGTCCATGCTGGTTTATCTGCGTGCGGCCTGGCCGGAACTGCGCGGCAAAGCATAAATCGTCTAAGTGCTTAAAAAGTAAGAAAAAACACTTGACTCTCAGGCTGCTCCATTTAAAATGCGCAGCACTTAAGCGGGAATAGCTCAGTTGGTAGAGCACAACCTTGCCAAGGTTGGGGTCGCGAGTTCGAGTCTCGTTTCCCGCTCCAAATTTTCATTGCATTCAATGAATCTCGGCGCGATAGCAAAATGGTTATGCTGCGGATTGCAAATCCGCCGATGCCGGTTCGATTCCGGCTCGCGCCTCCAAATTCGGTGATCCCGACATTCGCCGAGCTGCGCGGCAAGATGCCCCGGTGGTGAAATTGGTAGACACAAGGGATTTAAAATCCCTCGGCCTATGGCTGTGCCGGTTCGACTCCGGCCCGGGGCACCATTTCTAGCATTCGCAGTACTCCTCCTTTTTAAAACATATGATATGTCCTGCGATCGCAGCTTCAGGGATAATACCTGATACTCTGTTAATTTCCGGCTGAGACATCGTTTATGTTCAACTACATCGAACCTGTATTCCGTCCACCCAGCGAAGCCCGCTCCCTTATTCTGCAAGTCACCAATGGCTGCTCGTGGAATCAGTGTACTTTCTGCGATATGTACACTCAGCCGCAAAAAAAATTCCGTGCCCGTGACGAAGCTGATGTACTGAATGAAATCCGTCAGGCGGCTGCTCTGGGTCCGCGTTTTGAAAAAGTCTTTCTGGCTGATGGCGATGCCATGGTGCTGCCGGTACGCCGCCTTACGAATATCCTGCTGGCCATTAAAGAACATCTGCCCTGGGTTAAGCGGGTGGGGGCTTATTGCCTGCCGCGCAATATCCGTAAAAAATCGGCGGAAGAGATGGCTGAGTTGCGCAAGCTGGGGCTTGGTATTCTTTATGTCGGCGCCGAAAGTGGTGACGATGAGGTGCTGGGCTTTATTAAAAAAGGCGAAACCTGGCAGAGTACGCTGGATGCGCTGTTAAAAATAAAACAGGCCGGCATTCAGTCATCGGTGATGATCCTGAATGGCATGGGTGGCGTTGCCTACAGTGAACAGCATGCACGCAACTCTGCACTGCTGATGAATGAGGCGCAGCCGGATTTTCTCTCAACATTAATTGTCAGCTATCCGCTCGGCGATCAGCGCGTTGTCGAGGGCTTTAATGGTAATTATCAGCTGCCGGATCAGCATGATCTGTTTGTGGAATTGCGCTCGTTAATTGCTCATCTTGAATTAACCAATACAGTTTTCCGCAGCGACCATGCGTCTAATTATTTACCGTTAAAGGGTACGCTCGGCGCGGACAAGGCAACTATGCTGGCGCAGCTGGATATGGCGATAAATAATCCGGAGCGCATTCGCCTGCGTCAGGAATGGCAAAGGGGGTTGTGATGAATCTGAATGCCTTGCAGCAACAGCTTGGTCTTGAGGCCGAAAATCAGTATCCACCGGTAGAAAAATGGCATCCGCAATTATCCGGTGATATGGATATGGTTATCCGTCGTGATGGGACCTGGTGGCACGAAGGTGTGCAGATAAAACGCGAAAAACTGGTGCGCTTATTTGCCAGCATCCTGCGCAAAGAAAATGATGAATATTTCCTGCTGACCCCGGTCGAAAAATGGCGCATCCGTGTTGAAGACCGGCCGCTGCTAATTGTCATGATTGAGCAGGATGGCGAAGACATTCGCGCCATCACCAATACCGGTGATACGGTGACTATTAATTCGCAGCATCCGCTGATTATGAGCTTTCTGGATGATGTGCTGATTCCGGAAGTGAATATCCGTGCGGATTTATACGCGCGTTTTTCACGTAATGCTTTTTATGAGCTGACCGAGATGGCTGCTGCAGATGAGGATGAGCGTTACTTTGTCATCAGTGGCGGACAAACGTTTTTCCTGAACTGAGCCTGGTGCGTTTACAGGTCAGTAAAGAAGGTTGGTCGTGGATTTTTTTGTGCAATAAAAAAGGAGCCGTATGGCTCCTTTTTTTATCCGAAGTTACATGTTCGGATAGTTCGGACCGCCAGCACCTTCCGGGGTTACCCAGGTGATGTTCTGAGACGGATCTTTAATATCACAGGTTTTGCAGTGAACACAGTTCTGTGAGTTGATCTGGAAGCGCTTGCCGTTCTCGTCTTCGACGATCTCGTATACGCCGGCAGGGCAGTAGCGCTGCGCAGGCTCGTCCCAGGTTGGCAGATTGACGGCCAGTGGGATGGATGCGTCTTTCAGCTTCAGGTGGCACGGCTGATCTTCGGCGTGGTTCACGTTACCGATAAATACAGAATCCAGCTTGGCGAAGCTCAGCTTGCCATCTGGTTTCGGGTAATCGATCTTCGGACACTCAGCCGCAGGCTTCAGTGTTGCATGATCTGGCGTGGTGTCGTGCAGAGTGAACGGCATCGGCAGGATATTCTGGTCGATGTAGTTGAAAGCACCGCCCAGGAATGTGCCGAACTTATGCATCGCCGGGCCAAAGTTACGGCTGCGGTGCAGTTCCTGATAAGCCCAGGAAGCTTCGAAGGCTGCGGTGAATTCAGTTACTTCATCGTTGGCACGGCCAGCCTGAATAGCCTTGAACAGCTCTTCAGCAGCCACCAGGCCACTCTTCATGGCAGTGTGAGTACCTTTGATCTTGGCGAAGTTCAGGGTGCCGGCATCACAACCAACAACCAGACCGCCCGGGAAGGTCATCTTAGGCAGGCAGTTCAAGCCGCCTTTGGCGATTGCGCGGGCACCGTAAGATACGCGCTTGCCGCCGTCCAGGTATTTGGCGATCACAGGGTGATGCTTCATGCGCTGGAATTCATCGAACGGGCTCAGGTGTGGATTGCTGTACGACAGGTCGGTGATCAGACCAACAACCACCTGGTTGTTTTCTGCGTGGTACAGGAAGAAACCACCGGAAGATTTGGACTCGCTCAGCGGCCAGCCGGCACCGTGCAGCACCAAGCCTTCGTCATGCTTGGCTGGGTCGATATCCCACAGTTCTTTAATGCCGATACCGTAGTGCTGCGGATCTTTGCCTTCATCCAGCTTGTATTCAGCAATCAGCTGCTTGCCCAGGTGACCGCGACAGCCTTCAGCGAATACGGTGTATTTAGCACGCAGCTCCATGCCCGGAACGTATTCATCTTTTGGCTGACCGTCGTGGCCAACGCCCATGTCGCCGGTCACGATGCCTTTAATGGCGCCGTCTTCAACAATGTATTCGGCGGCGGTAAAGCCCGGGTAGATCTCTACGCCGAGGTTTTCAGCCTGCTCGGCCAGCCAGCGGCATACGTTACCCAGGGAAACGATGTAGTTGCCATCGTTGTGCATCGGCTTAGGGATGGCCCAGTGTGGAGTCTTGATCGACTTTTCGTTGCTGGTCAGGAAGTAAACTTCGTCGCCTTTAACCGGAGTGTTGAGCGGGGCGCCCATTTCTTTCCAGTCAGGGAACAATTCGGTCAGTGCGCGGTCTTCGATAACCGCACCGGACAGGATATGAGCGCCAACTTCGGAGCCTTTCTCAACCAGACATACAGACAGTTCCTGTCCGGCGGTTTCGGCTAATTGCTTGATACGACATGCGGTTGACAGGCCTGCAGGGCCGCCGCCAACGATCACTACGTCATATTCCATTACTTCACGTTGCATATTGATCTCCTCGAAATGAGCTGGGAGCTACTGAGCTATCACGGACTCTGGTGCACATTACCCATTAATAAGTGTGCCCGGCGATTGTTTTGCCATGCCAGGCGGGCCATATAAAGGTGCCTGCCTGAGAGTCAAAATGGCCGCCATTATACGTTGGGTTAAGCACTAGGCAACTGATTTGACAGGAAAATAGCCTGAATGCCCCGGTCTTTGTGGGCTTCAGCAATGCTGCTATTGACGCTCGCGGCAAACATCCGAATAATGTGGCGCGCTGGAAAGGGCTCCTGATATGACTGTGTCATCCTGTCGGCGTGGTAATTTTGCCCTTTATTCATCCACCAAGTTAAATACGAGGAATCTATGAAGGTTCTTGTCGCTGTTAAACGCGTAATCGATTACAACGTAAAGGTTCGCGTCAAGCCAGATAACTCAGATGTTGATCTGACCAACGTTAAAATGGCTATGAACCCATTCTGTGAAATCGCAGTGGAAGAAGCGGTACGTCTGAAAGAAAAAGGCGTCGCTACTGAAGTGGTTGTGGTTTCTATCGGTCCTAAAGTGGCCCAGGAACAGATCCGTACTGCTCTGGCACTGGGTGCCGACCGTGGCATCCTGATCGAGACTGAAGAAAAACTGGAGTCTCTGACCGTTGCCAAACTGCTGAAAGCCGTTGTGGAAAAAGAACAGCCTCAACTGGTACTGATGGGTAAGCAAACCATCGACAGCGACAATAACCAGACCGGCCAGATGCTGGGCGCACTGACCAACATGGCTCAGGGTACTTTTGCTTCTGAAGTTGTTGTAGACGGCGACAAAGTAAACGTGACCCGTGAAATTGATGGTGGTCTGCGTACTGTTGCCCTGAAGCTGCCAGCTATCGTAACGACCGACCTGCGTCTGAACGAGCCTCGCTATGCTTCTCTGCCAAACATCATGAAAGCCAAGCGTAAGCCTCTGGATGTGACCACTCCTGCAGACCTGGGTGTGGCCATGACCTCTACTCTGTCTCTGGTTAAGGTGACTCCACCGGCCGAGCGTCAGGCTGGCATTAAAGTCGGCAGCGTAGAAGAGCTGGTCGAAAAACTGAAGAACGAAGCCAAAGTGCTGTAAGAGAGGATTGTGTAATGGCTATTTTAGTAATCGCAGAGCACGATAACGCTACTCTGAAAGGCGCAACCCTGAACGTTGTAACTGCTGCTGCCGCTATCGGTGGTGATGTGGTTGTTCTGGTTGCCGGCAGCAACTGTGGCGCTGCTGCTGAAGCTGCTGCCAAAGTGGCTGGTGTAAGCAAAGTTCTGGTTGCCGACAACGCAGCCTACGAATATCAGCTGGCTGAAAACATGGGTGAGCTGGTTGCCGAACTGGGCAAAGAATACAGCCACATCCTGGCTGCAGCGACCACAACCGGTAAAGACTTCCTGCCACGCGCAGCGGCTCTGCTGGATGTGAACATGCTGTCTGAAGTGACTGCTGTTGTTGATGCAGACACCTTCTCCCGTCCTATCTATGCCGGTAACGCCATCGCGACCGTTAAATCTTCTGACAGCATCAAAGTGATGACTGTGCGTGGTACTGCGTTTGACGCAGCTGCGGCTGAAGGTGGTTCTGCGGCGGTTGAAACTGTTGCTGCTGTTAAAGATGCAGGCCTGTCCGCTTTTGTTGGTGAAGAGCTGGCTAAGTCTGATCGTCCTGAGCTGACCGGTGCCAAGATCGTTGTATCTGGTGGCCGTGGTATGCAGAACGGCGACAACTTCGAGATGCTGTACAAAGTGGCCGACAAAATCGGTGCTGCTGTTGGTGCATCCCGTGCAGCGGTTGACGCTGGTTTCGTACCTAACGATATGCAGGTCGGCCAGACCGGTAAGATCGTTGCTCCGGATCTGTACATCGCCGTTGGTATTTCCGGCGCGATCCAGCATCTGGCTGGTATGAAGGACTCTAAAGTCATTGTTGCTATCAACAAAGACGAAGAAGCTCCAATCTTCCAGGTGGCTGATTACGGCCTGGTTGCAGACCTGTTCGACGCAGTGCCTGCTCTGGAAAATGCTCTGTAATATCAGTAGCTTAGAAAAACCCGGCCAAGGCCGGGTTTTTTTATGTCATTGAGTTGTCATTTTTCCGTAATAAGGTAACGTACTGTCGGTTTACGAAGTTACGAATAAGGAAATAACCTTGAATATTACGGTGGTCGGGACGGGTTACGTTGGTCTGGTAACCGGCGCGTGTTTTGCCGAAATGGGCAACAGCGTTACCTGCGTAGATACAGATGAAACCAAGGTTCATCAGCTCAAGGAAGGCATTATCCCGATTTATGAGCCAGGCCTGGAGGCCATCGTACGGGAAAACAGCAAGGCCGGACGTCTGCTGTTTAACACTTCGTTATCTCAGGCAATGCAGCAATCTGCTTTGTACTTTATCGCGGTCGGCACCCCTCCGGGTGAAAACGGCTCGGCGGATCTTACCTATGTCCTGGAAGTCGCCCGTGAAATTGGTCGCAACCTGCAGGACTATGCCGTTATCGTCAATAAATCCACCGTGCCGGTTGGTACGGCAGAGAAAGTGCGCGATGCCATTCGCGCCGAGTTGAATGCCCGCGGTGCAGATATTGCGTTCGATGTCGTGTCTAATCCCGAGTTTCTGAAGGAGGGCGCAGCCATTGATGACTTTATGCGCCCGGACCGGATTATTATCGGCGTCGATTCAGATCGGGCGCGTGAGCAGATGGCTGAGCTGTATCACAGCTTCTCCCGCAATCATGACAAACTGATGTTTATGGGCATCCGTGATGCGGAACTCACCAAATATGCCGCCAACGCTATGCTGGCGACCAAAATCTCCTTTATGAATGAAGTCGCCAACCTGGCCGAGCGCATGGGCGTTGATATCGAAAACGTGCGCAAAGGCATCGGCTCTGACAGCCGTATTGGCTATTCCTTTATTTATCCCGGCTGCGGTTATGGCGGCTCCTGCTTCCCCAAAGATGTGCAGGCCCTGATCCATATGGGGGATGAATTCAGTTTCGATACCAGCATCCTGCGCGCCGTCGAAGAACGCAATCAGGCGCAGAAGCAACGTCTGTTTGAAAAGCTGCAGCAGCGTTTTGGCGAAGATATGAGCGGTCGTACCATTGGTGTCTGGGGGCTGGCATTCAAGCCCGGCACCGATGATATGCGCGAGGCCAGTTCTGTTGCGCTCATCAATCGTTTGGTGGTAGCGGGAGCTGTCGTACGTGCTTATGATCCGGTAGCCATGGACGAGGCGCGGCGCTGGTTTGCGCCAGAGCTGTTCGAGCGGGGGCAGATTGTGTTCTGTGATCACCAGTACGATGCACTGGCTGATGCCGACGCCATGGTACTGGTGACGGAGTGGAAGCCTTTCCGCCAGCCAGACTTTAACGCCATGAAAAAGCTGCTGAAACACCCCATTATTATCGACGGCCGGAACCAGTACGATCCTTATGCGCTCAAAGCGCAGGGTTTTGACTACGCCGGTATCGGACGCGACTTAGGTTAATTATGACAGCGGTAACTCCAGAACATCCGACAGACGATCCATCCTCTCATGTGCCGCCGGCCCAGCATCAGGCTACCAGCCTGGCAACCCGTCTGCCTTTTGGCTTTGCCAAGCGTTTTGGCGTGGTTGTGGAAGGCGGGCAGGAGCAACTGGTGCTGATCCATAAAGAAGGCATCGGTGTTGATGTCATCATGGAAGTGCAGCGTTTTTTGGCAGCACCATTCCGCCTGGAAGCTGTCAGCAAAGAAGAATTTGAACGCCGTCTTGGGCTGGCTTACCAGAGTGATTCCTCTGAAACCATGGAAATGGTTGAAGGTCTGGGCGACGAAATGGATCTGGCCAGTCTGGCCGATTCCGTTCCGGAAACCGAAGATTTACTGGAGCAGGAGGGCGACGCACCGATTATCCGCCTGATCAACGCTCTGCTGACCGAAGCAGTAAAAGAAAACGCCTCCGATATTCACGTTGAAACCTATGAAAAGCGTCTGGTTGTACGCTTCCGCGTCGATGGTGTGCTGCGCGAAGTGGTACAGCCCAAGCGTGCACTGTCAGCACTGCTGATTTCCCGTATCAAGGTTATGGCCAAGCTGGATATTGCCGAGAAACGCGTGCCACAGGACGGTCGTATCGCACTGCGTATCGGTGGTCGCGAAGTGGATGTGCGGGTATCAACCATGCCATCAAGCTTTGGTGAGCGGGTGGTGATGCGTCTGCTGGATAAGCAGGCCGGACGTCTGAGTCTGTCCCAGCTGGGCATGGCTGATCGTGATCTGCGCACCATGCGCAATATCATCAGCAAACCACACGGCATTATTCTGGTCACCGGTCCGACCGGTTCCGGTAAAACCACCACACTGTATGGCGCACTGAGCGATCTGAACGATACAAGCCGCAACATCCTGACCGTCGAAGATCCGATTGAATACAGCCTGCCGGGTATTGGCCAGACGCAGGTAAATACCAAGGTTGAGATGACCTTTGCCAAAGGCCTGCGCGCCATTCTGCGTCAGGACCCTGACGTGGTGATGATCGGTGAGATCCGCGACCTGGAAACGGTAGAAATCGCTATTCAGGCGTCATTAACCGGTCACCTTGTGCTTTCCACACTGCACACCAATACCGCGATCGGTGCCGTTACCCGTTTGCAGGATATGGGCGTTGAGCCGTTTCTGCTGTCGTCCAGTCTGATTGGCGTGATCGCCCAGCGTCTGGTGCGGGTGTTATGCAATGACTGCAAGATTGAAGCGGTCGCCGATGCCAGCGAATGCGAGCTGCTGGGCGTTGATGCAACCAACCCGCCAACCATTTACCACGCCAAGGGCTGTGATAAGTGCAACCAGCTAGGTTATCGCGGCCGCCAGGGTATTTACGAGATCATCGAAGTCGATGAGAAAATGAAAACCCTGATTCACGACCGCTCCGGCGAGCAGGCCATGGAGCAGCACGCGCGCACGCTGGGGCCAAGCATCCGTCAGGATGGCGTTCGCAAAGTATTGGGTGGCAGCACCACCATTGAAGAGCTGCTGCGGGTGGCGAAAGGTTAACCATGGCAGCATTTGAATATCAGGCCATCGACGGCCGCGGCAAGCAGCAGAAGGGCGTACTGGAAGCCGACAGCGCCCGTCAGGTACGCCAGCAACTGCGAGACAAAGGCTGGACGCCGCTGGCCGTTGAGCAGACCGCCCAGAAACAGAAAAAAGACAGCCTGTTTGAGCGTCAGCCGAGTTTATCGGTGCCTGAGCTGGCGCTGATCACCCGTCAGCTGGCAACGCTTATTCAGGCAGGCCTGCCGATTGATGAGTCGCTGCGTGCGCTGTCAGAGCAAACCGGTAAACAGCGCATTAAAGCCATGATTCTGGCGATCCGGGCCAAAGTGCTTGAAGGCTACACACTGGCCAAAGCGCTGGCGGAATACCCCAAAGCCTTCCCGCATCTGTATCGTTCAACCGTTAGCGCCGGTGAACATGCCGGTCATCTGGACGGCGTTCTCAACCGTCTGGCCGATTACACCGAAGCCCGGCAGGCCGCGGACCAGAAGATCAAACTGGCGGCCATGTATCCGGTGATTCTGACCATTGTGGCTATCGGTATTGTCGTGGGGCTGCTCACTTACGTTGTGCCGGATATCGTTGATGTGTTTGTGAAAAACGGTCAGGAACTGCCGGGTCTGACGCAGTTTATGCTCGATCTGAGTCATTTTATTACCGCCTGGGGCATGTACACCCTGATCGCCATTATCGTTGGCCTGATCGCCTTTGGCCGGGCGCTGAAAAGTCCGGCATTCCGCAGTCGCTATCATCATTTTCTGCTGCAGGTACCGGGCTTACGTGGCTTCGTTAAAGACGCCAATACCGCACGCTTCGGCAGCACGCTGGCGATTCTGACCACCAGCGGTGTGCCTCTGGTGGACGCCATGCGCATTGCCAGTCAGGTGGTGACCAATATGCCGATTCAGCAGTCACTGACTCAGGCCACCGTCACCGTCAGCGAGGGTGGTAGTCTGCATAAAGCGTTGGCTGAAACCGGTTATTTCCCGCCCATCATGCTGCACATGATTGCCAGTGGTGAAAACAGTGGTGAGCTGGACAGTATGCTGGCGCGTACCGCACAGCAGCAGGAAACGTCGCTGGAAAATACGGTGTCTGCACTGGTTAAGATTTTTGAGCCCGTCATGCTGCTGGTGATGGGTGGTATTGTGGCAACAATTGTCGCGGCAATTATGTTGCCGATTCTTGAATTACAAAAAATGGTTCAGTAGGAGAACGGAATGAAATCAATGCGCAACGCAAACCGCCAACAGGGTTTTACATTACTTGAGGTAATGGTGGTGCTGGCGATCATCGGCGGCATTATGGCGCTGGTTGCGACCAATATTATTGGCTCGGCCGGCGATGCCCGGGTCAAAACCACCAAGAGTCAGATCAAGCTGATCGAAAACGCACTGGATCTGTACAAGCTGGACAATTTTACTTACCCAACCACCGAGCAGGGCCTGGAAGCGCTGGTAAAAAAACCAAGCAGCTCGCCTGAGCCGAAAAACTACAAATCCGGCGGCTACCTGAAGGGTAACAATATTCCTACCGATTCCTGGGGTAACGAGTTCCTGTACTTCCTCGACAAAGGCCAGTATGAAATCGTTTCTCTGGGGGCCGACGGCCAGGAAGGTGGTGAGGGTGAAGGCGCTGACATCAGCAGCCTGGATCAGTAATGACTAAGCGACTTCAGCAGGGCTTTACCCTGCTGGAGGTGATGGTGGTGCTGGCCATTATTGGTGGCCTGCTCGCCATGGCAACCCTGAGCAGTGGCGATCGTCAGGCTCAGGATGAAACCACGCAGTTTGCCCGTCACCTCAGCACTCTGTTCTCAGCCTATCGGCAGGAGGCGGTATTTCAGAATATCGACCTCGGTGTTGCTATGGATGAACAGGCACTGCAGCTGCTCAGCTTTCAGGATGTGAACAGCCAGGAATTCAGCGCCAATAAAACCCGGGAAGAGCTGGAAAAACTCAGCCAGAACCCCTGGCAGCCTTACAGTGGCAGCCTGAAGTCACAGCTTGAGGCGCCAGAGCACGTGTTTATCACACTTGAGGTAGAAGGGCAGAAAGTCGATTTCGACGAGCTGCTGGATGAAAAAGACGGTGCTAAGCCGGCATTGATGTTTCTTTCTTCTGACGAATACACACCTTATCTGCTGACACTGACCCATGACAGTGATGATCACTTTCAGGTTCTGATTCGCGGTGACGGTTTCGGGGCGCCGCTGATTAAGGTGGAAACCTATGAAAACTGAACGCCGTCAGCGCGGCTTCACCCTGATTGAGGTGATGATTGCCCTGACCGTCTTTGTCGCCATTGCCGCTACGATGAGTGAAACCGCCAGCCAGAGTGTCGGTAGTCTGCTGCATCTGCAGGATAAAACCCTGGCGTCTTTTGTTGCGGAAAACCGCATGGTTGATCTGCGCCTCAACGGCTTGCCGCCGGTCGGAGAAAACAACGATCAGGTGGATATGGCTGACCGTGAGTGGAAGGTATTCACCAAGGTTGAAAAAACAGAGTTCCCGGACACCCACCGGGTAACGGTATCGGTGGCCGATATGCAGCATAAAGACAGCAATCTGATCACGCTGGTCAGCATTATGAGCAAATACTGATGCGGCCATTGTCAGCAGCACAAGGGTTTACCCTGCTTGAAGTTCTCATTGCGGTTTCCATCACCGCCATGATCGGTGTCGCCTCGACCCAACTGCTCAGCAATGTGATTGATTCTAAGCAGGCCAGCGAAATCCGCTCCGAGCAACTGGTCAGCCTGCAACGCTTCAACATGGTGATCAGTCGCGATCTGGAGCAGTTTATAAACCGCAGCATCCGCGATGAATACGGTGATACCCAGGCCTCGATGCTGCTTGATAGTGGCGATTTCCCGATTGAATTTACCCGTGCCGGCTGGCGTAATTCTCCGGTCAGTCGTGATCCGCGCGCCGAACTGCAGCGTGTTGCATACCGTCTTGAACCCATCGACAGTGAGGTCTGCGAGCCCGCACTGCAGCGCCTGCAATCCTGGGGGGTGACGGAGCCGGAGCATGAGTGTCTGGTGCGCTATTTCTGGCCGGTGCTCGACCGGGCCAGTGACTCAGTGCCCCAGCCGCAGGTTGTTCTGGAGCAGATTGAGCGCCTTGAAATTGACCTGCTGGTGCAGCGTGAACGCAAAGCCAGTAACGATCAGGCCGCCGAAATCAGCGGTCGCGACTGGTACAGCGCCTGGCCTGCACTGCAAAGCAGCGGTGGCGAACAAGAGCGGCCGCTGGCTATTCGCTGGCGCCTGACATTACCGGCACTGGGTGACATAGAACGGCAATGGCTGCTGGCCTGGGGAGCCGACGAATGAGGCTCAGAATGCAGGCACCTCAGCGGGGGCTGGCGCTGATTACCGTACTGCTGATTTTTGCCATCGTCTCCATGCTGGCGGTCGCCATGATTGATCGTCAATCCACTGATGTGCAGCGCAGCGGCACGATGCTGGCGCTACAGCAGGCGCGGTCTTATGTTCTGGGTGCTGAGCAGGCGGTAAAAACCGGACTGTATCTCGACTGGAAGAACGACAAAGAAATCGACCACCGCTATGAAGAGTGGGCGCAGGAGCGTACCTTTCCGCTCTCGCCGGGGCTGGCGCGCATCAATATCGCCGATGCCATGGGACGCTTTAACCTCAACGGTCTGAGCGCTGGCGCCAGTAATAAGGCAACGCAGAAACTCCGCTTTACCAACCTGCTTAACTTATTGGGGCTGGATGTGGCGCTGGCTGACACGCTTGCGCGCTGGATGGATGAAACCAGTCAGGATGATGATCGCTATCAGAGTATGGAACCGGCCTATAAAGCCGCCTATCAGGGTTGTAAACATACCTCTGAGCTGCTTCTGCTGGAGGGTATGGATATGGCGGCGTATCGTCAGCTGGAGCCCTATGTTGCCTGCCTCCCCATTACCGCCCAGCTGAATGTAAACAGCGCCAGTGCCGTGGTTCTGGCTGCCCTGGACAGTGGCTTGTCGCTGACAGACGGCGAAGCCATTGTCAGCGCACGTGGTGACAAAGGTTTTAAAAACGTTGATGACTTCTGGACCCTGAGCCAGGTTGAACCATTCACGAAAACAGACAACAACAATAATGGCGGCGACAGTGACGCCACACCCGGCAAGGCACGCTGGGATAAAACCGACTTCAGTGTAAAATCTGAATATTTTGAAGTATTTGTCCGGGTTGAGTTGGGCGACCGTATCGCCACCGGAGAAATGCTGATCAGGCGCGATAATAGCGATGGACGGATGACCACTCTGTATCGTGATTACTCCCGTCGCGAAGCCCGGCGGGAGCCGGAAGTGACCCAATCTGGCATGACGCAATAAGGTGTAGTGCATGGAAACCGCTAAGGCCATAAAAACGATAAAAGTTCAGTGGAACGCCATCAGCGGCCGCTGGACAGTAACAACGCTGGAGCAGATGGCCGCTGGCTCAGAACGAAGCGCGCCATCACTGGCATCCTGGGCTGAAACTCAGGCCGACCTGACGCCGGTGCGTCTGATTCTTTCTGCCTGTAATTATGCTACCCACTGGGTGTCTTTGCCGGGTGTCAGCAATCGCCATCTGGCCCGTGCCTTGCCTTACGCACTGGAAGAAGGGCTGATCAATGATCTGTCGGATTATCTGATTCTGCCCGCCGGTAGCGAAGGCAAAAAAGTCCGCGCTTATGTGATTGGCAACGACCTGATTGAGCGCCTGCTGGAAGAATGCGAGCTGCATCACCTGCAGGTACGCGAACTGATTCCGGAAACCCAGCTGCTGCCACAGGATGTTCCTGTGATGCTGCGTCAGGGGCAGGGTTGGGCTATGCGTATTCCGGGGATATTTGAAGGCTGGGTGACTGACAGTGCAATGACCCCGGTGCTGGAATCGTTATTTGATCACGGTGATGAAGAGCAGGCTGCACATCAGGTCACCGGGCTGCAGATTATGGCGCCACAACTGGATCAGGCGCAGTTGCTGAAAACCACGCTGGAAAGCAGTTTTGCCGGAGTTTTTGCCGGGATCGAACTGCTCGCTAATGATGGCAGTCAGCTGCGGCAGCAGCGTCTGCAGGGTAAGTTAACCAACCTGCTGACCGGACGTTTTCAGGTGCGCGAAGTTGCCGAAGATAAACCGCCGGTCTGGTGGCGTGGTCTTGCGGCCGTCGCTGCGGTTTGGCTGGTTACCGCTACGCTGTACCTCTTTATTGATAACTACACGCTGAAGCAACAATCGCAACAGGTGCGGGCTGAGGCCATCAGTCTTTATAAAAACCTGTTTCCGGGTGAGCGTATCCGCTCGCTGGAGCGCCAGATCAAAGCCAAGCTTGATGGTGGTGACAACACCGACGGAGCTGGCTTTATCAGTACGACCGGCGTGCTGGCGCGGGTGTATGCCGCACAGGGGCTGCAAAAGCAGGTGCAGTTGATGTCATTGCGTTTTAATGACCGCCTGCAGGAGCTGGTTATTGAGGTGCGCGCGGGCAATCTGAATGAATTGCAGACACTGCGTGCGGCGCTGGAGAAAGAAGGCCTGGTGGCAGAAGTGGCATCGGCGACCAATGATAAGGACGGCGTAAAAGGCCGCATTAAAATCGGAGGTTCGGCATGAACGAACGCCTTCAGTTAATTCAGGGGCAGCTGCAGGCACAGTTGCAGAGCAATAAGGCCGTGCAGGCTGCGCAGCACTGGTATCAGGCGCTGCCATCCCGCGATCGGCTGGTTGTTAAGGCGATTGCCGCCTTGCTGGTGCTGGCGCTGATCTTCGTGATGATTTATGCACCGTTAATCCGCGGTCAGAAAGAGGCGGCGCAAAGTCTCGAAAAAAATCTGGCGACTTACAACCTGCTGGCAGAAAACGCGCATCGTTTTGGGGGGGCGGTTCAGTCGGCCAGTGATGCGCCGATTCTGGCAACCGTCACCCAGCAGGCAAAGAAGGCCGGCATTGTGCTCAGTCGTTACGAGCAGGATGGCAAAGGCCTGCGCATCTGGGTCGAGAAAGCGGCCTTCGATGATGCGATTACCTGGCTGGAAGGTATGCAGTCCCGTAACGGTATTCGCGTCAGTCAAATCACTATTGATCGTACCGACCGCTCAGGTCTGGTCGATATTCGCGCCACGCTGACTCCCTGAGTCAGTTCCGGCAGGCAGGGGACTATATGAATTACGATTTTGAATTACTGGTGATTGGCGCAGGCTCCGGCGGCGTCCGTGCATCGCGCATGGCGGCTGCACGTGGTGTTAAAGTCGCGGTGGTCGAAAACCGCTATCTGGGCGGTACCTGTGTGAACGTTGGCTGTGTGCCGAAGAAGATTTTTGTCTACGCCTCGGAGTATGCCGAGAAGTTTGAAGAGGCCCGTGGCTTTGGTGTTAATGGCCAGCTGGAAAACTTTGACTGGCCAACACTTCGCGACAATAAAACAAATGAAATCAAACGCTTAAATAGTATTTATAATAATTTACTGGAAAATTCCGGCGTTGAAATCCTGCATGGCACAGCCAGCATTCTCGACCCGCACCGGGTAAAAGTGGGCGAACAGGAGTTCACCGCTGAGAAGATTCTGGTCGCCACCGGCGGCTGGCCGTTCAAGCCGGATATTCCCGGTGCCGAGCTGGCCATTACCTCAAATGAAGCCTTCTATCTGGACGAATTTCCCAAACGCGTTGTCGTGGTTGGTGGCGGCTATATCGCTGTCGAGTTTGCCGGCATTTTCAATGGATTGGGAGCTGAAACCCATCTGCTGTATCGCGGCGAGCAGGTGCTGCGCGGCTTTGATGAAAGCGTGCGCAACTTTGCCGCCAGTCAGATTACGCACAAAGGCGTACGCATTCATACCCAGACCGATATCCGCCGCATCGAACGGCTGGCCGATGGCAGTCTGCGCTGTCAGCTGAATAACGGTGATACGCTGGATGCCGACTGCGTCATGTACGCCACCGGCCGCAAACCGCTGACCGAAGGCTTAAACCTGGAGCAGCAGGGTGTTGAGCTGCGTAGCGATGGCAGTATTGTGGTGGATCATTTCTTCCGCACCACGGTGCCAAGCATTTACGCCCTGGGTGATGTGATCGGCACTCCGGCACTGACGCCGGTGGCGCTGGCGCAGGCGATGAAGCTGGTTGCCCACTGGTACGATGGCGATAACGAGCCGCTGAGTTACGACAACATCCCGACGGCGGTCTTCTGCCAGCCGAACATTGCTACCGTAGGTCTCAGTGAAGAAGAAGCGCAGGAGCGTTTCGGCGACGATCTGCGTATCTATGAATCCGATTTCCGTCCGATGCGGCACACCATGTCCGGTCTTCCGGAACGTACCTTTATGAAACTGGTGGTGCGTGCCAGCACCGATCAGGTGATTGGTGCCCATATGGTCGGCGCAGAAGCCGGGGAAATTATTCAGGGGATTGCCATCGCCATTAAGGCCGGGGCAACCAAGGCGATGTTTGACAGCACCATTGGCATTCATCCGACCGCAGCCGAAGAATTTGTCACTATGCGTACTCCGCGCAGCTGATCGGTTCTGAATACGGCAACAAAAAAGCCGGTACTGTGTTCAGTACCGGCTTTTTTGTGTGCGCCATATTGCCCGGCGGCGCTGCTGTATGCGCAGCGCCTTTATAGGCGTCGTGCTTAGCCGCAGAACACCAGGCGCACGCTGTCGAGCGCCAGTTGCGACTGGGCGATGGCATCAAGCACCGCGTCGCGCTCACGCTTAACATCGGCCACTAACAATGGCGAAATGTTCGGGTTTTGCTCACTCAGAGCGCTTAAGCGCTCAAGGCGGGCGGCAAAGGCTTCGCTGGCTTTATTGCTGGCGCGCTCGACCATCTTGCTCAGCTGAGCGCTACCCATTTTCTCCAGCTTATGGATCAGCGGCTGCACGGCTTCTGTTTTCTGCTCGACCAGGCCACGTGCGGTGCCACGTTTCAGCGGCAGTACAAAAGCCGGCAATTCGCCATCGTTAACCTTCAGCTCACCGGCCGGGGTCATCATCAGGTGCATGGCATTAGGTGGCAGGTAGCGTTCAACCGCCAGTGCTTTCGGTGCCGGGCAGCGGGCAACAAACTGCAGTTCAATAAAGCAGTCACCGGTACGGAAGTCGTGATCTTCGATATAGCCGGCGCTGGCGTTACCAGCCGGGCCGCTGGTGATCAGTTCCAGTGCCTGATCCACAAACGGGTGCTCCCAGCTCAGGAACTGCACGTCATCGCGGGCGAGGGCGATATCACGGCGGGTGGTGGCCATAAAGCCGTCTTCCGGCAGATGCGGCATATCCGGTACCAGCATATGGTCACCCGGTGCGATGGTGATGCAGTCGCCACCGAGATCGATCAGTTCCAGACCAAAGGCGTCGGCGAACAGCTCAAGGAAATCGTTCAGCTCGGCTTCGTCTTCGATATGGGTGATGGTCATGTCTTTCGCCAGACGACGGGCACGCTGCGGATGGCAGGAGTGCAGTTCCAGCAGGCGATCACGGCCTTCTTCCAGACTCGCCAGCAGCTCATCACGTTCCGTTGCCAGCTGACGGGTCAGATCATCCAGACCTTCGCCACTGATCAGTGCCTGCTCAATGGCGGTGCGGTGTTTTTCCAGCAGCGGCTGGGCTGCCGGGTTCGGGCGACTGAACAGGTCGATACCGGCGTGCAGCAATTGCGCCCAGCGGCCGCTGATGTGGTCGCTGAAGGCCGGAATATAGATTTTGATATCTTCCGCCTGACCGATACGATCCAGACGGCCAATGCGCTGTTCAATCAGGTCGCAGTTAAACGGCAGATCAAACAGCACCAGATGATGGGCGAACTGGAAGTTACGGCCTTCGGAGCCGATTTCTGAACACAGCAGAATACGTGCGCCTTGCTCATGATCGGCAAAGTAAGCTGCCGCCCGGTCACGCTCGACCAGATCCATATGCTCGTGGAACACCGCCACCTGAATGCCGCAGGTTTCCCACAGCCAGGCTTCCAGATCGAGAACCGTCTGTGCGGCATGGCAGATCAGTACGATCTTGTCTTTACCGGTGCTGGCCAGAATGTTCAGCAGCCAATCGGTGCGGGCATCATCATCGCACCAGCCGGTAACGCCCAGTTCGGGGTGCAGGTCAGCCAGTGTCGGCGTCAGACCATCACTTTGCGGCGCCGGCAGGGCGGTCAGTTGTGGCAGGCGTTGCGGGAAGCCGCTCACGCCATGGCGGGTGTTACGGTACAGCGCACGGCCCGGACCATGACGATCAATCAGGGTTTCCAGCAGGCGGTTACGCTGGGTGGCATCGCTGATGTCGGCCTTTGCATGATCCGGCATCAGGCGGGCGAGAGTAGCCTGTTGCTCTGCTGACAGGTCATCGCTGCCTGCCAGTGCAGCGGCCAGGTCTGCGACCGGCTGATAAGCCTGTTGTTCAGCCATAAACTGCTGCAGGGATGGATAACGCTCAGGGTCGAGCAGGCGCAGGCGGGCATAGTGCCCCTGCACACCCAGCTGCTCCGGCGTAGCTGTCAGCAGTAACAGGCCATCGACCTGACGCGACAGGGTTTCCACCAGTGCGTAGCCTTCGTCGAAACCGTCTTCGCTCCACTGCAGGTGGTGTGCCTCGTCGACGACCAGCATATCCCAGTCGGATGCACGGATCTGCGGCGCGATGGCGTCATGGGTAGCCAGTGACAGCGGGCAGAGGAATAACTGGCCGGTGGCGAAGATGTCATCGTCGCCATCTTCAAGCATGTCTTTGCTGACCAGTGAGAAGCGCAGGTTGAAGCGGCGGATCATTTCCACCAGCCACTGATGCAGCAGATGATCCGGCACCAGCACAAGGGCACGCTGGATGCGCTGTTGCAACAATAAGCGATGCAGAATCAGGCCCGCCTCAATGGTTTTACCCAAACCCACTTCGTCGGCCAGCAGTACGCGCGGAATAGAATCCTGAGTGACCTGTTCGGCAATATAGAGCTGATGCGGCAGCAGGCTGGTGCGGCCACCTAATAAACCGTAGAAAGGACGCTGACGCAGTTTGCTCAGTTGCTGCAGTGCCATCTGGCGCAGCTCGTACAGATTGTTGTTATCAATCTGACCGGAGAACAAGCGGTCGGTTGGCTGGTTTAACTGAATCTGGCCACTGAGGTGGATCTCAGAAATTTCGCGCTCACCGTCGCTGTAAAACACAATGCCGTCGATATCGGTCACGTCGGCAACGGTCAGGATGCTGCCATCCTGCAGCGGCAGCAGGTCACCTTCTTTGAAAATTACACGGGTGAGCGGGGCGTTCTGGCGTGAATAGCTGCGCACATCGTCGATGGCCGGAAAATAGATAGTAACGACCCGGAAGTCGACATTTTGCACAAGACCGAGACCGAGGTCGGTTTCGGCCTCACTGATCCAACGCTGACCCACTGTATACATATAAGCTTAACCTGCAGATATTTTGACGTGACAAACAGAACCCGGCGGCAGCATGGCAGCCGGTAAAAACAGGCGCGCAGTCTAGCGCAAGGGGGCTTTAAATCCCACCGGCAATGGCAGCTTATGGCCTGATAAACATCACCGTTCGTGTTTACATTGTTGCTGTGGCTTCTTACGATAGGCCAGCGTCCGCGATCATGCTCAACAAATGTTCAGAATCGCCCGAAAAACGCACACTGGAATCACATATAAGGACATTGACTATGGGTAAGACCCTGGCATTGATTATCGGTCTGCCGGTAATCGCCTCTGCTGCTGCCGCAGGCTATATCACCTATCAGAATATCGAACGCTATGATGCGTTTACCCAGACATCCCTGCGACAAGCAAACGACAGCCTTGCCTTGCAGGGGATTGCAATACAGCTGGAAGAGGTCAGTCGCGGACTGTTCGGAGTCACCCGGGAGGAGCTTTACCATGTTCGCTTGCTGGGTGAGGAATCTGCTGATTTGTTCAGCATTCGCCAGCAGGTAGTGATTGAGCCACACCGGGCATCCGGAACCTTTATCATTGATCCACAGTTGGGGCTTGCGGGCATGATGCTGCAGCAGATGCCGCAATTGCTGGCGGATCAGCAGGGCGAATGGCACCTGGATGGCGGCGATGATCGTATCCATGGTCGCTACCAGACCGGTGCCGTGAATATGACCTCCCCTGATGGCGGTACACTGTCTGTTGCACCACTGATTCTGCAGACGGAAACGCAGCTTGATGAATCAGCGCGCGGAACGGCCAGACTCAGTCTCGCCTCTGCGAGCCTGCAGGGCGGAGCACAGGGGGATGCCAGTCTGCAGCAGCTGGAGTTCAGCATTGTCACCAGCCAGCGCAATGGTACACCCTTTGTCGACAAAGCCAGCTACCACATAGGTGCGCTAAATGTTGATAGTCCGGTGGTGAAAATCAAACTGCAGGATCTGCAAACCGAGCAGGCAGCCCTGATCGATCGCGATGTACTGGCATCCCTCACGACTCTGGGGTTCAGCAATTTGCGCGTCAGTTCCGCGGATAAAGAAGTGAATGTCGATCGCAGCAATCTGTCACTCTACCTGGATGGTGTCAGCTGGTCAGGCTATCGCCACCTGATGGAAAAAGTGCAGAGCGCCGGTGATGATCAGGCGGCTATTGCCACGCTGCTGACGGATGCGAATGAGGTGTTGGCCAGTGGCGGCAGCCTGGCACTGGAATCTTTTGAGACGGCCTTTATGTTTAACGACCTGAGTCCGGGCGGCATAGGTGCCAGTGGCGACCTGAAACTGAACGGTAAGGTAAGTCTTCAGGCTGGTGACGCCGCCGGGCTGCCGCAGGCGCTCAGAGAGCGTCTTAATGGTGAGCTGCAGATCAACCTGAGTCAGAGCCTGATGCAAAGTCCGTTTGCGCAACAACTGATGAGCCTGCTGGAGGCCGGAATGCTGCACAGTCAGGATGGTCGGCTGGTCAGCCAGCTGAAGCTGCAACAAGGACAGTTGAGTGCCAACGACGTTGCTGTAGCGCTTTAGATTCTGGCGATAACCGCTGACAAACCGGAGCTATGGCTCCGGTTTTTTATAGGCCATGAATTGGGCCATGAATGATGAGTGCGGAGCATTAGGCTTAGCCGCCAGAGCAGACTGATCATCTGGCGGAGCTTGGCTCGGGGTAATGTGGCGGATCGGAGTAACGTGGCATTGGATCGGTTATTCGTTTTCCCGAGGTAGTGACATCCTTATATTTCCGATAATTGATATTATCGGAATAGGTGAATAGAGAGTAAAAATGCGGACGAAGCACGCCTTTAAGCCCTGATCCTGCTGGTTTGCACCAAAAGATTACCGGTTTTACTTCCGCTGCCAGGCCATCCCGGCATGACACCGCGATGTGCAGCGGTCCGGATTCAGATCACCACTGATAGCCCGCACCGGCATAAACCTGATGCTGAGTAAAATCGTACAGCTCAAAACGGTCATTCGCTTTACCCGCCATAACGCCGGCATGCAGCCGCCACTGATTTGTACGCCATTGCAGATCGGCACTGATACGCCAGAGCTCCTGACGGCGGCGCGCGGTTTTTTCTGTACCGTCGAGATCAATGATCGTCAGTGATTCATGGTACAGAGCATGGCGTTTTTCCAGCTGCGCGCGCAGGCTCAGTCCCTGCGTCCAGCTCATTCTTGTGCCGGCAAACACTGAGCGCAGCATACGACCGCTATTGGTGAATGATGTCTCCGTGCCTGATTGGCTGGTGTCTTCCAGCTGGTAGCCCAGCCAGCCACGCCAATAGTGACTGCCCGATCCCAGACTCAGGCGCAGGCGTTGCTGCAGGCGATCGTCTGTATTATCGCCAAAGCGATACTCATACCCGGCAGAATACAGGGCTGAGAGCTCTGCTCCATACTTCCGATAATTTGAAGATATATCTGCAAAAGGGGTTGCAGCATACGGCGCACCATCCCAGCGTTCGTAGCGCACACCGGCACGAACATCTGCAGCAACCGGCCCGGCTGTTGCAGACTGCCAGAGTTCTCTGTCAGCACTCAGCTGCAGCCAGTCAGGTGCATCATGGCGCTGATAATCACGGGCAAATACCGCAGCATTCCAGCCATTCGCAGGTGAATCAGCAGCCAGATACAGGTCGGTGTAATAATCAGCGGCGGCCAGTGAATGGTGCAGCTGATCCGGGTTGCTGTCATAACCACCCTGCACCTGCATAAACACCTGCGGCGCTGGGCTGGCGACTGCCTCTGCCTGCGCCAGGCGTTCACTGGCGAGAGCAACCAGTCGCGGGTCAGAATCCAGCCGCACCACCTGCTGCCAGTACTCACGCGCTTTGCCGGGATTGCTCAGTTTTGCTTCGGTCAGTCCGAGGTTGTAGCTGGCCAGTGCCTGCCAATCAGAATGTGCTGCAAGTTCAGTAAACGCAGTACGTGCGAGGGAGTACTGCGCCAGCCGGTAATAGCTGACGCCGATATTGTAAAGCAAGGCCGGGCTTTGATTGCCCGCCTGGCGGGTGGCGATAAAGTGCGTCAGTGCCGCCTGGTAATCTCCGGCACGGAAAGCCTCAACGCCGCTCTGGTAGCTGACCGGAGCAGCCAGCACATAGGGAGTATTGATGAGCAGCAGGATGAAAGCAGGCGTAAAAATAAGGTATCGCAATGAGATCTGTCATTCAGAACAAAGGCGGCAGTATACCTGCCCGGGCGACAGCCAGGCAGCCGCTTTCTGTATTAATGAGCAGTAGTTCAGTCTTTGTTCTGCCCCGGCGGCATATCCGGCCGGTTACCCGGATGGCCGTCCAGTTCACGCTGCTGGCGGCGTTCTGCCGCCGCTTCCTGTGCGCGTTCCCGTGCAGCTTCTCCCGGATTGCGGTTCATCTGCGCACCACTGTCAGAGCCGGCCCCGGCATTCTGGCGCGCCCGGGATGAAGCCGGCTGAGGCAGGCGAATTTCATGGTAAATCACATCCGGTGTCGCCTGCTCATCGATTACGTCGATGGTTACTTCCGCATCACTAATGTCTGCATGCGCAACGCTACTCAGCGTGCTGAAAAACATAGCAGCGACACTGAAAAGCATGACAGAGACGCGCGGCAGCGCTGCCAGATATTGTTCAACTGCCCCTTTCACGGGAGCCTGCGCGCGCTGCGGCATAACGTATTTTTGCATAGCCCCTCTCAACAACCCCATCAGATAGCTCTGGCCGGCATTTTCGCGTCAGCGGCCGGATGATCAAGATGTATCTGGATTTCTTTGTGCGACTGACCGTAACTCAGGGTTACCGTCAGTCCGCCATTGCTGACCGAATGAACACTCACGGGCAGCGTCAGGCGGTTGCTGCCCTGCTGCAGAGGTGTCTGCCAGCGAATCACCGGTTCATCGTAACCGGTCAGCAAAACCCCCTGGCCCGGCCGGATCTCAATGGTCGCCGACTCAATATCCGCAGGTGCGTTAAACACCAGGGCCACATTCTGTTGCCAGCTGAGATCCGCAGCCTGCTGCGAATTGAACATCACAGCTACCGCCATAAGCAGCAATGCGGCAAATGCCGACGCGGAGGGTAACAGCCAGCGCTTAGTTTCAGGCTGCGGCTGGCGCTGATACAGCAACGCCTCGCTGATTACCCGCTGACGAAAATCTGCAGCGGGCATAGGGACGGATGTCCGCAACTGCTGGCAAGCCTCTTCCAGGCGGAGCTCCCCGGCCACAGAGCGGCAATCGGGGCACGCAACCAGATGATCAAGCACTGCCGCAGAATATTCAGCGGCGCCCAGTTGTGGCCGGCATTGCTGACAGTTCATAAACAATACTCCGCTGATGATTGGCAGTTACTGTTAACACGTCCGGGTTGACTAAAACGATCCATGTAATTTTCCTTTCAGCTTCTCCCGCGCCCGGTGCAGGCGGGATTTTACCGTACCTTCGCTGATGCCAAACACCCCGGCGATCTCTGCGGTGGTGAATCCTTCCAGGTCGTGCATCAGCACAACATCCCGGTGATCGTCCGACAGCGAGGTAAGCGCCCTTTCCAGCTGCGCTGCCAGCGCCAGACGGTCTGGCTTGTCCATAACGCTGCTTTCTGCTTCTGCAGCGAAACCTGTTTCCGCACAATCTTCCGCCGGCAGAACCGGAGAGCGCTGGCGGCGGCGATACAGGTCAACGTAGCGATAATACAACACCCGGATCAGCCAGGGCTGCGGCTTATCGGCGGCTTCCAGCTCATCAAGCCGGTTAACAATGCGGATCAGCACATCCTGCACCAGATCTTCGGCGTCATGAGTGTTACGCGTCCAATGCCAGGCCATGCGATACATGGTCTCTATGTGGGGGCCGACCAGTTCACTGAAGCGGCGTTCTGAAGCACGCGCCGGGCGGAATAAACGGGTAAAAAACGCCAACGGCGGTACTCCGGAAGCAAAGGCAAATCATAATAGGCACAAGCAGGCTTGGTGTCTGCCTGTGCCTGTCACTCAGATACCGGAAAAATCCGCCTGAGTTGTCTGATCAGCCACCACCTCAGCGTTGGACTGCTCGGCAAAGGCGATAACATCATCGCTTTCCGCATCGTCAGTCGCAGCTTCACAGGTGTAAGCCAGGGTGTAGGTGCCTACCGGCATAAAACCTAACTCATAGCTGTACACACCTTCGTTTTCATTAACCAGTGCAGAGGTCAGCGGATCACCGGCATCGCCGTCCACATCATCCGCAACAACGTCACTACCGACAAAAGCGTACACTGCACCGGCATCCAGACTGGCGTCGGCGCAGGCGCTGACAATCAGCTCGCCTGCCACTGTGCCGGTAATGGTGCCGGACTGGGCGTTATCAATCAGACGCAGCGCCGGCTTAAGGTGCATACCCTGACCGCCTTTAGGATCGACAACAGACTTGCGCAGATCAAAGTCGATGGTGAAATCCGCACTGCCGCCGGCCAGCAGGGTAAAGCCGCGCACCAGTTTCAGGCCGGTCTGGCTGCCACTCGGTACGTATAACTCCTGCACGGAGCCATCTTCAAATTCGATATAGGAATCCAGCACACTATCCTGCTCGGCATTCACCAGCAGGTGCATCCACTGATACTCACCGGCTGGCAATTCCTGACCTTCAAGCAGGCTGGCAGAGTTGCTGCCCTGCAGCGCCAGCAGGTCAATGCTGCGCGGCTCATCAAACAGAATCTCGGTACGGCTGCCACCGGACTGCAGTTCAACACCACTGAAGCTGACAACAACCTTGCTGGCGGAGTCGACCGGAGCATCGGTCACATTCAGTGACAGGCGGCCAGCATCTGAACCGGAGGAGCTGCTGTTACAACCAGCAACCAGTGCAGACGTCACCGCCAGAAACAGTGAATTGCGTAACCAGTTAGTACGAAACATCGGAGTACCTCTTTATATGTTGGCGTGTGTGCAGTAACACGAACCAGGGCGGCAAAGGGTTCCATCTTTTTTTAATATTCTTTCACCCATTCCCGAAGTTACGAAACAATCATATAAAAAGCCTATTATTTCAATTGTATATAAGATTTACTTAAAGTTATTAATTAAGATCAGGATTGCAATTTCAGGCCCAGACAAGGGCGCACTGGCTCCTTCCGCGATTAGTCGTTATTCTTTGTTCAACTCTTATTTCCGATAATTCCCATGCTGAACACCCCTCCTGCCCCACTAATAGACCAGCTCGATTATCTGGGCAATCCGCTGAGCAGCGCCCGCCGGATTCTGGCGCTGCATCCCGAACTGCAGCGTATTGATGGTGCTTTTGAAGATCTGGTGCACAGTTTCAGTTTTCTGGTCAGCTACAACGGCAGTACCGCCACTTTCAACAGCTACCGCCGTGAAGTTGAGCGCCTGCTGCAATGGTGCTGGCTGGTGCGCGGCTGCGGTCTGGGTGAGCTTAAGCGACAGGACCTTGAGGCTTATATCCATTTCTGTCAGTCACCTCCCAAAGCCTGGATTGGCAGCAAACAGGTGGCGCGCTTTAAAAACCATCAGGGTGAACGGGTCGCCAATCCCGACTGGCGCCCCTTTGTGAATCAGGCGATCAAGGCCGACCCGCAGGCGCGCACTGCGTTTTCGCTGTCACAGAAAAGCCTGCAGGCGTTGTTCGCCGTACTCTCAACCTACTTTAATTATCTGCTGCAGGAGGATTACCTGCGCATCAATCCGGTGGCGCTGATCCGCCAGAAGAGCAAGTTTCTGCAGCGTCATGCCTATCAGGAGCCGGTGCGGCGCCTGTCGAATCTGCAGTGGGATTTCATTCTGGAAACCGTCGAGCAACTGGCAAAAGAAAGCCCGGCCGAGCACGAGCGCTCGCTGTTTGTGATGCGCCTGTTGTTTGGTATGTACCTGCGCATCTCCGAACTGGTGGCCGATGAACGCTCAACACCGGTTATGGGCGATTTTCATACCGATGCCGATGGTAACTGGTGGCTCAGGGTTGTCGGTAAAGGCAACAAGGCACGCCTGGTGACGGTGTCTGACGATATGCTCGCCGCGCTGCGCCGCTACCGCGAGCATCTGAATCTGCCACGTCTGCCCTATGTCGGCGAGCAGACACCACTAGTGCAACGACTGAAAGGACGCGGACCGGTGACCAGTACCCGTCAGATCCGTTATCTGGTGCAATCCTGCTTTGATCAGGCTTTTGAGCGTATGCGCAGTCAGGGGCTGGAAGATGAAGCGCAGGAGTTACGCGTGGCCACCGTGCACTGGCTGCGCCACACCGGTATTTCCGAAGATGTGAAATTTCGCCCCAAGGAACACGTTAAGGAAGACGCCGGTCATGCCAGCATGGCCACGACCGACCGTTACATCGACACCGAGCTGCGTGAGCGCCACGCCAGTGCCCGCCATAAAAAGCTGAAGCCGGAGCTGTAACCCCGGCTTCGCCTTTTTTAATCCCGGAATGCACCGCATGAAATGCGGCGCGAAACAGGCAGGTTCAGTGCATATACTGACCGCCGTTAGCGGAGATGTTGGCACCGGTCACAAAGCCCGCCTTTTCATCGGCCAGAAAGCTCACCACGCGGGCGATATCTTCTGGCTCGCCAAAACGGCCGACCGGAATACCCTTACGTATGTCTTCGCGGATCTCTTCCGGTACATCCATGATCATGCTGGTGGCGATATAGCCCGGCGATACGGTATTTACCGTAATGCCTTTGCTGGCAACTTCCTGCGCAACGGCCTTGGTAAAGCCGTACATGCCCGCTTTGGCGGCAGAATAGTTAGCCTGACCGAACTGGCCTTTCTCACCGTTAATGGAAGAGATGTTGACGATACGTCCCCATTTCTTCTCCAGCATGTCATTGATCACCAGACGGGTCATATAGAACACCGAGGTCAGATTGGTCTCGATCACGTCGTGCCAGTATTCCGGAGACATCTTGCGCAGCGTGGTATCACGGGTGATGCCGCCGTTATTAATCAGCACATCGATGGTGCCGAAGTCCTTGCGGATGCCCTCAATGCAGGCTTCACAGGAAGCGAAGTCACGGATATTGCCGTACGCCAGGGCGATGTCATATCCCTCTTCTTTCAGTTTATCCTGCCAAGTCTGCGCTTTGTCGTGGTTGCCGCCGTGATAGTAGCCGGCAACCACCTGGTAGTCATCGTCATGCAGCTGCTTGCAGATCGCGGTGCCAATGCCGCCGGTTCCGCCGGTTACCAGTGCAATTCGTTTTGTCATGTCCTACTCCTTCAGTTTCATGATGAGATCCCGCAACCCGCGGGGCGCTGTAACAGAGATTGCTGAGCCAATATGACACTACGATGACCCTGCACCATCTGGCAGTGCCACCTCCGGAAGCCTCATACTTTGGACTTGGCCAGGCCATGCACAAAGCGGCCGAAATTCACACTGGCCCGCCCTGCGGATGCCCTGTGGGCGGAAGTAAGATATAATCCGCACCCCCAATTTATTGCCCCTCCGTCGCCTTATGAAGTTCGTAATCAAGCTGTTCCCGGAAATCACCATCAAATCCACCAGTGTGCGCAAGCAGATGACCAAAATTCTGCGTCAGAACCTGCAGAACATGTTCCGCCGCCACGCCATTTCGGTAGATGTACAGAACCGCTGGGACAGCCTGATCGTTCTGGTCAACCGCGATGACGATGCGGCGCGCCGTCAGACCATTCAGATCCTGTCGCACACGCCAGGCATTGCGGCAGCGCTGGAAATCACGGAATACACCTTCACCACCCTGGACGAAGCCTATCAGCGCGTACGCGATGCCTACCGTGAGCGTGTCGCCGGCAAATCCTTTTGTGTTCGCATCAAGCGCGCGGGGCAGCACGATTTCACCTCCCATCAGGCGGAAATCTATATGGGCGGCGGCTTTCTGAAAGAAACCGAGGCGCTGCGCGTTGATCTGCACCGCCCGGAAGTGACCGTGCTGGCCGAGCTGCGTAACGACAAGGTTCAGGTGGTGCAGCAAACCATCAAAGGCCTGGGCGGCTATCCGCTGGGCAGTCAGGGCGAAGTGCTGAGCCTGATTTCCGGTGGCTTTGACTCCACCGTTGCCAGTTACCTGATGACCCGCCGCGGCCTGAAAACTCACTTTTGCTTCTTTAACCTTGGCGGCAGCGCGCATGAAATCGGCGTGAAGCAGGTTTCCCATTACCTGTGGAGCACCTTTGGTGAAAGCCACCGGGTTAAGTTTGTTACCGTGCCGTTCGAGAAGGTTGTGGCCGAAATTTTGACCAATGTCGATACCGGCCAGATGGGTGTTGTACTCAAGCGTATGATGCTGCGCGCCGCCTCGCGCGTGGCTGAAAACCTGAACCTGCCGGCACTGGTGACCGGCGAAGCCGTGGCTCAGGTCGCCAGCCAGACCATTACCAATCTGGCGGTGATTGATGACGTTGCCGACCGCATGGTGCTGCGCCCGCTGGCGGCTATGGATAAGCAGGACATCATCGATACGGCGCGTCGTATCGGCACCGAAATGTTCGCGGCTACCATGCCGGAATACTGCGGTGTGATTTCAGTGAATCCGACCACCGTGGGTGATCGCAGCAAAGTGGCCGAAGCTGAAGCCAAGTTCGATATGGCGGTGCTGGAGCAGGCGCTGGCCGATGCCACCTACCAGCGCATCGACGATGTGCTTAATGGCGCCGAGAGTGGCCTGGAGAATGTCGATATTATTACTACTCCGGGCCTGAATGATGTAATCATCGACATCCGCCACCCGTCGGAAGCGGCCGACGCGCCACTGACGCTGACCAACAACAGCGTGCTGACCATTCCGTTCTTTGATCTCGATAACCGCGTGAACGAACTGACAAAACAACAGCCAGACACCCGCTTCCTGCTCTACTGCCAGAAAGGCACCATGAGTAAGATTCATGCCCATCACCTGATGAGCGAGCAGCGTGGTAACTTTGCGGTGTTTATGGAGCCGGGCTTTGTTAAGCCAGCCTATAAGGCGGAAGCCAGCGACAGCAGCGAAGACTAAAACCCTGCTGGGCGCATAAAAAAAGCCGGAGTGGCTGTCGATACTGAACAGTCACCCCGGCTTTTTTATGACCGGTATTTTATGCGGGCCATGCACTCGCCTGCCCCTTAATTTGATTTACAAACCGGCACTGATCTCAAAGCGATAGCCGGTGCCCGGCGCTTCAATTTCTCCACTATCAATGTAGTCTGCATCCAGCGCATTGGTTGCCGCAACGGCCCAGCTCCAGCCACTATTCTGCTGCTTTAAGCCCAGGTCCCAAATGCGGTAGCCATTCTGGTCGTAGCGGTCTTCGAATTTATACAGCGAAGTTGCACTCAGCCCCGGCAGCAGCTCATAGGTCAGCGCCAGAACCACCTGGTGTTCAAGCTGGGATTTACTGTAGCGGGCCTTTTCATACTGATTGGTAAAGTCCTGAATCAGGCGGGTATAGCTCAGACTTGCCTTCTGCAGACCGCTTGCCGCCAGCAGGCCGGTGGCATCCAGCTCGACATCGTAACCTTTGGTGTCAATCGCATCGATATTACGTGCGGTGTAGTAATTAATGGCCGGATCGGCGACTTCGGCCGCGGTCTGGGTGTAATCAATAGCATCGCTGGTATTGCGTTTAAAAACCGCCAGCCGGGTTTGCAGGCCCGCCAGATTCAGGCGCGCACCCAGCTCGGCGCTACGGGTTTCTTCTGCTTTAAGGTCCGGATTACCCTTGTTGGTGCTTTGATTCAGATACAAATCATTCATGGTCGGCACACGCACGCTTTTGCCGGCGTTCAGATACAGTTGCTGGCCAGCCGCCAGCGGCAGGGTCAGGCCCAGCACCGGTAAGGTATAGCTGTCGCCGCCATCATAATCGAGATACGACAGGCTGCCCGCCAGCTGCACGGCGCCAAAGTCGTACTGACCAAACGCAAAGGCACTGCCGTATTCACGCTTATGGCGATCACCCAGCGTCGAGGTGCTGTCGATGTCTTCCTGATTAAACTCGTAGCCCAACGCCAGTGATTCATTCAGGCGAAAACGCAAACGGCTCTGCCAGGCGTTGGTCTGATGCACGGAAGGCGCATAGTTCAGATAGTAAAATTCATCGTCATGCTGGCGCCAGTTAACGGCAACATCGACACTGCGACCGGCGGAATAACGCTGCTCGTGGGTAAGGTAAGCGTGGCGCTGAATGGTGTTTTCGTTCGCGCGCTTGTCGGCTCCGGCATAAAAGCCCTGAGCACCAAAACCCCGATCCAGATAGCCCAGCCCAAACACCGTGGTGTGAGCATCATTCTGATGCACTAAACGGTAATTACCCTGCTGGCTGATGTAATCCAGATCAGCCCCCTTAATGTAGGTGTCCGACTCCTGCTGGCTGATCGCCGCAAAGTGGCTCCAGTTGCCCTGGGTTTTGGCCAGACTCAGTAAGCCACGGGCGTAATCTTTGCTGCCGGCTTCGGCTTTTAACAGCGCGCTGCGGCCATTGTCAGAATCCACCTGCTTGCGGGTTACCAGATTGATCACCCCGGCATTACCGTTCGGGCCATACTGTCCGGCGCCGGGACCACGGACGATCTCAATGCGTTCAATATCTTCCAGAGTAACCGGCAGATCGAAATTATGATGGCCGGTCTGTGGGTCATTCATGCGCACGCCATCGACCAGAATCAGCGTCTGCTCATAACCTGCTCCACGGATACCAAGATCGACCTGCGCACCACTGCCACGCTGGCGCACATCCAGACCACCCACCCACTCCAGCGCATCAGCCAGATTGGTCACCGGTAATAATTTCAGGTCGGCGCGTTCAATCACCTCAACCGCAAATGCCTGCTCGGCAATGTTCTGGCTGAATAACTGGCCGGTAACGCGCTGCGCATCCAGCTCGACGGTATCAGCTGCCTGAGACTGACTGGCAAGCATCTGAGCAATCAGTGCCGCCAGAATGGCCGGTTTAAAAGGTGTGCGGTTCATGATGACCTCATCGGTTGCGATGGCCGGGCTGGCCGGTAAAAACAATGGCGCTCAGTGTAGTGATTTTGGCTGATCACCCAACAGGAGTGACAAATCCGGGTTTTCATCTGCTTGTTTTTCAGCCAATCAACTTATACTGCCCTGCTCTGGCCGACCAACACTCGACCTGACCTGATGCTGGCAGACTGTTATTATGGCGGCTGTTTGTATTAGGGCCTGTCGACACTAATTGAATAGGTCCTGCTGAGAGCCAGTTTTTCTCAGAACAAGGAGAGAGGAGTGATATTAGCGGGCTAAATGAATGACGAACGACGATGTTCATGGGGAAAACTGGCCTCAGCCCGAAGGGTTATGGCTAAAAATTCCTCATCCTGCGTTGCTGTTCGTTCGCTTAACCCGTTAGGCCACACTCTCAGCGCCTTGTTTGAGATATTTTTAGCCAATAACAGGCCTGTTTAATTAGTGTCGACAGGCCCTAGCGTCAGGATCAGCCATGACCACCATCATCAGTTTCAATATTAACGGCGTACGCGCCCGGCCTCATCAACTGGAAGCCATTCGCGACCAGCTTAACCCGGACGTGCTTGGCTTGCAGGAAACCAAGGTACAGGACGCCGAATTTCCGCTGGCGGATATTCAGGCACTGGGATTTCATGTTGAGTTTTTTGGCCAGAAAGGTCATTACGGTGTAGCCCTGCTGAGTAAAACCGCCCCTGTATTTGTGCAGAAAGGCTGGCCCTGGGATGACGCCGAAGCGCAGAAACGCATTATTCATGCACGCTACGAAATTGACGGCAAAATCTGGAATGTGCTGAACGGTTATTTCCCACAAGGGGAAAGCCGCGACCACGAAACCAAATTCCCGGCAAAAGAAAAGTTTTACGCCGATCTGCAGCGTTATCTCGACGAGAACTTCACCCCGGCCGACCGGGTGATTGTGATGGGTGATATGAATATTTCACCGGAAGATACCGATATCGGTATTGGTGAGCCGAACCGTAAGCGCTGGCTGAAAACAGGCAAGTGCAGCTTCCTGCCGGAAGAGCGCGAATGGTATCAGCGCCTGCTCGGCTGGGGTTTGCAGGATACCTATCGCAAACATTATCCGGCCAGCAACGACACCTTCAGCTGGTTTGATTACCGCTCCAAAGGCTTTGATGACGAACCCAAACGTGGTCTGCGTATCGATCATATTCTGGCAACGCCTGCGGTATACGAAGAATGCACCGCAGCGGGTGTCAGCTACGATATTCGCGCACTGGAAAAACCCTCAGACCATGCCCCCATCTGGGCAACCTTTTCCTGAACGGGCTTTATCTCCGGCAATAAAAAGCGGCGCCTTATAAGCGCCGTTTTTTATTTGAATCCGCATGGCCAGATATCAGCCCGGATACTGCTCCAGCGTATCCAGATAATCCAGCCATACGCGGGCATTGGCGGCAACCGCGGCCAGCGTCAGCGCCTGCTGAAAATAACGCCGTGCTTTAGCAAAGTCTTTCAGTTCATAAGCGCAGCTGCCGGCCAGCATTAATGCCCGGGGTTTATCCCGCTCTGACAGGCCTTTTTTCAGCGCCGCCTCGCTGTCATTTAACGCTTCCTGATATTGTGCAGCCTGTTGCTGCATCTGTGCCGCACGGTACAGCAGACTACCATCGTCCATAAAGGCACTGGCTTCACGCATGGCGATTACGGCTTTATCGCGCTCGCGCCCCTGCTGCCAGGCCGCCGCCAGTAAGCGCCAGTTACGTTCATTTAATTCAACAGTTTCGTCTTTGATATGTGCCTGCAGAATACGTCCGGCGCGCTCAGGGATATTTTCACTGATCAATAATTGCACCAGCAGCAGAATGCTGTCGGCTTTTTTCAGATAGTGTCCTGCATATCCCAACTCCAGTGTCCGCAGGGCCAGCTTCGGCTTTTCCAGCAGCTGATAAATAGCCGCCTGCTGCTGCCAATAATCTTCTTTGGCAGGATTGATACGCAGCAGATCATCCAGCACCGCCGCGGTTTTCAGATAGGATTTTTGTTGATAATGCGCGGCCATCAGCATCTGCAGCCAGTTTTCTTTCGGCTTGTCGCCACGCGACTGTGTGCGCTCAATACCCTGCAACAACCAGGGAATGGAGGCAGCATAATTTTTTTCCAGCTGATACGCAGACGCCAGCGTGATAAAACTCAGCGGCTGAATCCAGTCGGCATTTTTTTCTTTGTCGCCTTTTCTCTTGCTGCTGTTTTTATCTTTTTCCAGCTGCAGGATCTTTGTCAGCCGTGGTTCCAGCTCAGCAATAGCCGCACTGGTATTTTCTGCCGCCAGATGCAGTTGCGCCAGCGTGGTTGACAGTGCTGATTCCTGCGCCGGAGCCAGTGCATTGAGACTCAGCGCTTTGCTGTACCAGGTCATGGCTTCAGTATTTTTTTCCTGCAGCAGGTACAACTGGCCGTGCAGCTGGTAAGTCAGGGCAAGACCAAAGCCCGGTATTAAATCATCTTCCAGTTCCAGCAAGGCCTCTTCGGCTTCGCTGTACTGCTGTGCCGCCAGTTGCTCCTGAATAGAATTCAGTTCTTCGTAGGTTGACTGTGACAGGCTGTTATTGGCTGCGAAAGACGCCGATGCCAACGTGCTCAGCAGCAGCGTAATAAAGAGACGCATCAGGAATCACCCAGCTTAAATTCAATGGTCTGGGTTGCCTGTTGCGCAACCGGCCGGCCATTTTCCATTTTCGGTTTGAATTTGTATTTATACAGTGCACGGATAGCTTCACGCTCAAACACGCCACGCGGCTCGGCCTCGAGAATTTCCACATCATCGACTGTGCCTTCGGGGTTGATCGCCAGTCGCGCCGTTACATAGCCTTCAATTTTCTGTCGCACTGCTTTTTGTGGATATACGGCATTCATCCGCACCAGCGGAATAACATCGGTATCGCCAAAGCCCATACCGACGACGGCGTCGCCCAACAACGAGTTCTGCGCCAGTGATAAATCCGGATTCACATCCGGCATATTAAACGGCAGCTGCTGCATCGGTGTGTTTTGCTCAGCCACCGATTCCTTTGGCAGTTGTGGTTTTTTCGGCTTGGGTGGCTCCTGCTTGCGCCGTTCTTTCAGCTGGGTTTTGCTTTCCTGCTTTAAACGCACAAAGTCGACATAGGTGTTGTCGCGATTATCGCGTTTAAGCTCCCCCGGACCAGACACCATCTGATGCATTGCCCAGAACAAGCCGAGACTTACCCCGCAAGCCAGTAATAAAGCAATCGCCAAACGGGGCATCAGTTAGCCGCCTCGGCGGAAATGGAAATATTGGTAATTCCGGCCAGGCGTACCTGATCCATCACCTTGACCAGAAGGCCGGTCGGTGAAAATTCGTCAGCCTGAATGATCACAGCCCCTTCCGGGTTTTCTGCTTTCATGCGCTCAATGTTCGGACGTACCGCGCGTACATCGATGGCGCGGCGGTCGATCCAGATCTCGCCATTGGCGCGGATCGCCAGCAGAATATTACTGCCCTTTTTCTCTTCCGCGGTCTGCGCGCTCGGACGGCTGACGGTTACGCCGCTTTCTTTAACGAAAGAGGTCGTAACAATAAAAAAGATCAGCATGATAAAGACGATATCCAGCATCGGGGTGATGTCGATATCGTTGCCATCGGCTTCACTATCGGTGTGACGACGTGCCATAACAAATAATCCGTAAATTCAGTCGGTCGTTAGCCATTCGGCGAGCTGATGCACGCCGCGCTCACTTAAACGTTTAAAGCGGGTGCGGAAATACAAACCGGTCAGTGCCACCACCAGTCCGGCCATGGTCGGAATGGTTGCCTGAGAAATGCCCGACGCCATCGCCCGTGCATTACCGGTACCGGTCACCGCCAGCACATCAAACACACTGACCATGCCAGTCACCGTTCCCAGTAAGCCCATCAGCGGACAGATGGCGATCAGAATGCCGACCAGTGACAAATATTGCTGCGCCGCCTGCTTTTGCTGACTGAGCCAGGCCGCGCGGATTTTGCGCGCATTCCAGCTCTGGTGTTCGCTGCGCTGTGCCCAGCGTTCGGCAATGGCGCGATTCAGGCGTGGCATCTCGCGGTAGAAAAACCACAGGCGCTCAATGATCAGACTCCAGAGCAGCACGCACAGCACCAGAATGCCGTACAGTACCGGGCCGCCCTGGGCCATAAAGTCCAACAGCCACTGCATCTCAGTTGCCTTTCGGGTTCTGGCCGGAGCGGTTTTCCAGCGCCTGGGCGATCAATCCGGCAGACTGTTCATCCAACAGCTGAATCAGCGCCTTGCTGCGTGATGCCACCCAGTTGTGTGCCAGCAGCAGCGGGATTGCGGCCAACAGACCCAGTACGGTGGTGATCAGTGCCTGAGAAATACCGGACGCCATCAGCTTCGGATCGCCGGTGCCGAAATTGGTGATTGCCTGAAAGGTCGCGATCATGCCGGTTACAGTACCCAGCAGACCCAGCAGTGGCGCAATGCCGGCAAAGAGTTTGATGATGGTCTGGCCGCGTTCCAGCGCCGGCAGTTCGCGCAGAACCGCCTCGTCCATTTTGGCTTCCAGTACATCCACATCCAGCGGTTGCGGCAGATTGCGGTAGCTGGCCAGTACACGTCCGAGTGGGTTGTCTTCTGCCGCGTTGTCGATGTTATCCAGTTGCTGACGAACCTTACGGCCAATCGTACCCAGCACCACTAAGCGCCAGCCCGCCAGTGCCAGACCAATCAGACCCAGACCGATGATGATGTAGCCAACCAGCGCGCCCTGCTGTACCCGTTCCAGCAGGTCCGGACTTTCCAGTGACAGGTTCAGCAAGGCGCCACGGCTTGGGTCCAGTGCAAAAGGTGCGACGGCAGCGCTTGAGCTCTGCCATTCAGGGATCATATCCGCCGCATCAGGCTGACGGCCCAGCATCTGCAGCTGCTTCAGTTCGGCGTCATAAGCCAGATAACCGCTGTTATCCACGGCGTTGAACACACCCAAACGGGTAACGCTGCGCTTCTGTGGCTTGCCATCGGCACCAATCACCACGCTATCAAAGGATGTCACGGCGCCATTGATGGTCATTTCCTGCTGCAGGCTGAACCACAACGCTTCCAGCTCGGCGATGGTCGGCAGCTCTTTGGCTTCCGCCAGCTTGTTCAGATCGGCTTTGCGCTGAGGAATCTCAACCGAGGTCAGGCTGTCGGCCAGCACGGTGTTCAGATCGTTAGCAACCTGACGCACCACGCCAAACATCTCGCCCAGATTCCCCACCCGCAAACGCAGTTCTTCTTCGCGTTCGGTCAGGGCCTGTTCGTTATTGTCGAAGCGATCTTTCAGCGAGTCGGCCAGTTGCTGTTCACGTTTCAGCGCGGCACGAGCCTCGCTCAGCATGCGTTTCTGGGTATTCAGGTCACTGAGGAATTTGGCCTCACGGGCCTTGTTCTGTGCCGCTTCTTCACGGCTGTAGCTGCCGATCTGATTCAGCAGACCGGTCAGTGGATCGCTGTTCTTAGCGGTTTGTTCAGCAGTATCCGCGGCGATTGCCGTAGCGCTGAAGGTGAAACTCAGAAGTGCTGGCAGTAATACGGAGGACAGGAAAGGTTTCATTATTGTGCCTCCGCCTGGTTATTGGTTGATGTTGTCGTAACCGATTCAAGAGAGGCCTGAGTCGGCAGAGGCAGAACCATCAGTTCCGGTGCGGCGATCTGCTGTGCCACTTTGAGTGCTTTGCGCAGGTCGCGCATATAGCCATCGTCCAGTGCCAGCCAGTTGCCCTGCCCTTTATGCCAGAGCCAGGCACGCTGGCCGTCATTGCTGATGCGGTACAGCGCCAAGCGCCCGACCCGCAGGAAGTCGTAAGAAATATTATCCATCTGGCCACGGTAGGCTTCGATATTACGGCCGTAATCCACTTCCACCTGATAGGCTTCCAGCACCCGGCGGAATTTTTCGGACACGGTAACGTCGGCACGGGTCAGCAGGTCTTTCAGCAGTGCGATACGGGCACCGCGTTCCTGTGGCAGAAAAGGTGTATCCAGTGCCACGAACTGCTCAAGCGAATCCAGCATGCGGCTCATCAGTGGCAGAATGCCCCGTTCGGTACGCTCAATTTCGGTAATCTGACGCGCGAGCGACTCCAGCTCTTTGTCCTGGTTATAAACGATGGCGGCCATCTGACGGTTATAGAGCGCGAGCTGTTCCGTTTCGGCACGCAACTGACGGTACTCGTTCAGCAGTTGCTGCGTTTGATCATCCAGCGTTTCGACCTTCTGCTGACTGTTGCGGCCACTGTTGTCGGTGGCACTGATCTGCTGCTGAGCGCTGGCCAGGGTATCTGGCTGGCTGTCGGCCCTGGTTCCGGTCTGAGTCACGGTTTGAGGGGCAGCATGAGCACTGAGCGTGCAGGCCAGCAAGCAGGTGGCGAGGATATACGGGGTTTTCATGACCGGTCGTGTCCCTGTCAATGTGAGGTAATATTTCAAGCGAGAAGTCTAACGGCTTTGTATTAACAAAAACTGAATGCGCCCGGATGGCAGCAAACCGGCGGCATTATGCCGCCGGATTAGCCCTCAATCAATAATCATTCGCAATTAAGCCAAGATTATTTGCAACCTTGTCAGTTCCGCGTGGCGCAATAACGGCCTTGCTGCCTGTCTGGTTGTGCAGATACTGCTCAGCAACGCGCTGCACATCTGACCAGCGGGTGGCCAGAATGCGTTCACGGAATTGCTGACGCAGTGCCCGCGAGCGGCCGCTCTTATCCTGATGGAAGCATTGCTTGGCCTCACCAGCTGGTGAGCCCGGACGATCCATACCACCAATCAGGCCCAGAACCGACTGCTCAATCAGGTCGTCACCACTGCTGCGCGCCAGCAGCCAGTCGATGGAGGCGGCGAAATCAGCAAAGGTGCCTTCCACCCGCGGATCACGGTAGGAATAAAACTTAAAGCAGCCCAGCGCTGAATCCTGTGTGGCACCGGCGCCGTAAGCACCGCCACGCTCGCGAATGGCAGTGTGCAGGAAGGCATTACGCAACAGGCCAGCCATAACCGCCAGTGGCGCGGCATCGGCGTGATCCATGGTCACCGTCGGCAGTGCCCAGGCACAGAAATTCACCTGCGAATCCACCATCCAATAGGTTGCGGTCTGTGGCATTTCCCAACTCAGTGCTGCTGCAGGTGCAGCAGCCTGTGGCGTCCAGCAGTTCTGCAAGCTGGCAAGATGCGCAGCCGCGCCCTGTTCGTCATGCACCAGCAGCGCCTCCTGCGGCAAAGCGATCTGCTGATAAATATCCTGCAGAGCGGCTGACAGGAAACCCGCGCCTTCTTTCTGCGCACGCTGCAGACGTTCTTTCAGGCGTTTTACCTGCGGCAGGCCGCCAAGGTCATTTGACACATTGGCAGCGCGATTCAGTGGTGCGGCTGCCAGCGACATGGCCAGGCCATGTCCGTTGCCGGTAATGCCCTGTTCGCGGCGTGATTTGGCCTGAGTCAGCAAATCGAGCAGACGGTTTTCTTCAGCAAAGGTCGGTGCCTGCCAGGTTTCCTGCATCAGCGCACTGAAATCATCAGCCTTGGCTGCCAGCGCCTTACCACTCATCACCAGATAGCCTTCCAGCTGATCGGTATTATCAACCTTGCCTTTCAGACTGGCATAGGCCGACAGGCTGCCAACCAGCGCGGTCTGTTTCTGTTGCTGGTAGAGGTAGTCATTGCCGCCGGCGCCTACTTCACTCCAGGCCTGGGTAAAGAACGGCAGCCAGCTCAGCTGTTCGGCATTAAACGCAGGCAGGTCTGCCAGCAACTGCTGGTAGATCAGACCGTTGGTGCCGGCAACGTATTCGGTGGCCGGCAGGCTATCCTGCCAGGTATTGCTCGGTGCCACATAGCTGACCTCAGGGCGCACATCGGCCAATGTCACCTGTGGCAGCAGGCCCGGATCATCCTCCTGCTGCTGGCGTTCTTTCAGTGCCTGAGCCTGATCGAGGATCGCCTGTTTCTGCTCAGCGCTCAGACCAGCTTTAATCTCTGCCAGACGCTGCTCTTCCAGACGTTTCATCTCGTCGTTTACGCCGTTATCCGGGCGCAGAGTAAAGCGCACACGGTGGCGATTATTGAGCAACAGACGCTGTACAGCCTCCTGCATAAAGCCTGGCTGACTGGCTTTGGCGCGCAGACGCTCAAGCGCCGGATCAAGGTTCAGCAGGGCTGCCGGATCGCCGTAATGGGTCGCCGCCGGTAACGAGTTAAAAATAAGCTGCAGACCATAAGGGTAATGGTCGCCACCGATTTCACGCTGATGCAGTTCCAGCTGATGCAGCGCGGCATCAATCATGCTCTGCTCCACGCCGTTGTCGGCGACGTTCTGCAGGGTGTCGAGCACCAGCTGCTCCAGAGCCTGGGCGTGTTCCGGCTCACTGCCTTCGATGCCGCACATAAAGCTCATTTCGCGGTTGGAATCTTCCAGCCCACACAGCGGTGATGGTGAGCCGCCCAGATCGGTTTCTTCCAGCGCGCGGCGCAGTGGTGAGGCGCTATTGTCGAGCAGCACCTGACTGACCAGATGCGCTTCCAGCTGGGCGTCCAGATCGGTTGACTCACCCAGCAGCCAGCCCAGCACATGATGGGTCTGGGCGCTCAGGTCGTCGCTGTCGATGCCGTAGCATTGCTCAACCGCCAGTGGCGCGGCGTAGCGTTTTTCCGGTTCGACACGCCATTGTTTGTTCTGACGCTCAAAGCGGCTCAGTGCCTGGCTTTCAAGGGTTTCGTGCAGCTCACTCACGTCCAGATTGCCAAAGGTCATAAAGATGGCATTTGATGGGTGATAATGGGTCTTGTAGAAGCTGACCAGTTGCTCATAGGTCAGGTCGGTGATTTCTGCCGGCTCACCTCCACTGTTGTAGTGATAGGTGGTGGTCGGGAACAGATAGCTGCTGATGCCCTGCCATAACTGGCTGACCGTGGACGACATCGCCCCTTTCATCTCGTTGAATACCACGCCTTTGTATTCCAGCGGCGAGTCGGCGTTGCCTTCTTCGCTGAACTCAATGCGGTGGCCTTCCTGAGCAAAATCCAGCTCGTGCAGACGCGAGAAAAACACCGCATCCAGATACACATCGAGCAGGTTTTTAAAGTCTTTGTCGTTTTGTGAGGCAAAAGGATACGCGGTCCAGTCACTGCTGGTCATGGCGTTCATAAAGGTATTCAGCGAGCGGCGCGTCATCATAAAGAACGGATCGCGCACCGGATATTTCTCGCTGCCGCACAGTGCGGTGTGCTCCAGAATGTGCGCTACGCCGGTGGAGTCGTGGGGCATGGTGCGCAGGGCGACCATAAAGGCTTTTTCATCGTAGTCGGTAGCCAGATGATAATGCACTGCGCCGGTGGCAATGTGCTCGTAATGAAGAATATCGATATTCAGCGATTCAACGCGGGTGCTGCCGAGGTGACGAAAAGCGTTTGATGATGACATACAGCTCTCTGTTATCCTGATGTGTAAACTCAGGTATGTTAACAGGTGTCTGACAGGCACAGAACCTCAGCCGTACAACCGCGTTGCACCAGCCTGTTCTCTCTGTGCACTAATACCTGATGCCCTATGTAATGAAACCGCGGGAGCCCTATGAATACCGAAGCGCGCTGGGACGATGAATTCCCGGTCAATAATGAGTGTCTGTATCTGAATCACGCCGCCGTTGCGCCCTGGCCAGAGCGCGCGCGCGTGGCGGTCAGCGAATTTGCCGCCGAAAACACCGCCCTCGGCGCCAGCCGCTATCCGCAATGGAGCGCGATGGAAGCAGGCCTGAAACGCAACCTGGAAGCCCTGATCGACGCCCCGAAAGGCTCAGTCGCTCTGGTAAAAAACACCTCGGAAGCGTTGTCCTTTGTGGCCGCCGGGCTCGACTGGCAGCCCGGTGATGTGGTGGTGATCAGCGATCAGGAATTTCCGTCCAACCGCATCGTCTGGGAAGCGCTGGCACATAAAGGCGTACAGGTTGTGGAAGTCGCCCTGCCCTGGGATGACCCGGAATCCCTGTTGCTGGAAGCCCTGGCGCAGAAGCCACGACTGTTGTCGATCAGCGCCATTCAGTACGCCACCGGCCTGACGCTGGATCTGGTCCGGCTGGGCGAAGCCTGTCGGGCGGCGGGCACTCTGTTCTGTGTTGATGCCATTCAGGCGGTGGGCGCCCTGCCGTTTTCGGTTCAGGCGATTCAGGCCGACTTTGCTATGGCCGACGGCCACAAGTGGCTGCTTGGCCCGGAAGGTCTGGGTTTTTTCTATGTACGGCCACAGATTATGGATCAGCTGAGTCTGACTGAATTCGGCTGGCATATGGTCGAGGATATGGGTAACTACGACCGTAAAGATTGGCAACCCGCCACCGATGCGCGGCGTTTTGAGTGCGGCAGCCCCAATATGCTGGCCGCTACTGCGCTGAAAGCCAGTACTGATCTGCTGTTGGAAGTGGGTATGGATCAGGTCGCGACCCGCGTGGTAACCAACGTGCTGTATCTGAAAGAATTGCTGGACGACAAAGGTGCCACCTTTATCAACCCACTGTTGCATAAGCGCCCGTCGGGTATTCTGACCTTCCACTTTATGGGGAAAGACAGCACACAGCTGTACAAGCTGCTGATGCAGGCCGGGGTAATCTGCGCCAACCGTGGTGGCGGTATCCGCTTCTCGCCGCATTTTCACACCACTCAGGAAGTGATGGAGGACGCCGCAGATGCCGTGGAGTGTTTGCTTGAAGCGCTCTGAACGCAGCTTGCGGGCATAAAAAAGAGCGCATCTGCGCTCTTTTTTCTTTCCGGTGTTCGCTACAGCATGACTGCCGCTTACATCGTATGGGTAATACGATCCGACTTCAGGGCACCGGCCAGATAGGTTTCGATCTTGTCGCGGGCCATGCTTTCGTCGCCGGTGAACTGCACGCCGATACCGGCTACTTTATTGCCCTGCGCACCCTTTGGCGTAACCCAGATAACCTTACCGGCCACCGGGATTTTTTCCGCCTCGTCCATCAGCTTCAGCAGCATGAAGACCTCATCGCCCAGCTGATACTGCTTATTGGTCGGAATAAACAAACCGCCTTCTTTGATAAACGGCATATAGGCGGCGTAAAGAACCGATTTATCTTTAATGGTCAGCGACAAAATGCCGCTGCGGGCACCTAAATTGGCGGTCATGCATGCTCCCCGCGATGACTGTCCTGAACGATCTGCTGCCAATCCAGCAACAGGGATTCAAGCAGCAACTGCTTATTATAGTTACCGCCACCGGACAGCAACTGCCCGAGTACGGCCTGAACTTTATGCTGCAAGGTTATCAGCTTTGCCGGATTCAGGGTAGCGCACGGCAACAACTGAAAAACCTGATCGGTAAACACCAGCTGCTCCGGACCGACACCCAGCTTCGCTTTAAGACAATCAGACAAAATTGAATAAAACCAGGAGGTTACATCCTGAAATTCAAGTTTATTCCAGCCTTCGGCTGCGGCCTGCAGCGGAATTTGCCCCTGACTCCACTGGCGCAGCAGCTCAAACCACTTCTGCTGCTGACTGCTTTGCTCACGCGTCAGCCAGTCCAGCGCTTTCAGCGGCGCCTGATGGTTCATGCGCAACGCCTGCTCTGCCACCTCGGCGCTGAAGCCTTGCTGTTGCAGCCAGCTCAGGGCTTCGGCCTGCCCCGGCGGACTGAGTTGCAGGCGCTGGCAGCGGCTGCGAATGGTCGGCAACACCGAGCCGAAACGCTCGGTTTCGAGCAGCAGAAAGCTCTCACCCGGCGGCTCTTCCAGAGTTTTCAGTAAGGCGTTGGCGGCATTGGTGTTCATCACTTCCACCGGACGCAGGCTGACCACCTGGCAGCGGCTGATCTGCGGCGTCTGGGCGAGAAAATCATTCACTTTACGGATCGCATCAATACGGATCTGGCGACTGCCATCTTCCGGCTGACACAACATAAAATCGGGATGCGTCCCTGCCGCCCAAAGCTGACAACTGTGGCACTGACCACAGGGTTCAGCCTCGTCACGCAAACACAGCAGCCATTGCGCCACATGCAGTGCCAGCTGATGCTTGCCAATACCCTCAAGGCCGGTCAGCAGCAGCGCGTGGGGCAACCCTCCGCTCTGCTGGCGGCGCACCAGTTCATGCCAAACGCTCTGATGCCAGGGTTGTACACTCATGAATCAGCTCCGGGTAACAGCGTTTGCAGAACCTGTTCGATCTGTTGCTGCACCTGTATCAGCGGCTGTGCGGCATCAATACGGCGGAAGCGTTCATGCTGAGAGGCCAGCCAGTCAAAGCCCTGCTGAACCCGCTCAAAGAAATCCAGCTGCTCCTGCTCAAAACGATCAACCGCTTCGCCGGCCTGATCGGCACGGCCACGGGCACGACCCATACCGACCGCTAATGGCGCTTCCAGCAGCAAGGTGCAATCCGGTTCCAGCCCCTGCTGCACCAGCGCTTTTAGCTGCTCAATCTGTGTTAGCGGCAGCTGGCGGCCAAAGCCCTGATAGGCGATGGTGGAGTCGGTGAAACGGTCACACAGTACCCAGGCGCCGCGCGCCAGTGCCGGCTGAATCAATGCCTGCAGGTGCTGGGCACGGGCAGCAAACACCAGCAGCAGTTCGGTCAGAGGCTGCATGGTTTCAGTGTGATGCGCTTTAAGAAGGCGCTCGCGGATGGTTTCGGCGATTTCAGTGCCACCCGGTTCGCGGGTCACAACCACTTCAATGTCCCGGGCGCGCAGCCACTCGGCACAGAAGGCGATATTGGTGGATTTACCCACACCTTCTCCGCCTTCAAAGGTAATAAACAAGCCTGCTTGCGGCTTTGTCATACGGGATGTTCCTGCTCAGGATTCTGGCGTGGCAGCTTCTGCCGGCGCCGATCGGTAATCTTTTTTACGGCGGAAAATCTGGTATTTCCGCACCGCTTTATTGTGCTCTTCCAGCGTTGCTGAAAACTGATGACTGCCATCGCCACGGGCAACAAAGTACAGCTCATCGCCATCAGCTGGATTCAGCGCCGCATCCAGTGCGGCACGCCCGGCCAGCGCAATCGGCGTTGGCGGCAGGCCTTTCTGGCGGTAGGTATTGTACGGATTTGTCCGGTCCTGCAGATGTTTTTTACGCAGATTGCCATCAAATTGTGGCCCCAGACCATAAATAACCGTCGGATCGGTCTCCAGACGCATATTTTGTTGCAGGCGGCGCACAAAAACGCCGGCAATGACCGGACGCTCAGCCACTACGCCGGTTTCTTTCTCCACGATCGACGCCATGATCAGCGCCTCATAAGGGCTTTTGTACGGCACGTCCGCCGCACGGGCTTCCCACGCTGCAGCCAGTTGCTCACGCATACGCTGGTAGGCCTGACGAATCACCGACGATACCCCTTCGCCGCTGTGATACACGTAGGTATCCGGATACAACCAGCCTTCCGGGTTGCCCTGCAGGCCAAGCATTTCACCAACCCGCTCCGGCGTCAGCGGGTTCAGATCCTGAGTCAGACGCGGCGCCTCAGCCAGCGCGGTCAGCGCTTCGCGCAACTGCAGCCCTTCAATCAGGCTGACGCGATAAGTCACCGGTGTGGCATTGGCGAGAAAGTTCAGTAACTCAGTACCACTGAGTGCTGCCGGCACATCGTACTCGCCAACACGCAATACCCGCTCCTGACCGGTCAGGCGCGCCTGAAGTCGCAGTAACAGCGCCGATGGCAACCAGCCATCGGCCTGCCAGCGCCGACTGAGGCTGCTGATGGTGTCACCACTGACCACTTCGATACGGACAGGTTGCTCGTTACTGGTTGGCAGCTGCCAGATGGCCAATACGGTGGCGCTCAGTAACAGGAAAACGAGGGAGGACAAAGCCAGCAGGCGTTTGCTCAGTGTCATGCGTAAAGATTCTCCAGATCCTTCTGCAGCGTTGCGATCTGATCCTGCGCTGCCGGGTGTTCAAATTGCCGCCCGTCTATGCGACTGGCCATAACAATCCCCTGCAGCGTATTGCAGAAGAAGACGGCATCAGCAGCCAGCAGACGTTCGCGCCCAAAAGGGGTAATGATGACATTCTGATGCGTCAACAGCCAGCGCCGTACAACGCCATTCACTCCGCTGCCGCTGAGGTCCGGGGTGACCAGCTGACCGTTTTCCAGCAGAAACAGGTTGCTCATACAGCCTTCAATCACCTGCCCCTGTGTGTCCAGCATCACCGCTTCCTGCCAGTCGGGCTCAAAGCGCTGGCGCGCCAATACCTGCTCCAAGCGGTTCAGGTGTTTAAAACCCGCCAGTGCCGGCTGAATCGCCAGCCGGATATCGCTGAATCCGGCCACCATGCCCTGCGGCAGACGAAGATGTCCCCAGTCAGGCGGCGTAAACGCCTGCCATTGCAGCAGCAGTTCCGGCTCAGCCGGCGGCGCATAACCACGCGGACCGGGGCCGCGACTGATCAGCAACTTACCGGCCAGCAGCGGGTTTTGCGGACACTGAGTCAGCGCCTGTTCGATACACTGAAAACTGTCGATCGGGAAGTTCAGTGCACATAAGCCCTGCAGCAGACGCTGCTTATGGTATGGCCATAAAGGAATGCTGCCATCGGGTGCAAAACGGATGGTTTCAAACAGACCATCGCCGTAGTGCAGCGCGCGGTCATTGGACGGCCAATGATTTTGAGCCTGCCACTGACCGCTACCCCAGACGTATGCAGTACTGACTTCAGACATCATAACGGCGGAACAGCAGGCTGCCGTTGGTACCACCAAAACCAAAGGAATTGGAAATGGCGGCGCGAATATCCAGCTTGCGCGCTTTGTGCGGCACGTAATCCAGATCGCATCCTTCGGCAGGATGATCAAGATTGATGGTTGGCGGCGCGATGCCGTCACGCACCGCAAGCACCGTAATCAGGGCTTCCAGAGCGCCGGCTGCCCCCAGCAAGTGGCCGGTCATGGACTTGGTTGAAGAGACAGCCAGGTGACTGACATGATCGCCAAACAAATCTTTAATCGCCTGAGTCTCGGCAATATCGCCAATCAGCGTCGAAGTACCGTGGGCGTTGATGTAATCAATATCCTGCGGCTGCAGACCGGCATCGTTAAGCGCATTGGCCATCGCCATGCGTGCGCCCTCGCCATTTTCCGGCGGACTGGTGATGTGATGGGCATCATCGCTCATACCAAGGCCGCTGAGTTCGGCATAGATAGTCGCCCCGCGGGCCTGAGCATGCTCAAGGGATTCCAGCACCAGCACGGCTGCGCCATCGCCCAGCACAAAACCATCACGGTCTTTATCCCAGGGGCGACTGGCTTTTTGCGGCTCGTCGTTGCGGGTACTCATGGCGCGGGCCGCAGCAAAACCGGCAACACCAAGAGGCGACGACGCCATCTCAGACCCACCGGCAACCATCACATCCGCATCGCCGTACGCGATGGTACGGGCGGCATAGCCGATATTGTGAGTACCAGTGGTGCAGGCAGTGGTAATAGCAAAGTTAGGGCCGCGGAATTTGTGGCGGATAGCAATATTGCCGGACGCCATATTAATCACAGCAGCAGGCACAAGAAACGGCGATACCCGGCGCGGGCCACTATTCTGCAACTGCTGATAATTCTGCTCAATGGTGCCTATGCCACCAATACCGGAGCCAACAGCCACACCGACACGGTCACGGTTTAACGATTCGGGGAAGGCGGCATCAGTGATGGCCTGCTCTGCGGCCACCATGGCGTACTGCAGAAAGAGATCCATTTTGCGCGCGTCTTTTTCACTCATCACACTGGTGACGTCGAACTGTTTAACGGCGCCGCCAATCTTTGTGGCGTAGCCTTCCGTATCAAAGTGTTCAATGCAGGTGATACCACTTTCTCCGGCGCAGAGTGCGCGCCAGGTATCTGCCACATTCAGAGCAAGCGGGTTAACACTGCCCAGTCCCGTAATTACCACTCGTCGCTTTGTCATATTCCGTTTTTCATCCCAGTAGTCGCAAACACGGCCGCCAAAAGGTCACATAACAGGCATAAAAAAAGCCGCGTCAGAAGAGGCGGCTTTCGGGCTCGCTGACCTTACAGGTTGGCGATGATGTAGTCGATCGCTTCCTGAACGGTCGTCAGCTTCTCAGCATCTTCATCAGGAATTTCAGTTTCGAATTCTTCTTCCAGAGCCATAACCAGCTCTACAGTATCCAGAGAATCCGCGCCCAGATCGTCAACAAAAGAGGATGAAGCCTTAACATCTTCTTCTTTAACACCCAGCTGTTCACATACGATTTTCTTTACGCGTTCTTCAATGTTGCTCATGGTTTTTTCCTACTGTTTCAAGTTTCCTGGTGGTCTTAATGACCTCAGCCCATATTCATGCCGCCATTCACATGAATGGTCTGACCTGTAATGTATTTCGCGTCGTTTCCGGCCAGAAAAGCAACCGCACCTGCGATTTCTTCTACCTGCCCGAAGCGCTTGCCTGGAATGGTGGCTAGGATCGCCTCTTTTTGCGTTTCAGGCAAGATTTCCGTCATATCTGTTTGAATAAATCCCGGCGCGACACAATTCACCGTGATGTTCCGGCTGGCAATTTCCTGCGCCAGAGAGCGGCTGAAACCTTCCAGGCCCGCCTTGGCAGCAGCGTAGTTTGCCTGCCCGCCATTACCGGTTGTGCCGATAATGGAACTGATATTAATAATGGCGCCGGCCTTCTGCTTCAGCATCGGCTTAACCATGGATTTGCATACGCGGAATACGCCGGTGAGGTTGGTGTTAATCACCTCGCCCCACTCGTCATCCGACATGCGCAAAAACAGGTTGTCACGCGTAATCCCGGCATTATTCACAACAACCCGTGGTGTGCCGTAATTCTGTAAAAACTCTTTCAGGGCGCTGTCTGTTTGCGCCGCATCGGCAATATTCAGCACCAGCGCATCGTTGTCGCCGTCGATCTGCTTAAGCGCTTCGCGCACAGAAGCTGCACCGGATTCGCTGGTTGCGGTACCAATAACACGATAGCCGTCACGTGCCAGACGTTCGGCAATCGCACGGCCAATACCGCGGGAAGCACCGGTTACCAGGGCGAGTAATTTTTCACTCATATTCAGGATCCTTGAATAAAGGCAATGGTTGCCTGTAAAGACGCAGCATCACCCGTATTATGGGTTGCCAGCGTTTTATCGATGCGTTTATTCAGGCCACTGAGCACTTTGCCCGGGCCGAATTCAATCGCATTATCGGCGCGTCCGCGGCAGGCTTGCACGGCACCGGTCCAGTTGACCGGGCTATACAGCTGCGCCAGCAGACGCGATGGAATTTCTGCCAGAGTTGCCACCGCATTATCAACGTTGTGATACACCGGGAATGCCGGTGCGCGGAAGGAAACCGCATTCAGTGCTTCGCCAAATTCTTCGGCTGCGGCTTTCATCAGGCTGGAATGAAACGGACCGCTGACCGCCAATGGCAGTGCACGCTTGGCGCCTGCAGCCTTGGCCAGCTCAATGGCTTTTTCCACACCGCTCATGGCACCGGCAATAACGATCTGGCCGGGTGCATTAAAATTCGCCGGCTCAACCACACCGGCAGCAGAAGCCTCTGCACACACGGCGCGGATCTGATCTTCTTCCAGGCCCAGCACGGCGGCCATGCCACCCTGACCCGCCGGTACCGCAGCTTCCATCAGCTCACCACGTTTTTTTACCAGACGCACGGCGTCGGCAAAATCGATCGCATCGGCTGCGACCAGTGCGGAATATTCACCCAGAGAGTGTCCTGCTCCGGCAATAACGTTCAGCGCCGGACAGGCTTCCTGCAGCACACGCCATAAAGCAACGCTGGCCGTCAGTAATGCTGGCTGAGTGTTATAGGTCTGATTCAGTGTTTCTGCCGGGCCGTCCTGACACATAGCCCAGAGATCAAGATTGATGGATTCAGACGCTTGTGCAAAGGTGCTCTGAATCTGAGGATATTCGGCCGCCAGATCCGCCAGCATACCAACCTGCTGCGCGCCCTGACCGGGGAAGAATGCAATTACATCGGTCATCACTTGCCCTGTATTCACGGTAAAAATCACTGTTGTACGAATTCTGAATAACGTTTCTGAATACGCGCTATCAATTGCGTTCCAACATCAGTGCCGAAAGCCGGACACATAATATGGAGAGCAATTGTTACAATAAATAGTCAACAATGCACAATATTATTGAATCAGATTCACCGCTCAGTGATTTTGCAGACGATTAAGCTCAGCCAGCAGTTGCGGCTTATCAAAACGCTCAACTTTCTGCAGCAGGTATTCGAGCGCATAACGATAAGCACGCTCGTCCGACTTGCCGTGGGTTTTGACCACCACGCCATCCAGACCCAGCAGCAAAGCACCACCATGACGGGCCGGTGAGATGCGCCGCTCAATACGACCGATGGCCGGCGCCCAGAGGAATGACAGCCAGCGCAAAAACCAGGTATTGCGGAATTCGCTCTGCAGCTGCTCACTGAGCCATTCCGACAAGCCTTCGCTGGCCTTCAGGGCGATATTGCCGGCAAAACCATCGGTTACCAGTACATCCAGCTCGCCGCGGTACAGGTCATCACCTTCGTAAAAGCCGACATAGTAGTCCGGCATAATACGCTGCAGCTGTTCGGCCGCATGACGCACATTATCCGTCCCCTTGGTTGATTCGCGACCGACATTCAGCAGACCAAGGCGTGGCGCCGTGGCGCACTGAGTGCAACTCCAGGCGGCACCGATACAGGCAAACTGCACCAGCTGATCAGCGCTGACACCTAAATTGGCACCCAGATCGAGCATCAGCAGTGGTTTTTTGCGCGTGGGCAACTGGGTTGCCAGCGCCGGACGGTCAAGACCGGGCAGCATTCCCAGCAGGTGACGGGCAAGCACCATCAGTGCCCCGGTATTGCCAACAGAAAGCACACCCTGTGCGCGCCCCTGCTGATATTCATGCAGCACGGCAGCCATGGTGGATTTCAACCCCTGACGCAGCATTTGCGCGGGCTTGTCCTGCATGGATATCTGGGTTTCACAAAGGAGAATGCGCACCCGCGATTTACGGGAAGCAAAGAACGACTCCGCTTCATCAGCGAAGTCCTGAGTCACCGCCACAATCAGATGAACATCCGGGCGCGACTTAAGGAATTTCTTACAGGCCTGAAACGCAACGCGGGGACCTAAGTCCCCGCCCATTACATCTACCGCAACGGTAAACATATTAGTTGTTGCCAGTCTCCACGACTTTTTTGCCACGGTAGAAACCGTCAGCGCTTACGTGGTGACGACGGTGAGTTTCACCAGAAGTCGGATCGGTAGACAGTGCCATTGCTGCAGTGTCCAGTGCATCGTGTGAACGACGCATGCCACGCTTGGAACGAGTTACTTTGTTTTGCTGAACCGCCATTTTAGGCTCCTAACTATTCGCTATTTCTGTTTGAGCTTAGCTAAAACGTCAAACGGGTTGGGTCGTTTGTCGTCTGAATCTGTTGTTTCCGGCTTCGACTCAGGTTGCTTAAACTGACAATCGCCTTCCGGGTGTGTTGGAAACATGGGCAGTGCCAGCAGCACTTCGTCTTCCATCACTGACCACAGATCCAGCTGACCATTTTCGTCAACTTCGACCGGCTCAAACCGTTTCGGTAATTGCTTGGCCTGATCATCGTCAAATACAAGTCCCAGCTGAAAGCTGCTTTCCACAGGAATGGTGACATTCCCGAGACAGCGCTGACAGATCATGACAACACTTGTATTACAGCTACCCTGCAGTAACCGGTGCTTTTCCTGATCACGTTCGAAACGAATTTCGCAGTGAACCGGAGCGACGCAGTCTTCGACTGCTTCGTTAAGCCTGGTTAGCTGTTTGCTGTCAATATCGGCACTGAATTGCTGTCCAACAGTAACCAGTTTTACCGCATCAACACGCTTGGGAAGCTGAGCCTCTGCCATAGTGCGCGACATCATAGGTACGCAAAGCCCCTCTGTCAAAATTATTTAACGCAGACTCAGAGTCTGCTCAGTCAGCAGCGTCGCAAAGCCACGCCCCATACTTGCACCGAAGCGTTTAACCAGCTCATCCCAGGGGCTTGGCTGATAGGTAAAGTTAACCAGCTCTTCGGTATTCAGTTTCTCCCGGGCAATCTGACTGCTGGATGCCAGCCCGTCAATCAGCCCCAGATCCAGCGCCTGCTCACCAGACCACACCAGACCAGAAAACAGATTCGGATCATCTTTCAGGCGCTCACCGCGACCCAGCTTTACCTGCTCGATAAACTGCTTATGGGTGACCTTGAGCACGCCCTGCCAGAAGGCTTTTTCATCTTCATTCTCAGGCAGGAAAGGATCAAGGAAGCCTTTATGTTCACCGGCAGTATACTGGCGACGCTCCACGCCGAATTTCTCCATCGCTTTCACAAAACCAAAACCGGAACCCACTACACCGATAGAACCCACCAGACTGGCTTTGTCGGCATAGATTTCATCCGCCGCCGCGGCAATGTAGTAAGCGCCGGAAGCACCCAGATCCATAATCACCGCATACACAGGAAAATCCGGACGGGTTTCTTTCAGGCGTTTGATTTCATCATAGACGTAACCGGCCTGTACCGGACTGCCACCCGGGCTGTTAATACGCAGAATCACCCCCAGTGCCTTTTCATCATCAAAGGCATCACGCAAGGCACCAATGATGGCATCGGCACTGGCATCCTGATCGGCAGCGATCACACCATTCACCTCAACCACGGCCGCATAATTATCTTCCGGCAACATTTCTGCGCCATGTTCACCCGGCATACGCAGCAGCCAGACAATGGCGAACAGGTAAATAAAGGTGAGCGCTTTAAAGAAAATACCCCAGCGACGGGCACGCTTCTGCTCGCCCTGCATATCCATCAGCACTTTCTCGATCAGCTTCCATTCTTTGCTGTTATCGTCCGGACGGCTTGCCGGCTGATTCTGATTGAGGTTGTCGTTATCCATTAATACGTATCCAGTCGTTAAGTTCTTGAATGCTATGGCAGATGGCCAATGGACCACAAGCCAGAAGCACCTGATCATCGTGCGCGCCATGCCCCATGGCAACAGAAGCCATGCCAGCAGCATTGGCCATATCCAGGTCGTACGTGGTGTCACCGACCATCAGTGCCTCATCCGGCGCCACATTCAGCTCACTCAGCAATTCCCTGAGCATAAGCGGATGTGGCTTCGAGCGGGTTTCATCGGCACAACGGGTCGCAGCGAATCTGTGCCCTATTTTCAGGTCGCGCAGCATCCGGTCGAGTCCGCGCCGGCTTTTGCCGGTGGCAACCGCCAGTAAATAACCCCGCTCAACCAGACCCTCCAGAAACTCCGGAGTTCCGGGAAAGAAGCCCATGGCAACCTGACTGTCAGCGACAAAATAGCGCGCATACACCTGAGTCATGGTCTGCAATTGCGGCTCGTCAATCGCCGGCCATACCGTACGCAGCGCCTCCGGCAAACCAAGACCAATGATGTTCTGCACTGCAGCATCTGGCACCTGCGGCAGCCCCACCTCGCCGGCGGCCTGCTGCATACTGTCAACAATGCGCTGGGTGGAGTCGACCAGCGTACCGTCCCAATCAAAAATAATCAGTTTAAAGCGCAAACTCACACCCCACCTTCTTTAAGATGCTGCTGAATTCATCGTCCGGCAGCGCACTGATCTGCAGGCGCTCGCCACTGTCCGGATGGCGGAAAGACAGCTGCCAGGCATGCAAAAACAAACGTTTAACCCCCTGACGCTTGTCGATATCCTGCTGCGAACGGTCGCAGTACTTCACATCACCGGCAATGCTGCAGCCCTGAAACTGACAGTGCACCCGGATCTGATGGGTACGCCCGGTCACCGGCTCTGCTTCTATTAATGAGTAATGCGGCCCCGAGGCCTTTAATGTGGTTTTGGTCAGGGAGGCTTTACCTTCCGGACTCACCATCACCATGCGCTCACCGGACTGGCGCTCAAAACGCAGCAGCGGTTCACGCACTTCGGTCACAGAGGCAGGCCAATGCCCGTGCACCATGGCCAGATACTTTTTACTGATGCCTGATTTATTCGCCAGCATACGCTGCAAAGCCGTCAGCACTGAACGCTTTTTGGCAATCATAATAACGCCCGAGGTATCACGATCGAGGCGATGCACCAGCTCAAGAAAACGATGATCCGGGCGCATTTTGCGCAAGGCTTCAATCAACCCCAGATTAACCCCGCTGCCGCCATGCACGGCCAGCCCATGGGGCTTGTTCACCACCAGAAGACCATCATCTTCATGCAGGATGGCATTCTGCAGAATCTCCTGCAGCGCCGGTGACACATCCGGCGTTTCATCGCGCTCGGCGATACGCAGCGGCGGCACCCGCACCACATCACCAGACGCCAGACGGGTATCCGCCTTCACTCTTCCTTTATTTACCCGCACCTCGCCCTTGCGGATGATGCGGTACACCAGAGTCTTGGGCACACCTTTTAATACGGAGATAAGAAAATTATCGACACGCTGACCATCGTTATCGGCGGTCACCGTCAACAGCGATACTTTACCGGTATCGATTTCGTGATTTGACATAGGTTCAAAGCAGCCCAGGCGGCGGATTTATTTGTGGTATGGCATTTGCGGGGCGCAACCAATGTTGCTATATTCGCCCACGGCCTTGGTCGGCACAGAGAAAGCGTACAACCCAGCCGACGATCAAGATCAGCCGAAAGGCGAGGCCAGGCCGATCAAGCGGCAGAGTATAAGGAAGAAGACATACTGTTAAAACTCTTCCTGACGAATAATTACGGCGAGCGCAGGCCCATGGCCGCCCGCCCAGTGAGATAAACCACGCAGCGACCTGCGGGCAATCTCGCATTATCAAATTATGGACAGTGTTGGTGCACAACAAACCAGAGGCACCACTGCGAGACAGGTCAGGCGACCCGAAAACGGCGCTGACAACTGCTGCAAAGCACCCATAAATATTTTGGTAGTGGCCGGAATAGTCCGGCATTGCCAGCCGGTACGTTGCCAGAACGAGCTTAACGTACAGCATGAAAAGAATGCTTATCAATGCAACTCAGCCTGAAGAGTTGCGTGTAGCCCTTGTAGATGGCCAGAAACTCTACGACCTCGATATTGAGTCCGGCTCCCGCGAGCAGAAGAAGTCCAATGTCTATAAAGGTAAAATCACCCGCATCGAACCCAGCCTGGAAGCCGCGTTTGTCGACTTCGGTGCTGAGCGTCACGGCTTTCTGCCACTGAAAGAAATTGCCCGCGAATACTTTGTTAAAGACCCAGGCCCAGGCCGCATCAACATCAAAGATGTATTGCGCGAAGGTCAGGAAGTCATCATTCAGGTCGACAAAGAAGAGCGTGGCAATAAAGGCGCTGCACTGACCACTCAGGTATCCCTGGCTGGCCGCTATCTGGTACTGATGCCAAATAATCCACGTGCCGGTGGTATCTCCCGCCGCATTGAAGGCGACGAACGCACCGAACTGCGTGAAGCCATGAAAGGCGTGACCGTGCCGGACAAAATGGGCGTTATCGTCCGTACCGCCGGCATTGGCCGCAGCGCCGAAGAGCTGCAGGCTGACCTGAATTATCTGGTTCACCTGTGGGACGCCATCAAACGCGCTTCCGATGAACGCCCTGCTCCCTGCCTGCTGCTGCAGGAAAGCAACGTTATCATCCGCGCCATCCGTGACTACCTGCGTCAGGACGTTGGTGAAGTACTGATCGACACCGATGCCGCCTACGAAGAAGCCCTGGGCTTTGTGCAGCAGGTCATGCCGCACTACCAGAACAAGTTCAAGCGCTACACCGATGCTGTACCGCTGTTCAACCGTTATCAGATTGAAAGCCAGATTGAATCGGCTTTCCAGCGCGAAGTGAAACTGCCATCCGGTGGTTCTATCGTTATCGACCCGACCGAAGCTCTGGTGTCTATCGATATCAACTCGGCGCGCGCCACCAAAGGTGCCGATATCGAAGAAACCGCACTGAACACCAACCTGGAAGCGGCCGACGAGATCGCCCGCCAGCTGCGTCTGCGCGACATGGGCGGCCTGGTAGTGATCGACTTTATCGACATGCTGTCCAGCAAGAATCAGCGCGAAGTTGAAACCCGCCTGAAGAAAGCACTGGAAGTGGATCGTGCCCGCGTACAGGTTGGCCGTATTTCCCGCTTCGGCCTGATGGAAATGTCGCGCCAGCGTCTGCGTCCGTCTCTGGAAGAAACCAGCGGCCACGTATGCCCGCGCTGTAACGGTACCGGTGTTGTGCGTGATATCCAGTCTACCGGCCTGTCAATTCTGCGCCTGATCGAAGAAGAAGCCGCAAAAGAGAACACCGGACAGATCCGCGCCATTGTGCCGGTATCCGTTGCCACCTTCCTGCTGAACGAAAAACGCACCCTGATCGCCGGCATCGAAGCCCGTCACGGCAGTAAAGTCGTGGTTCTTCCGAATCCGAACATGGAAACACCGCACTACGAAGTACTGCGTCTGCGTCCGGATGACAGCCTGATCGGCGAAGTCAGCTACGAACACAAGATGGAAGAAGAAGAGACCGAATACGGTCTGGATCTGACCATCCGCGAAACCAGCAAAGTACAGCAGGCTGCAGTTAAAGCCGGCGCTCACAGCACTCCTGCTGCCGCACCGGTTGCCACAGCAAGCGAAGCGACAGCCAGCAAAGGCCTGTGGAGCAAAATCGGCAGCGCCCTGTCCGCGCTGTTTGATGGCGGTGAAAAACAGGAAGAAAAACCTGCACCGAAAAAAGCCCGCACAGAAAGCACTAACGGTCGCAATGAACGCAACCGTAACGAGCGCAGCCGCAATGATCGTGACCGCGGCCGTAACCGCAATCGTAACGAACGCAACCGCGATGACCGTAACGATGGCGACAACGAGCGCGGCAGTCGCAGCGAAAACCGCAACGAAGGTCGTGGCGAACGTTCCGGTCGCAACCGTAATGAGCGCCCTGCCCGCAATCGCAACGACAGCCGTAACGAGAGCCGCAATGACGGTGAGCGTAACGACAACCGCGCCGAGCGTAATGAAGCCGAAGCCAGCAACGAGCCACGTGCACCACGCCGTGACCGCAGCGGCAACCGCGCACCACGCAACGAAGTCCGTAATGACAAGGTTGAAGTAACCGAAACCGAAACGAGCAACGTAACTACGAGCGAAACCGCTGAAACCGGTAACCGCAACAGCGAAGGTCGTCCGGAAGGTCGCCGTCGTCGCAACCGCAATGAACGCGGCGAGCGCAACAACAGCCAGGCGAATGCTGCCAGCACTGAAGAAAACAGCAACGAACAGGCTGCTGAAGAACAGGCTGTGGTAGTTGCAGATAGTGCTGTAAGCGAAAATGCAGCAACTCCTGCCAATGCCGATAACAGCACGGATGCGGGCAGCGAAAACAACGCTGATGAGAATGGTGAAAAAACAACCCGCCGTTCGCGCAACAGCCGTCGCCGTAACCGTAACCGTGACGACCGTCCGGCCAAAAACGGTGCTGCGGACAATTCTGACGCCAACGCAGCAGAAACTGCTGTCGAAGCAGCAAATACTGAAACAGCGAACACTGAATCAGTAAACGCCGAAGTCAGCGAAGCAAAAGCAGAAACCGCTGAGCAATCAGTAACTGCCGAAACTACCGCCACTCAGGAAACTGCCGCAGAAGCTCCGGCAACTGAAACTCCTGCAGCAGAAGCCCAGACAGCAGAGGCTCAGGCCCCTGCTGCTGAAACACAAACAGCAGAAGTACAGGCGACTGAAGCAACTGAAGTGCAGGACACTGTCGCTCAGCCAGCAGAAGACACGGCCTCCCTGCCTGAAGTGACGGTTGCTGAAGAAAAACCAGCCGCCGCGGAAAAAGCCTCGGCAGAAGCAACCGAAGCGGAAGCAACCGAAGCGGAAGTAACGACCTCTCAGGAAGAAGTCGCCACGGCAACCCAGGGTAATGATCGCAGCTCGCGCCGCGGACGCCGTCGCAACCCAGGTGGTCGCGCACCGAACGATCCGCGCAACCGCCGCAATGCGGACAGTGCAGAACAGGTATCAGCACCAGCCGGGCAAGACGTTGCAGAGCCAGCTGCCGAGCCTGTGGTTGCAGCTGACGCTGAACCAGCGACAGAAACCACTACGGTAACTGAAGCTGAAACAGCAGCAGAAGCCGGCGAGCACAACAAGTAACACCGACAGGCGACAGCTTACGTCGCCGTCGGTTGCTGACTGAAAAACCGCCTCCGGGCGGTTTTTTTATAGCCTGCAAAAACGTTTCAGTGCTGACTGACGAGACAGTTATCAGTAATATCCCACCCATGCCCCAGCCCCGAATCAGACATTTTCAGCAAGGACGATCCATGGCCAAAGCCCTATCAATCATGCCCGTCGCATATTCAGCCAAGCGGCCTTATTTACAGCTGCTGCTGGCACTGATCATCTGCACAATATTCAGTCAGAGCGCCAGTGCCGAGTCGATGACCATGGTGCGTGAGTACACCTACAACGCCAGCGAAAATGATTCAAAGGTTTCCGCCCGCAAAGCCGCTCTGCAGCAACTTCAGGTTCTGTTAATTGAAGAAGTCGGCGTACAGGTACAATCCAGCTTCAGCAACACTGAAACCCTCGATAAAGAAGAATTCAGCCGTACCGTGCAGGCCAACTACCAGACATTTGCCAGCGCGCTGACCAAAACAAAAATTCTTGAAGAAAAATGGGACGGCGAAAGTTTCTACCTGAAAGCGGAAATTGAAGTCGACCCCGATGGTTTAAGCACCCAGATTGCAACCATTATTGGCAGCGGTGGTAAAAACCCCTGTGACGCCGTACGTGAGCAGGTAAAAATCACATTACAAAAAGCCCCAAGCCCGGATAAAAATACCGAACTGGTCGCTTTTGCATTAAAAGCACCATTCGATAACGACTGCAACGACTGGCAATATAATGTGCTCTACTCCCTCACCCAGAGCCGTTATCCTGCCGAAGGCTACCGCGAGTATCTGTTTGTCCAGCTGGCGCAGATTGCACCGCATAATCTGTCCGAATATCTGCCAGGCATCGCAAAATACGCCATTATTAAAGATAACGGCATCACACCAGCTGAATGGGAAACGATGCTTGCCAGCCTGCAACGCCTGCCGGAAGACCGCCTGCAGCCCCTGCTGTCAGCGTTATCCAATTACAGCGATAAATCCCCCGATGATACGCGCAGCGGTAAGCCCAGCTACCAGCCACAAACTGCGCTACAACTGAAAAATCAATTGCAGTCATTGATTCGGGCGGCAGGAAAAGGAAAAGTCGGCAACCCCGCCCTGAGCGCCGGAGAGCTGACCGCACGCATTATTAAAGCCACTACTTATCGCCAGCCGGCCATCGGCGCTGAATTATTTCAGCAATACAGCGGCGAGCTGCCGGACATTAATGACGTGGTTAAACCCATGACTGATTTTTATAAAAACCAGCTGAAGGACGGCAGCGAGCTGGAACTGGCCAGCAGCAGTTTTAACCTGCTGCTGGAAAAGCTGAACGAGCAAAAAGACATCCTCAACGACAACAGTGCCAAGCAGCTCTACTATCTGCTGACAACACTGGAACGTAACGCTGAAGAAAATCAGCAGCAGGCTGCACTCATCGAGAATATGCTCGGGCGCTATCCGAAGTTATTTGCTCAGATCATCAAAGGCCAGCGCATTAATGAAGTGCAGAAGAACCTGTGGTTTATCCGTTACAACCTGCCGGATTCTGAAGCCTGTACGCCGAGAGAATGTGCTGACCGGTTATTCGGTGACGGCAATGCCATGGAGCTGAATGCCTATGGCGAATATCTGGTGGCTTACGGAACGCGCGCTGCGGCTGCAGAAGACCTCGTTATCCGTAAACTGGAACGTGTGCGCGTACAGGCCAGCGGCCCTTACCGCACCACCATGAAACGTCATCTGATCACCGTACTGGGGAACATACGCACCCAGGATTTACGCGCGCAGGAATTATTAATAGAGAGCCTCGGCGATCTGGATCATAAAATTCCGGAAGAGGCACAAAACGCCCTGATTAAATTAGGCAGAGGTGTGCAGGAAAAGATGATGTCGATGATTTCCACCTACGAACCTCTGGTGCAGCGCCGCATGGTTGAAACCTTAGGGAAAATGCAGCCAGATACTGACATTGTGAATTTTCTTAAGCGCGTCCCACAGAACGATCAATATATGCGCTTTGCTGTTGAAGATGCTCTGCGCGATCAGCAGCGGGCGCTCTGACGGCGAATCTATAAAATAAAAAACCGGCCGCTGGCCGGTTTTTTTATAGCTGCAACATCAGCTATTAATCAGAAAGTATCGTCCGGAATACGAACATTACCTTCCATAATCACCCGCGCACTGCGGCTCATCACGGCTTTGGTTGCGGTCCATTCACCATCAACCAGCGCTGCCGCTGCACCGACCCGCAGCGTGCCGGACGGATGACCAAAGGTTACGGAGTCACGTTCGGTACCGCCGGCTGCCAGATTCACCAGCGTACCAGGCACCGCCGCCGCCGTTGCAATGGCCACCGACGCTGTACCCATCATCGCATGGTGTAATTTCCCCATGGATAACGCACGTACGCACACATCAATATCGGCTGCAGAAATCTGTTTGCCACTGGATGCTTCGTAATCCGTTGCTGGCGCCACGAAAGCAATTTTCGGCGTGTGCTGGCGAGCAACCGCTTCGGAAATATCGGCAATTAAACCCATTTTTACCGCGCCGTAAGCACGCATGGTTTCAAATTTCGCCAGCGCTTCGGCATCGGAATTAATGTCTTTCTGCAGCTCGGTGCCTTTGTAACCAATATCCGCCGCATTGACAAAAATGGTCGGAATACCGGAATTAATCATGGTGGCTTTAAAGGTACCAATGCCCGGAACCTCGAGATCATCGACGACATTACCGGTGGGAAACATAGAGCCTTCACCGTCGGCCGGATCCATAAACTCGATCACCACTTCCGCTGCCGGAAAGGTTACGCCGTCGAGCTCAAAATCGCCGGTTTCCTGCACATCACCATCGGTGATGGGTACATGGGCGATAATGGTTTTCTGAATGTTTTTCTGCCAGATACGCACCACGCAAATACCGTTGTGCGGAATACGCTCAGCGGCGACCAGACCCTTAGAAATGGCAAAGGCCCCAACGGCGGCGGTTAAATTACCGCAGTTACCTGACCAGTCCACAAAAGGCTTATTAATCGACACCTGGCCGAACAAATAATCCACATCGTGATCCGGCTGTTCGCTTTTTGCCAGAATAACGGTTTTAGAGGTGCTGGAAGTCGCACCGCCCATACCATCAATCTGCTGCCCGTATGGGTCAGGACTACCGATGGTGCGCAGCAAAATTTTGTCGCGCGCCTCTCCCGGCACCTGAGCCGCCTCAGGTAAATCGGTCAGGCTGAAAAATACACCTTTCGATGTGCCGCCACGCATATAAGTCGCGGGGATTTTAATTTGTTTGGACATAATTATTTCTCTTTCAGGACGTTACTGAAAACGTCGATGCCCTTAAAAGAAAGGTGGGCAGTGCCCACCCTACTTTGGATTTTTTAAAACGCCGCAAAACTATATTTTGCGGCGTTTCGGAAGCGTTAACGAGGAAATCAGCTTCGTTATTCGCCCTGCAGGAAGTCCTGAGCGAACTTCTGCAATACCCCACCGGCACTGTACACATCCACTTCCGCGGCGGTGTCCAGACGACAGGTCATCGGTACTTCAACTACCTCACCATCTTTACGGGTAATCACCAGTGTCAGATCGCAACGCGGGCTCAGATCGCCTTTCACGTCGTAGGTTTCAGTACCATCCAGGCCCAGAGTCTTACGCGTGGTGCCGGCCTTGAACTCCAGCGGCAGTACGCCCATACCGATCAGATTGGTGCGGTGAATACGCTCGAAGCCTTCGGCAGCAATCGCCTCAACACCCGCCAGACGCACGCCTTTGGCCGCCCAGTCACGGGAAGATCCCTGACCATAATCGGCACCGGCCACGATAATCAGCGGCTGCTTGCGGTTCATGTAGGTTTCAATCGCTTCCCACATACGCATCACCTTGCCTTCCGGCTCAACGCGCGCCAGAGAACCCTGCTTCACGTTGCCGTTTTCATCCAGCACCATTTCATTCAGCAGTTTCGGGTTGGCGAAGGTTGCACGCTGGGCCGTCAGGTGGTCTCCACGGTGGGTTGCGTAAGAGTTAAAGTCCTCTTCCGGCAGACCCATTTTGTGCAGATATTCGCCCGCCGCACTGTCCATCATGATGGCGTTGGATGGCGACAGGTGGTCGGTGGTGATGTTGTCCGGCAGCACAGCCAGAGGACGCATACCTTTCAGCGTACGCTCACCGGCCAGTGCGCCTTCCCAGTAAGGTGGACGACGGATATAGGTGCTCATCGGACGCCAGTCGTACAGCGGGCTGATGGCTTTCTCTTTGGCACCCAGATCGAACATCGGGATGTAGATCTGACGGAACTGCTCCGGCTTCACGCTTTCTTTAACGATGGCGTCGATTTCTTCATCCGATGGCCAGATATCCTTCAGGCGGATTTCTTTACCATCAACGACCGCAAGCACATCCTTTTCGATATCAAAACGAATGGTACCGGCAATGGCGTAGGCCACGACCAGTGGCGGCGACGCCAGGAATGCCTGCTTGGCGTACGGGTGAATACGGCCATCGAAGTTGCGGTTACCGGACAGCACTGCCGTGGCATACAGGTCACGGTCGATGATTTCCTGCTGAATCACAGGGTCCAGCGCACCGGACATACCGTTACAGGTAGTACAGGCGAAAGCCACAATACCAAAGCCCAGCTTCTCCAGTTCTGGCAGCAGGCCGGAATCTTTCAGGTACAGCTCGGCGACTTTGGAGCCAGGTGCAAAAGAAGACTTAACCCATGGTTTGCGGATCAGGCCCAGTTCGTTGGCTTTCTTAGCCAGCAGACCGGCGGCGACCACGTTGCGCGGGTTAGAGGTATTGGTACAGGATGTAATGGCGGCGATGATGACCGCACCATCCGGCATCAGACCTTCGGCTTCCTGCGCTTTGGCGGCATCCAGATTACCGGCAATACCTTTGGCGGCCAGGTCAGCCGTTGATACACGGGCATGCGGGTTAGACGGGCCAGCCATATTACGGCCAACACTCGACAGGTCGAAGCTCAGCACGCGCTCGTATTCTGCGGTTTTCAGTGCATCCGCCCACAGACCCGTTTCTTTAGCGAACTGCTCAACCAGAGCGACCTGCTCCGGCTCACGGCCAGTCAGCTTCAGGTAGTCGATGGTTTGTTCGTCGATGTAGAACATCGCAGCAGTGGCGCCGTATTCCGGTGTCATGTTGGAAATAGTTGCCCGGTCACCGATGGTCAGACTGGACGCACCTTCACCGAAGAATTCCACATAAGCACCGACCACGCGCTCTTTACGCAGGAACTCGGTCAGTGCCAGCACGATATCGGTGGCGGTAATGCCAGGCTGACGCTTGCCCTTCAGCTCAACACCAACAATGTCCGGCAGACGCATCATGGATGGCAGGCCAAGCATCACGGTTTCGGCTTCCAGACCGCCCACACCAACAGAAATAACACCCAGCGCATCGACGTGCGGGGTGTGGGAGTCGGTACCGACACAGGTATCCGGATAGGCTACACCATTGCGCGCCTGAACCACCGGCGACATTTTCTCCAGGTTGATCTGGTGCATGATGCCGTTACCGGCCGGGATCACATCGACGTTGTCGAATGCGGTTTTGGTCCAGTTAATAAAGTGGAAACGGTCTTCGTTACGGCGCTCTTCAATCTCGCGGTTTTTGGCGAAGGCATCCGGATCAAAACCGCCGCATTCAACCGCCAGCGAGTGGTCAACGATCAGCTGAGTCTGCACCACCGGATTGACTTTGGACGGATCTCCGCCCTTTTCAGCGATGGCATCACGCAGACCAGCCAGATCGACCAGCGCGGTCTGACCGAGAATGTCATGACACACAACACGCGCCGGATACCAAGGAAAATCCAGATCGCGTTTGCGCTCGATCAGCTGTTTCAGGGCATCGGTCAGCAGTTCAGGCTCACAGCGGCGCACCAGCTGTTCAGCCAGAATACGGGAGGTGTACGGCAGGCCGTCGTAGCTGCCGGGCTTAATAGCATCGACCGCGGCACGGGTATCAAAGTACTCCAGTGCGGTGCCGGCCAGTGGTTTACGGAATTCGGTGTTCATGCTCTCTCTCACAAAGCGCTCTTAGCAGCGCTCAAAAATTCGCTCAAACAAGAAAGACCACCTGCATGGGGTGCAAGTGGTCTGTATTGATTAACGCTCGCTGATGGGTGCTACAGGGCGGAACTCTTCACCGGTATATTCCGCGCTTGGGCGGATAATGCGGTTGTCGGCGCGCTGTTCCATCACGTGCGCTGCCCAGCCGGTCAGGCGGGAGCATACGAAAATCGGGGTGAACAGCTTGGTTGGAATACCCATGTAGTTGTAGGCCGAGGCGTGGAAGAAGTCGGCGTTACAGAACAGTTTCTTCTCGCGCCACATAACGGCTTCACAACGTACGGAAATGTCGTACAGCGAGGTATCGCCGTTCGCCTTGGCCAGTTTTTCAGACCATTCTTTAATCACGGCATTACGCGGGTCAGATTCAGAGTAAATCGCGTGGCCAAAGCCCATGATTTTTTCTTTACGCTCCAGCATACCCAGCAGTTTTTGCTCAGCATCTTCCGGATCGTTCATGCCTTCAATCAGTTCCATCGCCGCTTCGTTGGCGCCGCCGTGCAGTGGGCCACGCAGGGAACCAATAGCGCCGGTTACACAGGAGTGCATATCACTCAGGGTGGAAGCACAGACACGGGCGGTAAAGGTCGAGGCGTTAAATTCGTGCTCGGCATACAGCGTTAATGACGCGTGCATCACCTGCGTGTGCAGTTCAGAAGGCTTTTCGCCATGCAGGGTCCACAGGAACTGCTCAGCGATAGAATCTGCAGCGGTTTCAACCTCGATACGTTTGCCATTGTTATGGCTGAAGTTGTACCAGTAGTTGATCATGCCCGGGAACAGCGCCAGCATACGGTCAGTCGCATCCTGCTGCTGCTCAAAGCTTTCTTCGGTTTCGAGATTACCCAGCATGGAGCAACCGGTACGCATCACGTCCATCGGGTGCGCGGAAGCCGGAATACGTTCCAGTACTTCTTTTAACGCCTGCGGCAGAGCGCGCATGGATTTCAGCCTGGCTTTGTAGGCGTCCAGCTCAGCCTGATTCGGCAGCTTGCCTTTCAGAATCAGGTACGCCACTTCTTCAAATTCACACTGGGCGGCCAGATCTTTAACGTCATAGCCACGATAAGTCAGACCAGAACCGGATTTACCCACGGTCGACAGTGCGGTTTTACCGGCAACCTGACCACGCAGGCCGGCACCACTGAGTTGTTTTGCTGCTGCCATTGTTATTTCCCCTTAGCAGAGCGCCAGACGTCAGACGTCAGACGCGGATGTTCATCTGGTTGCGACGGGCTCTGAGCCCGTCCGACGGGTGGATGTATTACTTGTTTTTACCTTCTGCGAATAACGCATCCAGCTTCTGCTCAAAATCGTGGTAGTTCAGGTAATCGTACAGCTCCATGCGGGTCTGCATGATATCGACCACTTTACGCTGATCGCCTTCAGCCAGAATGCTTTTATACACGGTTTCTGCGGCTTTGTTCATCGCACGGAAAGCGCTCAGCGGGTACAGCACCATGGCCGCGCCCCACTCACCCAGCTGCTCGCGGTTCCACAGTTCGGTCTGACCAAACTCGGTGATGTTCGCCAGCAGTGGTACATCCAGTGCTGCAGAGAATTTACGGTAATCATCTTCGGTTTTGATTGCTTCAGCGAAAATACCATCAGCACCGGCTGCCACACAGGCCTGAGCACGTTCGATAGCGGCATCCAGACCTTCCTGCGCGAACGCATCGGTACGGGCCATGATAAAGAAGCTTTCGTCGTTACGGGCATCGACACAGGCTTTGATACGGTCAACCATTTCTGCCTGAGAGACGATTTCTTTGTTCGGACGGTGACCACAACGCTTCTGCATCACCTGATCTTCAATATGCACGGCTGCAGCGCCGGCTTTTTCCATCTGCTGGATAGTGCGGGTGATGTTAAACGCGCCGCCCCAGCCGGTGTCGATATCAACCAGCAAAGGCAGGCTGCTGGCAGAAGTGATGCGACGCACGTCTTCCACCACATCGTTCAGCGAGGTCATGCCCAGATCCGGCAGACCGTAAGAGGCGTTTGCCACGCCGCCACCGGACAGATAAATGGCCTGATGACCAATGCGCTCCGCCATCATCGCCGCATAAGCGTTAATGGTGCCGACAATTTGCAGCGGTTTATTATCCGCCAGTGCTTTACGGAATTTCTGACCTGGAGTCATGAGTGACCCTCCTCTTCAGCTAATCGATTTTCCAGATTGGTCAGCGATGCCTGAATATGACGTCGCATCAGTAATTCAGCCAGCTCGGCATCACGCGCCGAGATAGCTTCAACAATTCGTTGGTGTTCCTGCAGGGCCTGCAGCGGGCGCTTGGCGCTGGTACTGGTCTGATAACGGTACATGCGCACGATGTGGTACAACTCGCCGCACAACATCTGATGTAAACGGTGATTTTTGCTGCCCTTGATGATGCGGTAATGAAAATCGAGATCACCGGCCTTCTGGTAATAAGCCTGCCCCTGCTCAGCCGCGATAGAGGCTTCATGCTCCTGCAGCAGGCCGTACAGCTCCTGAATCTCGTCATCGCTCATGCGCAGTGCCGCCAGACGGCAGGCCATGCTTTCCAGTTCAAGACGCACTTCGTAGATATCCCGCAGCTCGGCCAGACTCAGCGATACCACGCGGGCACCGGCATGGGGAATGCGCACCACCAGATGACGGGCTTCAAGCTTCTGAATGGCTTCGCGCATCGGCGCGCGGCTGCCGCCATAGCGCTCAACCAGTGTCTGTTCCGACAATTTGGTGCCCGGACGCAACTCACCACGCACAATAGCGGTAGTCAGTTCCGCGAACACTTTATCGGCCAGCGTTTGATTGTCGCTCATCAGCTTTGTCTACAATACCCTTTAAGTCCGGCTAGATTACGCCGATAAAATCAGATTTCAAGCGAATTAAGACTAAGATTGTATACAATCACCGAGAGCAGCCCATAAAACCGCAAAGTTGACAGCGCAAACTCTGGGATATGCCCGGGCTTTGCGCTAACCTCGGCGCAGATTTCACAGGAAAGTGCCTTCATGCCCGCTCAACCCGCCGCCTCATCCACTCCTATTAATCGCCAGCGTATCGCCATCATCGGCTCCGGCATTGCCGGCCTCAGCGCCGCCTGGCTGCTGAGTCGCGACCACGATGTCACGCTCTATGAGCGCGCCGCGAAGCCGGGCATGGGCATCTACAGCGTAGACATTCCCTGGGCTGACAAAAGTACATCCATTGATATTCCGTTGCGGGTTTTCACTCCGGCGTACTATCCAAGCCTGCTGCGTCTGTACCGTGATGCAGGCGTGCGCACCGAAACTACCGACCATGCCGCCGCTTACGCCGATGCCGACAACCGCCTGTTTTTTCATTACGGCAACCTGCAGCTGGGCAAACGCAGCCTGAGCTTTCCCAAGCTGCTGAACGGTCCACTGCTCGCCCAGCACCTCAACCTGTTTAACACACTGCAGCAACATAAAAGCAACCCGGATACGGATCAGCAGAGCTTCGGCGGCTTTCTGCAGCAGCACAGTCTCGACAACGATTACTGCCGTCAGATATTACTGCCGGCACTGGCGACCGTGTGCACCTGTGACTACGACGACGTACTGGCCTATCCGGCGGATATTCTGATCAACTACCTGACCTGCGGCGTAATGAAAGACGGTCTGATGCGTGCCAGTGGCGGCGTCGACGAAGTGGTCGCGCAACTGCTGGAAAGCAGCGTCAGCCTGCGTACCGCAACGGCCATTGACCATATAGAAGAAGGCAACGACGACGTGCGCGTCTGCAGCGACGCACAAACCGATGTGTTTGACCGCGTGGTGATCGCCACCCAGCCGCATCACGCCAGCCAGATTCTGAGCAAACTGCCCAGCGCCCAGCCACGCTGCCAGCAGCTGCAGCAGATCCCGGTGGTTGAATCGCGCATGCAGCTGCACACCGATACCTCGCTGCTGCCCGCCAGCCTGATGCCGCTGGCGCCGGTCAGTTATTTCTTACCGGGTGACGAGAACCGCCCGGAAGCCACCGTCGACCTGGCCAAAGCCATTGGTCATCTGCGCAACGGCCCGGCCATTCTGCAGGTGTGGAACCCGCTGCGTGCGGCCAATCCGCAAAGCGTGCTCGCCGATGTTACTTTCAGCCGGCCACTGGTAACCCTACAGAGCCGTCAGGCGGTACGCGAGCTGCGTCATCAGGACGCCAGTCAGCGGATTCTGCTGACCGGCTCTTATCTGTGCGATGGCATTCCGTTGCTCGACGGTGCCGTTGAAAGCTCCCTGCGCGTAGCGCACCTGATTGGCAGCTCGCGCGCCTGGTAGCTGGCCACAACAAATGCCAGATACAAAAAAAGCCGGCGTTATGCCGGCTTTTTATTCGTACTCAGATGCGTATAAGACCGCCTTATTCCGGCATGCCCAACGTCTTACTCCGGCATGCCCAACGTCTTACTCCGGCATGCTCAGCGCTTGGGGAGACACGATGATGCCGTTGTTGTCGGCATACACAAAGTGACCCGGTACAAATTCAACACCACCGAATTTAACGGTAACGTTCACATCACCCAGACCGCGTTTGTCGGTTTTCAGCGGGTGAGTCGCCAGCGCCTGCACACCCAGATCGGTCTGCATGATCACGTCGACATCACGGATGCAACCGTAAACGATGATGCCTTCCCAGCCGTTTTTCGCCGCTTTTTCAGCCAGCATATCGCCCAGCAGCGCGTGACGCATGGAGGCGCCGCCGTCCACAACCATCACTTTGCCTTTGCCGTCGGTATCAACCAGCTCTTTTACCTTGGAGTTATCTTCAAAGCACTTAACGGTAACGATTTCGCCACCAAAAGACTCGTTGCCACCGTAGTTGTTGAACATTGGCTCAACCACCTGAATCAGTTCAGGGTAGGCATCGCACAGATCCGGAGTTACGTACTGAGTCATTTCTTTGTCCTTACTTGTGATGGAGGATAATAAAATTCTGTTGTCTGCCTAGGCCTGTTCAGACTCTGGCCAGACGTTTAATGTCACGCACGCGATAGCGCATAACGGATGATTCCTGATTCAAACCAGACTCCGCCGCAGAACCAGCGGCCGCAGCAACCATAGCGCGGGCAATACGTTCACCGGCCAGTGCCTGCACATTACCAAACAGTGGCAGACGTAATATCCAGCCACTCAGGTGTTCGGCCAGACGAAACTCATCGCGCTCACCGAGCAACAGCGACGGCTGCCAGATCTGCAGCCGGGGCAGATTCATCTGCTCCAGCGCCTGCTCCATATCGCCTTTGACGCGGTTATAGAAAAATGGCGAACGGCGGTTGGCGCCCAGTGCACTGACCACAGACACCAGTTCAGCGCCCTGCCGTTTAGCCCAGGACGCACACTCAATAACCAGCTGATAATCCACCTGCCGCAACCCGGCTTTACCGGCTTTGGCCTGGGTCGTACCCAGCGCGCAGAACATCAGATCAACAGGCTGCTGGCTGGCAAACAGTTCGTCATAAGTCAGTACCTGAATGCGTTTATCTGCCGCCAGTTGCGGATGTGCGGCGCACCATTGTTGTGGCTGACGCACAGGCAACACTATGTGCCCAGCCCAATCGGTCAGCAACAGATTGTCCAGCAAGGCACGGCCAATCAGTCCGGTACCGCCGGCCAGCAACAGGCGCCGCGTGCTCATCTCAGGCGCCAGCCTGTTGGCCAAGCTGATTCAGCCAGTGCTGAATGCGCGGCCAGACTTCCGTCGCTGCCTCTTTGCTGACCACCATATCGACATGGCCGTAATCGCGGCTGAAGCCTTCGGTTTTGCCCAGCAGCAGATTGTCTTTCTGCGCACCGCCATACAGGGAGGCAAAGCGCAGACAGGCTTTCGCCGGGTCGGATTTATCCGCCGCCGCGGCAACCGCCAGCAACGGCAGATCAGCCCCCTGTTTCCAGGCTGGCAGCAGCCTGAGTTTTTCACTGCGGATCTGCCAGCGGCCAAACAGGCTGTGACGCGCCAGATATTCATTCACCAGACCCGCTGGCTCATTTTCCGGGCCAATGCCCAGCTTACGGCCATCCAGCTCGGCTTTGCTTTTTACCAACAGGCGCAGCACCAGGCTGGTCAGTGGCAACCACAGATACCAAGGCCGGCGCACCACCTGAGTGCCGAGCAACACCATGGCACGGCTGTTATCCGCATGCAGGCGACCGGCGGCCACGCTGCTGGAAATAATCACACCACCCAGCGAATGACCGATCCAGACCGGCTTCTGCCCGCTCTGTTCCTGCACAAAATCGTTCACCGCCGGAATATCGCTGAGCACATAGCGCTCCAGCGTATTGCGCACATAATCGTGATTACGCGGTGACAGGCCATGACCACGCTGTTCCATCAGCCAGACATCAAAACCCTGCTCCAGCAGATAGCGCGCCAGCCCTTCCCCCTTATCGGACAGCCAGAAGCCGCGATTGGTAAAGCTGCCATGCAGCAGAATCAATGGCTGGCCGCTGTGTCCGCCACGGGAGCGCAGGCCAAGATGCGAAACCGCGATCTGGACGCTGCGGTCCGGATCGCGGTTGTGTTTTACCAGATAGACGTCTTCGGTGAGGTCGCCCAGAACATCCGCTCTGAGCAGGCTCACCGGAAATAATTCACTGCTGCTTTTCATTCAGGAATTTTTGTCCGCCAGGAAGAACCAGGTATCCAGTACCGAGTCCGGGTTCAGCGACACGCTGTCGATACCGTGCTCCATCAGCCACTTGGCGAAGTCCGGATGATCCGATGGCCCCTGACCACAGATACCGATGTATTTACCGGCTTTCTTACAGGCGTTAATGGCATTTTCCAGCAGTGCCAGAATGGCTTCATTACGCTCATCGAACAGGTGCGCAATGATACCGGAGTCACGGTCCAGACCCAGGGTTAACTGAGTAAGGTCGTTGGAGCCGACGGAGAAACCATCAAAAAATTCGAGGAATTGCTCGGCCAGAATGGCATTGGCTGGCAGCTCGCACATCATGATCAGCTTCAGATCGTTCTCGCCGCGCTTCAGGCCATTTTCTTCCAGCAGGTTAACGACCTGCTCGGCTTCGCCCACGGTACGTACAAAGGGCACCATGATCTCGACGTTGGTAAAGCCCATTTCGTTGCGGACTTTTTTCATCGCCCGGCACTCAAGCTCGAAACAGTCGCGGAAGTTTTTCGAGATGTAGCGCGATGCACCCCGGAAGCCCAGCATCGGGTTTTCTTCTTCCGGCTCGTACAGACGACCGCCAATCAGGTTGGCGTATTCGTTGGATTTGAAGTCAGACAGACGCACGATCACGCGCTTAGGCCAGAATGCCGCCGCCAGCGTGGAAATACCTTCCACCAGTTTTTCGACGTAGAAATCCACCGGACCGGCATAACCGGAAATACGGCGTTCAACGGTCGGCTTCACTTCTTCCGGCAGATTGTCGAAGTTCAGCAAGGCTTTCGGATGCACACCGATCATGCGGTTAATAATAAATTCGAGACGCGCCAGACCCACACCAGCATTCGGCAGGCCCTGGAAGTCGAAGGCACGATCCGGGTTGCCGACGTTCATCATGATTTTGAATGGCAGATCCGGCATCTGATCGACGCTGTTGGTGCGGATATCAAAATCCAGAGCACCTTCGTAAACAAAACCGGTGTCACCTTCCGCACAGGAAACGGTAACATCCTGGCCATCCTGCAGCTTGGAGGTGGCATCTTCACAGCCGACCACCGCCGGAATACCCAGTTCGCGCGCAATGATCGCGGCGTGACAGGTACGGCCACCACGGTTGGTTACGATAGCCGCTGAGCGCTTCATTACTGGTTCCCAGTCCGGGTCGGTCATATCGGCAACCAGCACATCACCTTCCTGCACCTGATCCATCTGATCGATGCTTTTAATGACGCGTACTTTACCTTTACCAATGCGGTGACCAATGGAACGGCCTTCAACCAGCACGTTGCCGGTTTCTTTCAGCAGATAACGCTCCATCACGTTTTTGCTGGCGCGGCTCTTCACGGTTTCAGGACGGGCCTGAACGATATAAAGCTTCTGATCATCGCCATCTTTGGCCCATTCGATATCCATCGGACGACCATAGTGCTTTTCAATAATCATCGCCTGACGGGCAAGATTTTCGACTTCAGCGTCGGTTACCGAAAAGACCTGACGCAACTCACGGTCAACACGCTGGGTTTCTACCGACTTACCAACGGCGGCTTCTTTGTTGTACACCATTTTAATGGCTTTAGCGCCGAGGTTACGGCGCAGAATCGCCGGGCGTCCGGCCGTCAGGTTGTTCTTGTGAACGTAGAATTCATCCGGGTTTACTGCACCCTGCACCACGGTTTCGCCCAGGCCATAGGACGAGGTGACAAACACCACCTGATCGAAACCGGATTCAGTATCCAGGGTAAACATCACACCGCTGGAGGCTGTTTCAGAACGCACCATGCGCTGAATGCCGGCCGACAGTGCCACCTTGTGGTGGTCGAAGCCCTGATGATCACGGTAGGCAATTGCGCGGTCATTAAATAAAGAGGCGAACACGTCGCGGATGGCATGCAGGACGTTATCAATGCCAACGATATTCAGGTGGGTTTCCTGCTGACCGGCAAAGGATGCATCGGGTAAATCTTCTGCGGTTGCGGAGGAGCGCACGGCCACGGCCATCTGCTCATTGCTTTCCTGCAGTTTGGCAAACGCGGTACGGACATCCGCTTCCAGCTGTGGTGGCAGCGGCGCGTCCAGAATCCAGTTGCGGATTTTGGCGCCGGTTTCGGTCAGAGCACGGATATCATCGACGTTCAGGTCATCCAGCGCCTGCTGAATGCGGCTGTCCAGACCTTCGTAACTTAAGAATTCGCGGTAGGCGTCGGCGGTGGTGGCGAAGCCGTTGGGCACGGAAACTCCGGCGCTGGTCAGGTTGCTGATCATTTCACCGAGCGAGGCGTTTTTACCACCTACCCGCTCGACATCGCCCATGGATACCTGATCAAACCAGAGTACGTAATCTGTCAACGTCTTTCTCCTGTAATGTCCAACGCCTGTGTTCTGTCTCGCCACACAGGACATAATCACCTAAAATCGCCTGCTGCGGCGAACGGCTGCGTAATACTAAGGGCAGAGGGAACAAATTTCCACATGAAGCGAACCGCCTATTTTATCTCCGACGGCACCGGCATTACCGCCGAAACGCTGGGCAACAGCCTGTTGGCTCAGTTTGAAGCCATTGAATTTGAACGCATCACCCTGCCGTATATCGATTCGATCGAGAAGGCCGAGAAAGCCGTAGCCAAGATTAACCTGGCCGCAGAAAGCAGCGGCGCTCCGGCCATTGTGTTCGACACCATTGTCGATAAAAAAATACGCACTATTATCGACTCAGCCAACGCTCTGAAGATCGATATTTTTGCCGCCTTCCTCGCGCCACTGGAAGCCGAACTGCAGGTTGAATCCTCCTATAGTGTGGGTAAATCCCACTCACCCACAACCAGTACCAGCTATCTGGCACGCATCGATGCGGTAAACTTCGCGCTGGACAACGATGACGGCGCCCGCACCCGTCAATATGCCGAAGCCGACATTATTCTGGTGGGTGTATCGCGCTCCGGAAAAACGCCAACCTGTCTGTATCTGGCGATGCAGTTTGGTATCAAAGCAGCCAACTACCCGCTGACCGAAGAAGATATGGCCGATCTGAAATTGCCCAACAGCCTGGAGCAGCATCGTCATAAGCTGTTTGGCCTGACCATCGACCCGGACCGGCTGGCCGCGATCCGCAATGAACGCCGCGCCAACAGCCGTTACGCATCACTTAAGCAGTGTTATCACGAAATTGATGAAGTTGAGATGCTGTATCAGCGCGAGCAGATTCCGTTCCTGAGCACCACCGACCGCTCAATTGAGGAAATCTCCACCCGCATCATGGCTGAGACCGGCCTGCAGCGTCGCCTGCAGAGCTGAAGAAGACTGGCGTCGTCAGCCCTGCTGGCGACGCTCATTCATCACTTTGGCAATGGTGCGCGGCTTGGTAAACACCAGACTGTGATCCGCATTCGCTACAACATGGCATTGCCAGTCGGCACTTTGCTCCGCCAGTAAACGATGACGCCCCTGCATGGTCGCATGACTCAAGCCACCGACAAAACTGATGCCCGCCCAGGGTGCGATCCAGCCTGCGTAAGTTGCACATTCATCCATTAGCATCTGACTGACCGCCCGCAACGCCTGAGCAAAGCCCTGAGCATTCTCCTGTAAACGGGCAATCGTCAGCCGGTCAACTTTGTCATTTCGCGTACGCTGCGGGGAGACTGAATCGAGAAAAGTAAAATAGGCTTCGGTATCCTGCGGATTGTGCTCAACCCGGTCGGCAACGGTCAGATAATCATCCGCTTTCTGCCGGATTTTGCCGCAGTCAGCCGAAAACAGCATCGCCGGCTCAAGCAAAAAACACAGCCCCCGCGAACCATATTGCTGCAGATAACGCACGGCAACCATGCCACCGAAGGAATAGCCGGCGATATCAAACTCCGCCCAGTCGAGTGCTTCACACAACTCGCGAATCTGAAGCACGTAATCACTCAATCTTGGCGCGCTATCGGTGAGAAACCGCGAACGCCCCATACCGGCAAAGTCCGGAATCAAAACCTCATCCCACTCATGGAGATAATTCGCAACATAGGTCCAGGTCACTTCGCCCGGCACACCGGCGCCATGCAGCAACAATAAACGGCGCGGCGCGGAAGCTTCGCGTAACGATGGGTACTGAAGCAGAAGTGCATGCTGCTGACAGCTTGCAGTGCGGCAATTAATCTGATGTTTTTCCATGCACCCATTCTACCTGCAGCGACGCTGAAGACGGCACGGATTCAGGAAAATAAATAATGAATGCGGAAACTTCTGCATCAAGAATACTGATGAGGCTCTCGCGGTATGCCTCTGAACGCCAGGTAGACAAATAACGCTGAGTAATAAGCTGTGGAATAAAATACAACGGCTGCAGTTGTTTATTCAGCGCTATAAGGGCAACCGGAGCAGCTCCCTCCTCTGGCTTATCGGTTCCACGCAGATACAGTTTCAGTGTGCGGCGCGCGACACCATTATCGCCTGCCAGTCGAAAATACCATGCAGGCTTACCGCCCGAACGGGTTTTAAAAGGCACCGACATTTGCGGCTGTGAAAAAACAACCGAATCATATTCGGAAATCATTTCTTTAAACAGATGACTATATTGCGCACAGCATCCGGCATCCCTTATCTCAGTCGCGACACGCAATGGCGGCAATAAAGAATGATCCGCAGCCTGCAACTGAGTAAGCTCCTCAACTTCGATATCAACCTGAGGAATTTCCTGACTTTGCAGGCGCCCCTGCGCATCAATCCAGGTAAAAAAAGGAGGGTTGTCGGCTTTTTCTTTTGCCAGCTTTTCCTGTAGCTCTTCTTCGGTTAAGAAATCGTCTTCCTGAGACTGAACTTCAGATAAAGGCTTTTCTGCATTTTCAGAAGGTGGCTTGGCAGTATTATGAATGCGTCCCTGCTCATCCACCCAGGTGAAATATTCCTGTTCAGCTCTGGCAGTAAATACCAGGGCCGAACAGAGCAGAATCAGAATTTGGTACGGAAGCTGATACCTGCTGCACCGATGGTCAGCTTGGTGTCTACATCCAGACCCGGATAAGGGTTGGTTACGGTACATGTCAGACAGTTACGGTTGATGGCATCACTGGAGTTAGGGTATTCGCCGGTAGCCTCAGCATTCTGAGGGTCAGCGAGAATGGTTTCTTTAGACTGCATGAAACTCAGCGACAAATCTACCACCGTATCCAGATCCCACTGATAGCCCATGCCAACACTGTATAGCTTAGCGAAGCCCAGCGGTGCCTGAATACTGCGCGAATCATCCGGAATTGAGCTTTTACGCGGCTCATAACCCAAACGCAGTTTGATACGTGAGTTCAGGTCGTACTGCATACCAAAGCCAAAACTCCAGACGCTTTTATAGTTCAGCGGTTGACGCAAGGACGTATCCGTTACCAGTGTTGGCGCCAGAGTTTTAGCCGTACTAAGGAAACTTACCTGACGATCAAACTCAAATTCCAGAGCATCCCATTTATCGTAGTCGGTCCAGCCCGCATCCATGTTTAATTGGAAATCATCCAGGAAGCGTAATTTAACACCGGTCTGAAAATGCTGCGGATAAGTCAGCTCAGTGGAAACATGGCCACTTTCTTTTTTGACACCAGTCGGTAGCGAGAAAATAGCTCCGCCAATGGCACCAATAATCGAAGAGCGGAAGGTACGGAAGAATCCGGAAAATTCATCGGTATACTCCAGATCATAAGTACCTTTCAGACGAGATACTGCCTCGCTCTGATAACCCACACCAAAGGCAAACCAATCTGCCGGCTCCCAGAGAAAGCCAAGATTAAAAGATGGTGACAGGCTTTCTTCAGTAATAATCTTCAGTGTGCCCACGTCTTCATAAGGACCCACCTTACCACCACAAAGTGTAATCAATGGTGCCAGAGGATCATTACCGGTTGGCTCACCTGTTGCCTCATCAAAACAACCAAAGGCATTCTGTAGCTGCTCAAGCACACCAATCAAAACACTCGGCGCGCGAATATCCTGCACAACCGCAACCGCCTGATGGGAAAACAGGAAGCTGGCACCGACCGAAAACTCGTCGGTCACTTTATAACCAAAAGAAGGCGATAAATAAGTAAAGCGCTGCAAGGCAACCTGCTTGGCCTGGTAGCGCCCGGGATCATTATCGTCCTTGGCAAAACCTGCCGCCATTGGCGCATACACCGCGTTAGCAAAGGTGAATTTTGAACCCGGTGGCTGAATAGACACGCCACCGGTTGGCAATGTGAGCACCGGCAGAGTCATCGGCATAAGGCCAATACCTGGAATATAGGCTGCCGCTGTTGCCTGACTTTCAGCACGACCATCACTACCCAGAATAGGGTCTTTGCTGATATCCAGAAGCCCCGCCTGATCGGCATCATAATCGTCGGGCAGACTGAAGGTCGCCTCAGACGACAACAGGATGTTCATCAGCTGAATCTGGATCTGCCGGCCTTCAAGCTTGGTCAGACCTGCCGGGTTAAAATGAATATCCATAATCCCGACCGGATCTGCCGTTACAGCATTACCGAGCGACATGGCCTTGGTATCCAGAAACAGGTTCTGAGCCAACTGCGCGCTGGCCACCCCTGGCATCAGAATAATCAATAGGAAAAGAATGCGCATAATGCTTCGCCGAAACCCTGTTATTTTTATCGTTATAGAAGCCATAGGCTATTAGCTACCAGACGAAGGTTTCACACCCTCAATGTCGATCGGTAACGATAATCCAAGGATGATATCGGGAGATAACTCGGTCATACCAAAACCAACGTTAATATTGGCAATGGTTTTTGGCGAAACCCGGACACCCAGCGCAAAGTTCATGATGCCACTCATCTGGCTGCCAGCAATGGAACTCTGGGTTTCACCCGTAGCCGGTGTGTACAGCTGGAAACGGGTGCGATCATTAAAAGAGCCCTGGAACGAGGCGCTTAATGACACATCATACGACAGTGAATAAGCAAACCCCATGGAGAACGACAAACTGTTGCCAGGATGTACTTCTTCCAGAATCGAGCTGCCACGCACTTGATTTAATCCTTTTTCCGGCACGTTATAGCCGTAGCTGCCAGAGCCGAACAGCACCACCGGGTCCAGAACTTTAGAAACACTCATGCCTGCGCTCAGGCTGTAAGTACCTGAGCCAGTGGACAGATTTTTATCCAGATCAATTTCGTATGGGCTGTCACCGGTTTTCAGTTTCAGCGAGCCGAAAACGGTCTGACTGATTTGTCCCGGCACATACTCATATGGCTGCCAGCGCACTGAGCCACTGATATCTCCAAGACTGTAAGCAGTCAGTTCATCCTCGGTTTCAAACTTGGCAACCAGAGGCAAGCGCGCACTCAGCGTGAGGTTGTTAAACAAACCATAATCAAAGGTGAACGCGTTGGTGAAGGTATGACTGGCAACCGGAGATACATCCGCATTACGGATGGTCGATGAACCAGTAGGCAGCCCTTCGGAATCCAGATTAGGCTCAATCACCAGATCAATTCGCTGATCGCCGTAGTAGCTGTAATCAAAGTTATAATTCAGCGCCACACCGCCGCGCTTCAGCAGCGAGTAATTTTTTTCAGCAGCTTCAAATACTTCTTCAAGCGCCTTTTCTGTGTCGGCGTCATTATCCTGTTTGGTCAGCGCTTCACGGGCTTTTGACAGATCCTGAGCCTGGTCTGCGTTAACATTAGCCCCCCATGCAAGCAGCAGCGGCAGCGAGATCAGCGTGGTTCGAATAAACATGAATTTTCCTTAAATCCCGTATCGTTATTATTTTCTTCTGAAGCGCAGTTCTTTAACCAGACGCTCATTAGGATCATCGGTGACTCTGACATTGAACTCATCCGAACTCACACCGTCAGTAGCATTTTCCGTTTTGATTTTATAAAGCACATTACCGTCTTCATCACGCATGGCCACATCCGGATCATTTTCATTGACCTTAGGAAGCAGCTTAGGAACAAACGACGATTTAGCATTATTGCTCAAAGAGGCAATTTTATTACTGATGGCATCTTCATACTTCATCGCCATCAGCGGGAATTCTTTATAGGCATTTTCCGCAATAATAAAGTCGGACACATAGCGCATATCTTCTTCACGCAACTCCAGGCCACTGGCTGGTTTATGACCGTTAGGGAAAACAATAAACAGGACATTATTATCCCAAACCTCAAGAAAGCGGCTCAGGGTGAAGCTGATATTCCCCAGGGCCGGATCGGCCAGATAAACACGGTTTTCATAGACTGCACGAATAACCACAAAATGCTTAAAACCCGCATATTCAATCGGAGCGATCGCCGGGTGGTCCAGCTCCAGCAAATCCTTTGCTTCTGCTTTAAATCCACCGGACGGATGTCCCAGTGCAGTAACCAGACGTTTCATATCCAGCAGAGAAAAACCACGACGCTGTACGATACGTTCTGTCTCACCAAAACGCAGCAAACCTTCCATCACCTGACGTTCCTGAAAGTTACGACCCAGATAAAAGTCGAGCAAGGTGGTCAGTGCAGCGGAGCCACAGGAATAATCGTACGCCTGGCGCACAACGTTATTGAATTTTTTAACAGAGAGAGGCTCAACATTAACCAACTGGTCATACTGATAGGGTTCGTTCACCGCCACGCGAACAAAGGCATCACCCTGCTGACGGTCGTTCACTATGGCCAGTTCGTGGACCATGGCAAACCCAATAATGGAACCTAGAAGAATGATAAACACAGATGATGGCCCGAGGCCCCTCCGACTTATTACTTTTTATTGTTATGGTGAGTCGAAGCTCATGTTACATAAAATCACACAAACGACCAACACAAAAAGTGTCAATTCAGCTTCTTTTTTACCGATTTTCGTAAAATAAATTCCCTGACTGGACAATAAAAAAACCCGCCGAAGCGGGTTTCTTTTTTACGTCAAACCAAGCAAAACTTAGTTGTGACCGTAGATACGCTGAGTCATGCCAGCCAGATTGATATCGGAAACTTTAAGAGAACCGATAGAGGCCTGACCCATAGAGATTGAGTTAACTTCCAGAGTACCAGCAATCTGGCCAATCTGAATGTACACACCACCACCCTGAGCAACAGAGCCACCTTCAGCCCAAATTACCTGCTCAATGGTTGCAGCACCTTTAGTGGTACCGCCTGCGCCATCATCAACCATGGCATAAAACTGCACACCGCCAACCTGAACAGCAGAACCGGTAGCCAAAGAGTCAGCTGTGGTTTGCTCGGCACCGTCAATAATACCGTTACCGTTACCGCCATAAGCAGCAGAATCAGCTTTGGTTGCCGCCTGCGCTGCAGTGTAACCAAACAGACCAGCATTCATATCAGTAATCTGGAGGGAGCTTTTTGACAGAATGGCAACTGAACCATCCCCTGCACGCGAATCCAGATCAGCAACAGTCCAGGCAGCATTGCCACCAAAACTGGTAGTGTAAGCATTACCAGCAGCTGCCAGGTTCAGAATCGCAGTTTCTGACGCGCCAACGTTAACAGTCATATCCAGATTGTTAACCAGCTCAGTGGTTTCACCAGTATCACTACGCAGAGCCACAGCACTGAATTCACCAGTAGTGTCTGCAGCATTGTTACCCAAACCGATCTGAATACCATTTGAACCGGTCATGCCGATCAGCAGGTTACCGTCACCATCCACGTCAATTGTCTGAGTGATATTGGCTACGTTATTTACAGTCAGGTTTTGCAGAGATACAGAACCTTCATCGATGTATTCGATTTCACCAACGGAGATACCTGAACCACCGATTTCAATTTCGATAGTCACACCAGCCTGACCAGTGGTCGCAGACATGGTAGCGTCATCCAGAGCAACCATTTCAGCATTAACTGCGAATGGGGCTGCTGCGATAGCCGCGGCGAGAGAAGCTTTCTTAAGGAATTTCATGTGCACACTCCTGATTATTTTTCTTAGGTTTGCGGGCATTTTCCGTGCCCTATCACCGACATCACCACCAGGCCTGCAGCCTGAGCGGAATCTCTGTGAATTTTTTAAGTGTTGGTTTCTGATTACAGATTTCTTTATTCTTATTTTCTGTCGGGACAATTCAATATTGCCTCAAGAATTGACGAACAATCTATTATGAGGGTCTGGTGTTGTCCACCACTTTTTTTACAATTAATTACACGCATATGGCCGGCCAACACACGAAATATTGGAACCCCCTACCCAGAACAATGAAAAACCCTTTACTTTCAAAGAGTTACCAGAAACAAACCCCTGTAAAAACTGGCCCGGAATGACACATAAAAACCTCCCCTTTTCAGCCCTGGACGTCCTTTTTTCAGGCCATTTATTGGATAATCCAATACTCATGTATTCCGGTGATTTGCAGTCCTGTCACGCTGCAAGTCTGTCGCAATATGACCATAACGACCTTAAGATTTACGGAACCGCTGTCCTCGCTTGCTTGCCAGATCAGATCCTGTCGGCAACTACCGTGGTGGAGCTTGATCGGCTGCGGCGCAACCTGCGAAGCTGTTTACCCCCAAATAACGGAAAATCTGACAGCAGCGCCATTCATGCCGCCTTCCACAGCGGCTGGGCCGGCTATATCAGCTATGACGCAGGCAAAGCCCTGCAGCAACTGCCTACCACCCAACAAGCAGGCCCTCTGGCGGAGTTTTTCCACTATCCACTGAGTATCTTTCTGAACTTTGCCGACAACAGCTGCACCCTGCAAAACCCGGGTAATTTGCCTGACAAGCAGGTTACTGAGCTGATTGATCATATCCGGAGTGCTGTTACCCGCCATAAAGAGGGCACAGAAAACCCGCCGCTGAAGCAGAGCTGGCGTCCGGCCTGGAGTGAGGAACAATATCGGCAGGCGTTCAGCGCTACCCGTAACTATCTGGCAGCCGGTGATTGCTATCAGGTTAATCTGGCCATGCCTTTTCATTGTCAGGCGGATCTTACCGGCCACAACCCGGCATCACTGCTGCAAACCTTCAACGCACCCTTTTCGGCATATCTGAAGACAGCAGCACAAACGTTATTCAGCGTCAGCCCTGAACGCTTTATCCGCATAGATGGCGATCGTATAGAAACCAAGCCAATCAAAGGCACCATTGCCAGAGGCGAAACAGCGGAAGTTGATGAATACAATCGTCAATGGCTGGCCGGTAGTCCCAAGAACCGTGCCGAAAATCTGATGATTGTGGATTTGCTGCGTAACGACCTGAGTCGCAGTGCGGAGCCTTTTTCGGTAAAGGTAACCAAACTGTTTGATATTGAAAGCCACGCCAATGTGCATCATATGGTCAGTACTATCGTAGCGACCAGACGTCCTGATCAGCATGCAGTGGATGTGATCTTTGACGCCCTGCCCGGCGGTTCAATCACGGGCGCGCCCAAACACCGGGCCATGGAGATTATCGATGAGCTGGAACACGAATCACGTGGAGCTTATTGCGGCGTTCTGGGCTACTTTGATGATGCCGGCCATGCCGACTTCAACATTCTTATCCGCACCATTGCGGCAACCAAAGAGGGTGCCGTCTGCTGGGGTGGTGGCGGTATCGTGATGGATTCCACCTGGGAAGATGAATGGCAGGAGATTCAGAGTAAGGTCGGGCGCATTCTGAACACCCCCATCTGAGTCCTTATCTGCCGCCCTTATCCGTCCCTCCCGACATCAGACACCCTCCGGAAACAACAATGCCGGCAACTGCCGGCATTGTTGTTTTTACTGCTTCTGAGCGTTTTCTGTTCAGAGAGTCAGATCACGGTTACTGGCCTTGATGAATTCCTTCTTCAGGTCTTCATAGGTGTGTACGGCCGGGAATTGCGGGAACTCATCAATCACATTCTGTGGCGCATGGAACAGGATACCTGCATCAGCTTCCGCCAGCATAGTCGTGTCGTTGTATGAGTCACCAGCCGCGATAGTACGGTAGTAAATGGTCTGCAGCGCGCGGATTGACTGGCGCTTAGGATCGGCTTGACGCAGTTTGTAATCAACCACACGGCCTGTTTCGTCGGTGATCAGGCGATGACAGAACAGGGTCGGAAAACCCAGCTGGCGCATCAGCGGCTGAGAGAATTCATAGAAGGTATCCGACAGGATGATCACCTGAAAGCGCTCACGCAGCCAGTTAACAAACTCCACCGCACCTTCAAGCGGCTTCAGGGTAGCAATCACCTCCTGAATATCCTGAATCTTCAGGTTATGCTCATCCAGAATGCGCAGGCGCTGTTTCATCAGCACGTCGTAGTCGGGGATATCGCGCGTCGTTGCCTTCAGCTCTTCGATACCGGTTTTTTGGGCAAACTCAATCCAGATTTCCGGAACCAGAACACCCTCAAGGTCAAGACACGCAATTTCCATGAATACTCCACAATTAGACAGAAGACTGTTATTCGGCGCGTACTCTAGCCATATGCACCCCGATTGACAACATCCCTGCAGATACACACCATAATAGCGGCATAATAATATTCTTTTTTATTATTATTTGAGCTAAAAATGCCATGCTAATCTCCACCACAAAGAATGCACGGCGTCTGCCCTGGTGCCATCAGCGCAAGCCAACAGAAAACGCCGGCCCACAGCAACCGATTAGGCCAGAACCATGACCCAGGATTTTACCGCTCTCAATGAGCAATTTGCCGATAAGCGCCCGAAAGATCTGATCCGCCACGCCATCGAAAATCACGATGCGATCGCAGTATCCTTCAGTGGTGCCGAAGACGTTGTACTGATCGATATGGCCGTAAAAATTAAGCCTGATGTCGAAATTTTCACTCTGGATACCGGCCGCCTGCACCCTGAAACCTACGAATTTATCGAAGCGGTGCGCAAACACTACAACATCAGCATCGATGTGCGTACGCCAGAGCAGGCTGCACTGCAGAACTTCGTGCGTGAAAAGGGTCTGTTCAGCTTCTATCAAGATGGTCATCAGGAATGCTGTGGCGTACGCAAGATCGCCCCCCTGAAAGCCAAACTGGCAACCCTTGACGCCTGGATCACCGGCCAGCGCCGTGATCAGAGTCCCGGCACCCGCAGCGATGTACAGCTGGTCGAAGCCGACGGTGCGTTTCAGGGGCGCAACGGTGAGCTAACCAAGTACAACCCTTTGGCTCTGTGGAGCTCAGCCCAGGTGTGGGAATACATCAAAGTATTCGACGTGCCTTACAACAAGCTGCACGCACAGGGTTTTGTCAGCATCGGCTGCCAGCCTTGCACCCGCCCAACCCTGCCCAACCAGCACGAACGTGAAGGCCGCTGGTGGTGGGAAGGTGCCGGCCATAAAGAATGTGGCCTACACGCCGGCAATATCATCAGCAAAGGCTGATACTGAAAAGCAACAAACAGTAAGAAACAAGCAGGAAACAATAAAAAAGCCGCTCACTGAGCGGCTTTTTTATTATCACAGTGGCAGAGCCATCAGTGCTCCGGCAGCTTAACTCCGGCAAACAGCTCTTCAATCTCCTGCTTGTTATGACATTGCGCAGCCCGCTCAACCAGATCGCGGGTAAGATGTGGCGCAAAGGCGGCAATAAAATCGAACATATAACCACGCAGGAAGGTGCCTTTGCGGAAGCCGATTTTGGTCACACTCGACGCAAATAAGTGGCTGGCATCCAGCGCCACCAGATCATCATCCAGTTCTTTATCGAGTGCCATACTGGCGACAATACCCACCCCGACACCCAGGCGCACATAGGTCTTGATAACGTCAGAATCAGCCGCAGTAAAGGCAATGCGTGGCGTCAACCCCTTGCTTTTAAAGGCATCATCCAGCTTGGACCGTCCGGTAAAGCCGAAGACATAGGTTACCAGCGGGTAAGCCGCCACCTGCTCCAGTGTCGGTCTTGGATGCTGCGCCAGCGGATGCGTGCGCGGCACCAGAATACTGCGGTTCCAGCGGTAGCACGGCATCATGATCAGATCGCCGAAAAGCTCCATCGCTTCGGTAGCAATAGCAAAGTCGGTCGTTCCGTTGGCGGCCATTTCAGCAATCTGCATCGGGGTTCCCTGATGCATATGCAGGGAGACATCCGGATACTGCTGCATAAATTTCTCAATGACGCCAGGCAGAGCATAACGTGCCTGAGTATGCGTCGTCGCAATGGACAGACTGCCTTTGGCTTCATCACTGAACTCCTGCGCAACCTGTTTAATGCTTTCAACTTTGCGCAAAATTTCGCCAGCCACCTGCAGAATGGCCTCACCTGCTGGCGTAATTCGGGTAAGGTGTTTACCACTGCGGGCAAAGATCTCAACTCCAAGCTCATCCTCGAGCAGGCGTATCTGCTTACTGATACCCGGCTGCGAGGTATACAACACCTGGGCTGTTGCCGACACGTTCAAATCGTGGTGAGCCACCTCCCAGATGTATCGCAATTGCTGCAATTTCATAATTCCTCCCTGCCAAACCTCAGTATTTGTTATAAAAATATAAACAAATATTCTTTTCCAGAATAGATGCCACCCTCTACATTAGCATCAATCGCCTCTCTTAGAGCCTCCTGTACTACTTTAGACCATTTTTCATGGATATTTTGTTATATATAGCAGCTGGCGCAGGCGTTGGCTTAATTGTTGGCATGACAGGCATCGGCGGCGGCGCCCTGATGACACCTCTCCTGCTGTTGTTTGGCTTTCCTCCCCAGATTGCTGTTGGTACCGACCTGATGTACGCCGGCATCACTAAAGCCGGTGGCGCCTGGAGCCATCACAAGCAAAGCCATGTCCGCTGGTCTCTGGTAAAACTGCTGGCGTTGGGCAGCATCCCCAGCGCCTTACTGACCGGCCTGCTGCTTGAATACCTGTTCCGGCACCCTGACAACTATGCTCATCTTCTGCGTAATGCGCTTGGTATCATGCTGCTGCTAACTGCAGTCGTGATTCTGCTGCGCAAGCAGATTCAGCAGTGGGCCAGCAACAGAAACTCGCGTAACTGGAGCCAGTGGCGTCCCCAGGCCACTTTCGTTATGGGAGTTTTTCTGGGCGTTTTCGTTACCCTGTCTTCTGTTGGTGCGGGCGCCATTGGCACTGCCATCCTGATGTTACTGTACCCGACCCTGCGCTCAACGCATGTTGTCGGCACTGATATTGCCCACGCTGTGCCACTGACGCTGTGCGCAGGCTTTATCCATATGTACCTGGGCAATGTCGATTTTGCTCTGCTTGGCGCTCTGCTGATCGGCTCACTGCCGGCCATCCATGTTGGCAGCCACCTGAGCCGTAAAATGCCTGACGAACTGCTGAAACCGGTTCTGGCCGGCCTGCTGCTTATGCTGGGTGCCAAGTACGCTTTTTTCTGAAAAACAGCCTGCTGACGCAGATCATCTGCTATTTCCACCTGACATTTCCTTATCCGGACAATGGCCGTGCAAATTGCGTCTAGGCTTACAGAAAAATACGGAGGGCTGTTTGTGAGCACATCAGAAAAATTATCCTTGGAAAAAGTCGCAGAAATTCTTGAACTGAAACCGGTCACGGTAAAGCGTTATGCCCGTGAAGGACTGCTGGATGGCGAAGAGTCTCAGGGCACCTGGGTGTTTGAGGCCGATAAAGTGATGAAGTTTAAGGAACTGCAAAGCAAGCTGCGCTGATCTGCGCGGCTTCTCAGTCAAACAAGTCAGCGGTTTCCGCGCCAGGGCAGTCTTTCATTTCCGACTCCCCTGGCCAGTCGGCCATCATCCCCTGCCACAAGCCGACCAGATCACGGGCAAATTCCGGACAATTATGATTCCCGGCCGTATGCACAAAGAAATACGGCGACCGGCCCTCTGCCAGCCATTGCTGAATTTTTGCCTGCCACTGCTGTAGATAAACCAGATTCTGCTGCCAGCTGGTATGTCCAATAAACCGTACAATGGGATGCCTGCCGGTAGCGATCGGATGTACCGGCAGGCGCGGTTTTTTACTCTGCGCGTGCAGAACGATTTCAGTCATTGAACCATCGCGAAACAAACCACGGCTGTCAAAAATTACCCGATCAGCCTTCATGCTGCTGAGTTCACGCAACAGTGTTACCTCACACTGATCTTTTTGGAAAAAACCGGAATGCCGGCATTCCACAGCCACAGGCAACCCTGCAAGCTGCTGCAGCATCTGCACGGCTGAGAATAACTCTGCACTCCGCTGCGGTGCAAAACTGGCCGGTAATTGCAGCAGCAATACACCAATACGTTCCTGCAATGGCGTAATAAAGTCTTTCAGCAGGGCTCCGTCTTTCTGTAACTGCCGGGGGATATTGGCGGAATGACTGATGCTTTTCGGCACTTTAAAACAAAAGCGAAAATGATCGGGCACCTGAGCAGCCCACTGTGTTGCACGCTCAGGGGATGGCAGTCCATAAAAGGTGGTATTTCCCTCCACCGAACTGAACACCCGGGAATATTGTGCGAGCGCAGCGGAGTGACTGCAATTGCCGGTCAGTAAGTTCCCTTTCCAGCCCGGCATAAACCACATGGGCAGGCCAAGATACAATTGCGCAGAATTGCGTGCATCTGTCAGCGGGAATGGATGTGCAAGCGGGTTATCATTTGTCATAATCGGACATCATTGTAACAGAATTACATTCGCCCACATTCGCCCACAATCAGGAAGCAGAATGACTGACAATCGCGTAGAAGATCTCAATATTGAGTCGATTGTTCCGCTGATCACGCCGGAACAACTGAAAACCGACATGCCCAGCAGCGAAGCCGCTGTTGCCAGCGTACAACAAGGCCGTCAGGTCGTACGCGACATTCTGGACCGCAAAGACCACCGTATTTTTATCGTCGTTGGCCCCTGCTCCATTCATGACGTAGAAGCCGCCAAAGAATACGCAGCACGTCTGCGCGATCTGGCCGAAGAAGTCAGCGACACCCTGTATCTGGTTATGCGCGTGTACTTTGAAAAGCCACGCACCACCGTCGGCTGGAAAGGTCTGATCAACGACCCGTACATGAACGATACGTTCAAAATCCAGGACGGTCTGCACATTGCCCGCCGCCTGCTGATTGATCTGGCCGAATTCGGTCTGCCACTGTCTACCGAAGCTCTGGACCCGATATCTCCGCAATACCTGCAGGATCTGATCACCTGGTCGGCCATTGGCGCACGTACCACCGAATCCCAGACGCACCGCGAAATGGCTTCTGGCCTGTCGTCCGCCGTAGGCTTTAAAAACGGCACAGATGGCAGCCTGACCGTAGCCACCAACGCCCTGATGTCGGTTGCTAACCCGCACCGCTTCCTCGGTATTGATCAGGGCGGCAAAGTGTCCATCGTCTCGACCAAAGGCAACCCATACGGTCACGTGGTTTTACGTGGCGGCGGCGGCAAGCCGAACTACGATTCTGTGAATATCTCTCTGGCGGAGCAGGCGCTGGCCAAATCCGATCTGGCACAGAACATCATGGTTGACTGCAGCCATGAAAACTCCAATAAAAACCCGGCGTTACAACCTCTGGTCATGGATAACGTCACCAACCAGATTCTGGAAGGTAACAAGTCCATTATTGGCTTAATGGTTGAATCCAACCTGAAGCACGGCCGTCAGAATATTCCGGCGAACCTCGATGATCTGGAATACGGCTTGTCGGTTACCGATGGCTGCATCAGCTGGGAAGAAACAGAAGATGCTATCCGCAGCATGCGCAACAAGCTGAAGGATATACTGCCTAAGCGTAACGCCTGATCAATATCAGGCGAACATAAAAAAACCCGCAACTGCGGGTTTTTTTATGTCTGAATGACAGCGGGTTGAATTACTCCTCCCAATCGTCATCCCAGCTCTCATCATCAAAGTCGTCGAAGTCATCTTCAAACTCATCCACCACCACACCGTCGTTAATCAGGTACTCACGACGCTGCAGATAAAAGCTGCGGATAAAGGTATAGCGATCGCCGGATATCAACCCTTCCGAAGCCAGAAGGTCAGCACGCAGATCGACACCACGAACCGTGTACAGCCCCAGCTCCTGAGCGTAATTATTGGCAACACCGGTATAGCCAAGGTCGCTTTCATAATCGAGCAGCAATCCCGCTCCATCCCGAACCGTACTTGGCCCAAGAAACGGCAGCATCAGATAAGGACCACTGCCAACACCCCAGTAGCCCAGAGTCTGACCAAAATCTTCGTTGTGCTTAGGCAGCCCTATGTGTGTTGCAACATCAAATATACCGAAAAACCCCACCGTGCTGTTGATCAGAAAGCGTGCGGTATCCGATAAAGCCTGCCCCATTTTCAACTGACCAATATCATTAGCAATAACCAGAACTTCTCCCAGATTCGAGAAAAAATGCGTTACCGACTGATCGACAGGCTCAGGGGTGATGTACTGATAGCCTTCGGCCAGCGGTCTGGCGACATATTTATCGAGGTTTTCGTTAAATGCGAACATGGAACGGTTAAACCCCTCCCACGGATCGGGATCATTATCGTCCGCAGCCCAGCTGATTGAAGACGCCAGGAAAAAAAGGAATAGCCATGCTGAGCGCATTCTGAATTCTCTGCTGTGAATTTTGCATAATTAAAACAGCTCAGATCCGATAAAAACAGAGCTGCCCTCACCTCTCGGGTATTATCAGTGAAACACTCTATTGCGCCCGGTAGCGTTGCTCTATCCAATAGTCCAGACTGAACCAGCGGCCAGCCCCCTGGAAAAACAAAACCAGCAGCATCAGCAGATAGGTTACTCCCCACTCAATACCATTATTCGACACCACAAAGCTGTAACGTCCATCCGCCGTCAGCCAGGCATAGTTACCGTATTCCTGCAATATTTCACGCGCCCGCTCCAGACGGGTTAATGCCTCTGCAGTCGCGGCCGTAGCTCCCGGAGAATTCAGGTCCGCAATCGCCTGCCAACCATAATCCCAGTGCACGGTAAAAATAGCGACCAGCATGGTAATCATAAGAGGCACGGCAATATAACGGGTGCCAAGCCCAAGCAGCAGCAAAACCGCACCGCCCACTTCAGCAGCCGTCGCCAGAAAGGCCATCAGCCAGGGAAAAGGCAAACCTAACCCCCACTCATCATTGCCAAACCATTGAACCACATTATCGAAACCCGCCACTTTATTCATACCAGCGACCCAAAAAACAGCAGCCAGGTACAGGCGTAAAGCAAGAGGGGCCAGAAAATCAAAGGCGCGGGTTGAATTTAACCGGTCGTACTGCGCATCAAGAAAACTGACTAACGACATAACATATTCCTCAGGTTAATCCGCTTCGGTTGCAGCCTGAACGCCGGTAATTAATCCCTGCCCGGCCCATTGCTGCAGAATTGCCATGCCACCGGCAACTGCTGCCTCGCTGACACTGATTCCGGCCTGTTGCAGTAACGTGCAGACAGCGTCATAGCCACTGAGCGCTTGTTCTTTCAACAGAGCCAGTAATTGCAGAGTAAAAGGATTGGTTTCAATAAAACGGACCTGATCATCCGGTGCACGATAAACGATCAGCGCCGTTGCTTTCGCGTCAGGGGATGTATTCTGTAACGAAATTTCGTGCACCGGATATTGGTAGAGAAAGCCCTCAGCCACCCCCAATAAGGGAATGCCAGCGGCTAGGTTCTCTGCGCTTAATTCACTTGTCAGCCCGGAAGCATCATCAGCAACGGCAATATCCACTGCCAGCTCCAGCCACTCATAATGGGCCAGTTCATAAAAATAGTCAGGATCATCAGCCTCAGGCTGATAATGCGTTTCGAGATAGGTCAGGAATTCACGCGGAATTTCCAGAAAATAAGGACTCTGGGCGCGATAGCTGGCAAAAAAATCACGCGCCAAGGCCTGCCAGCGGGAATCACCCAACACTTCCGCACAGACCGGAAACGTCGTATCCAGAAAGCCTTTAATATTATTAAAAAACAGTTCACGGTAAACCGACAGGCGGCGCTCATCGATACTTCCGGGCGCGGCGACCACCTCCGGATTACGCAGATGAGCGGCAAATTCCCGCTGCTGTTTAAGGTGTTCATTATGCTCAGCCACTGACACGAACACCTCCACTGAGCAGAGAACCATTTTTTACAGCGCGCTCAGCGTCAGCCTGATACTGACGAATGACATCAAGTTCAGCCAGCAACTCAGCTACAGCGGGGAAATTAAAGTCCCGCTCCAGCAATGTCGGCTGTACACCGTGACAATCATAGGCATGTTGCAATAATGCCCAGACATCGGTTTTAACCGCGTTGCCATGGGTATCAACCAGCAGGTCATCGGCTTCATCGTAATGACCGGCAATATGCAGATAGCGGATACGCTGTGTTGGCATAGCCCGGATATATTGCAGCGCATCCTGCCCATGATTAATACTGTTCACATAAACATTATTAACATCCAGCAGCAGATCGCAGTCGGCCTTTTCCAGCACCGCACAGACAAAATCCTGCTCCGACATTTCTTTGCCGGGTTCAGCATAGGTCGACACATTTTCGATAATCAGACGCTGCCCGAGAATATCCTGCACCCGCATAATGCGCTCAGCGACATAATCAACCGCTGCTTCCGTCATCGGCACAGGCATCAGGTCATATAAATGCCCATCGTCACTGCAGTAGCTCAGGTGCTCGCTGTAAGCCTTAATGCCATGCTCCTGCATAAAGCTTTTGACCGAGCGGACCAGTGCTTCATCAAGCGCAGCCGGGCCACCCAGAGATAACGACAGGCCATGACAAAGAAAATCATAACGCTCGGTAAACTGACGCAATTGTTTGCCAAAACGGCCGCCAATCCCAATCCAGTTTTCCGGCGCAATTTCCATAAAATCAATGGCGGTATCCGGCACGTCGGCCAGCGGGCCCATCAGAGCCCGCCGCAACCCCAACCCGGCTCCGGCAACGAAGTGGGAGGTTGTTTTCATGTTTACTTGCTGCCGCCGCACTTACCTTCGCCGCATTTGCCTTCAGATCTGGTCTTATCGGCACCGCACTTGCCTTCAGACTTGGCCTTATCAGCACCGCATTTACCTTCGCCGCACTTGCCTTCAGATTTGGCCTTATCGGCACCACATTTACCTTCGCCGCACTTACCTTCGGCTTTGGTTTTCTCTGCACCACATTTACCTTCACCGCATTTGCCTTCACCACACTTTCCCTCATGGTGCGCAGCCAGTTTATAACCAGACTGCAATTCAGCAGACGCAAATGGATTTTCAGCCGCAGAGGCCACAGGAGCCTGAGCCAGTGCAGCGATGAAGGCAGTACCCAGTACAGCAGCAACGGGTTTCATTGTTTTTTTAGCCATGATGTAGTCCTGTTCAGAGATTAGGAACGTTTTTACCCACGCCTGATGACGCAGAGCTGACACATTAGTGCCCGGAAAAGGTAATTAATTCAACCCTTTTGCGGTGCACTTAACCTTAGTCGCAGGACCCACCCGCCTCTTACAGTCGGGAAGAAAAAAATCAGATATCACGGATTTCCAGCCAACGCTTCTGCAGTCGTTTCATCGATACCGGCTCTCGCGTACCCAGCGGCTGAGCAAACAACGATACCCGCCACTCTTCCAGCAGCCAGCCAAATTCCTGTAATTGCGGATGGTCATCGATATCAACACGCGCCAGTAATTCAAGATAAGGCGTTGCCAGCGCCTCATACTCAATCATCGACTGCCGGTCACGCGGCAGATTGCCCTGCAATTTATCGATGCGGTATTCCATCGCGCGTAAGTAACGGCTGTAGCATTGCAGCTGAACCCAGGGAGTACGGCTCATAAAACCGGAAGCCAGCAGCCGCTGCAGATGAGCTTTTACATCGCTGTAGGCCATCGCACGATCCAGGCTGACCGCACCACCAATACGCTTCAGAATGGTATGACGTAGCTGCAGCCACTCAATGTATTGCGCCAATAACCGTTCGCCGTGGGTAATCAGCTCAGCACGACGCTCCAGGCGGGCTTTATATTCAGCCTCAGTGTAAGGCAGCGCTTCATCCAGAGGCACAAACACCTGAATAAACGCAGCCTCAAGCAGGTCATTGGCAATATCAGCCTGACTGCCCAGACCTTTTGCCAGCAACCAGCGGCTGGCCATGGTTTTCTGAATATGGGCTTTCAGCATCCGCTCCTGTTCCGGCAGAGCGTTGCGGATCAGGCGGCTGACACCTGTGCGGTGTGCACGGCGGGCATCATTAATATTGGCTTCAACGGTTAATTCCAGCTGCTGACCATTAAGACGCAGGCACGGGAATGCACGCACCGGCAAACCATTCACCTGTGTCTGGATAGTCTCCGGTAAATCGGCAAAATCCCACTGGCTGATATCGCTGCGCTGATAATCCTGATGCGCCAGCGTCAGTACCTGCTGCTGACTGGCATCACTCAGCTGCGCTTTTAACGCCGCCAGATCGCGTCCCTGCGCCAGCAGCTTACCATCGGACATCACCCGGATATTCATGCGCAGATGCGGCGCTAACTCAACCTCCAGCAGCTGTGATAACTCCAGCGGCGGACGTTGGGTTTTATTAAGAAAATTCAGCAACTGAATATACAGACCACCCTGAGAGGCATCCGCCTGACGCAGAAAGGCTTCTACCGTATTCGGTACAGGTACAAAGTTTTTGCGCACCGCTTTGGGCAAACCCTTAATCAGCTGAGCGGCTTTTTCGCCAATAAAGCCAGGCACCAGCCACTCAACCTGGGCATCCGGAACCTGCTGCAGCATCGCCACCGGCACACTCAGGCTAACGCCATCATTATCAGTACCCGGGGCAAAGGTATAGCTGAGCGGAAAAGCCATGCCCTGCCATTCCAGTTCGGCCGGAAAATCTTTTGCACCAATACCCGCCGCATCCGCACTGAGTAATTGATCGCGGGTAAATTCGAGTGCTTTTTTCTCCGCCGCCGGGGCTTTTTCATACCAGCGTTCAAGGTGTCTGACCGACGGAATGTCCTGCGGTAAATGCCGGCGATAAAACTCCGCCTGCCAGGCATCGTCAATGACCAGATCACGGCGGCGGGATTTCTCTTCGTACTCAGTGACTTCTTTCAGCAGCGCAATATTTTTGCGGTAAAACGGCAGTTTGCTGCGCAACTGCTGCTCTACCAGACCTTCCTGAATAAAGACTTCCCGTGCTTCCTGCGGATGCGTTAACGCATAGTTAACCCGTTTGCGCGGATTAACGATCAAGCCGTATAACGTACTTTGTTCAAAAGCGGTTACCTGCCCACGCTGGGCATTCCAGTGCGGTTCAAAATACTGATATTTCAGCAGCGGCTTGCCGACCTGCTCTATCCACTGCGGTTCTATACGCGCCACCGTACGTGCATACAGTTTGCTGGTTTCAACCAGTTCGGCGGTCATCATCCACTTCGGCTTTTTCTTGTATTGCCCCGACGCCGGAAAAATAAACAATTTACGGTTACGGGCGCCCAGATATTCCTGCCCTTCCGATTTAAAACCAATCTGGCTGAGCATGCCGGCCAGCAAGGCTTTGTGTACGGCTTCGTAGCTGGCCGGCTCGGCGTTTTCTTTTAATTCCAGCTCTTTGCACAATACATGCAGCTGTCGGTGGGTATCGCGCCATTCACGCATGCGCATAAAAGACAGAAAATGCTTACTGCACCATTTACGCAACTGCGCCTGCGAGGTTTCCTGACGCTGTTCTTCGTAGGCAAACCATAAATTCACCAGACTGAGAAAATCGGATTCTTCATGCTGCCAGAGGCGGTGTTTTTCATCCGCAGCCTGTTGTTTTTCCGGTGGCCGCTCACGCGGGTCCTGCACGGTTAAAGCCGCTGCAATAATCAGCACCTCGCGCAATGATTGCTGCTGCTTTGCTTCGAGCAACATCCGGCCAATACGCGGATCAACCGGCAGACGCGCCATCTGTCGGCCCAGCGTTGTCATATTCCCGTCGGCATCAACGGCTTCAAGTTCCTGCAGCAGATTAAAACCGTCTTTAATAAAGCGCTCGTCGGGGGCATCGATAAAGGGGAAATCCTGCAGCCGGCCGAGTTTCAGATGCAGCATCTGCAAAATAACCGCAGCCAGATTTGTGCGCTGAATTTCCGGATCGGTAAATTCTGAGCGGGCAAGAAAATCGGCTTCTTCGTACAGACGGATACAGATACCCGGCGAAGTACGGCCACAACGACCGGCACGCTGATTGGCACTGGCCTGAGAAATAGCCTCAACCGGCAGCCGCTGCACTTTGCTGCGGTAACTGTAGCGACTGATGCGCGCCACGCCGGAGTCAATCACATAACGGATGCCCGGCACCGTCAGCGAGGTTTCTGCCACGTTGGTGGCCAGCACCACCCGCCGGCCACCGTGAGGCTTAAAGATTTTCTGCTGATCGGCACCGCTTAAGCGCGCATAGAGCGGCAGAATTTCAGTCGCCGGTAGTTGTGCGCGGCGTAAAAATTCGGCGCACTCGCGAATTTCCCGTTCGCCTGGCATAAAAATCAGCACATCACCATGCTGACCGGATTTTTTATCTTCTTCGCGCAGTTCAGCCAGCGCTTCAGCCACGCCTTCAAACAGCGTGCGGTCATCCGCGTCCTCTTCATCCCGTAATAACGAGCGGTATCGGACTTCAACCGGAAAAGTACGCCCGGATACTTCAATCACCGGAGCGGCTTTACCACTGGCATCGGCAAAGTGCTGAGCGAAACGGTCAACATCAATGGTGGCCGAGGTAATAATAATTTTCAGATCCGGACGCTGCGGCAGCAGTTGCTTTAAATAGCCGAGCAAAAAATCAATATTCAGACTGCGCTCGTGCGCTTCGTCGATAATGATGGCGTCGTATTCATTGAGAAAACGGTCGTGCTGGGTTTGCGCCAGCAAAATACCATCGGTCATCAGCTTTACCCGGCTGGCATCGACGCTCTGGTCGGTAAAGCGCACCTGATAACCGACCTGCTGACCAAGCTCGCAACCCAGTTCTTCAGCAATTCGCTGAGCAACCGCACGCGCAGCCAAGCGCCGTGGCTGGGTATGAGCAATCCGCCCCTGACGGCCAAAACCGGCTTCCAGACAGATTTTAGGTAATTGCGTGGTTTTGCCGGAACCGGTTTCACCGGCGACTACCACCACCTGATGATCACGCAGTGCCGTGAGAATCTCGTCACGCTTGCCGCTGACCGGCAGCTCTTCCGGATAGGCAATACGTAAAGGCTGAGAGCGCAACGCTACCGTCTGCTGGCTGCGCTGAATGCGCTGCAGCAGTTTTTCCAGCTGCGCCTGGGTACCGGCATCATCCGGCGAGCGCTTCTTTAACTGCTGCACACTGCGGCGCATGCCGTGCTGATCTTTCAGCAAACATTGGTCAATGGCTTTATGCAGGGCTGCCCAGTCGGCAGTAAAAGCGTCGGCGCTCACAGGGATCTCCACTTTTGTTAACACGCAGGTCCGGCAGTAAATTCGCCGGCTCCACCAATAAAAACGCCCCGTATCCGAAAATACAGGGCGTCTTTATTAAGACCTACACAACTCAGTTGTGCTTGGCCAGCTCCGCATCACGCAGTTCGCGACGCAGGATTTTGCCGACGTTGGTCTTCGGCAGTTCGTCACGGAACTCAATGTGACGCGGTACTTTATAAGCGGTCAGACGCTCGCGGCACCAGTCTTTTACTTCTGCTGCAGTCAGGTTTTCGTTTTTGGAAACGATAAACACTTTAACCGCTTCAGAGCTCTTAGGATCCGGAATACCGATGGCAGCGGCTTCAACGATGTCCGGGTGAGATACCAGTACATCTTCCACTTCGTTCGGGTAAACGTTGAAACCAGAGACAATGATCATGTCTTTTTTACGGTCAACGATCTTCATGTAGCCGTCATCTGTGATCACCGCCATATCGCCGGTTTTCAGCCAGCCATCTTCGGTGATGGTTTCGGCGGTCGCTTCCGGACGCTGCCAGTAACCTTTCATTACCTGCGGGCCTTTAACGCAGAGCTCGCCCGGCTCACCCAGAGGTAATTCATTACCGTCTTCGTCGATCACTTTACAGTTAGTACCAGCAACCGGCATACCGATGGTACCCAGTTTGATGTGGCCTGGCGGATTGAAAGAAACAACCGGAGACGTTTCAGTCATACCGAAGCCTTCAGCAATTTCACAACCGGTAACGCTCTGCCACTGGTCTGCCGCATCTTTGGTCAGCGCCATACCACCGGAGATGGTCAGCTTCAGTTTGCTGAAGTTCAGGGCACGGAAAGCTTCCTGACCACACAGCGCAACGAACAGGGTATTCAGACCCACAAAACCACTGAACTCAGCACCCTGCAGGGTTTTGATAAAGCCCGGAATATCACGCGGGTTAGGAATCAGGATCGAGTGGTTACCGGTTTCCAGCAGCACCATACAATGCACAGTAAAGGCATAGATGTGGTACAGCGGCAGCGGTGCGATAACGGTTTCTTTACCTTCTTCCAGCACCATAGTGAACAGACCATGACACTGCATCATGTTCGACATCAGGTTGCGGTGAGTCAGCATTGCACCTTTGGCAACGCCGGTTGTACCACCGGTGTACTGCAGAACAGCCACATCGTTACGGTCAACTTTAACTGCGGTGAAGCTCTTTCCTGCACCCGCTTTTAACGCACTGCGCAGAGCAACGGCACCCGGAATGTTAAAGGCAGGAACTTCTTTTTTAACATGCTTGAGAACGGTATTGATCAGCACACGCTTAACCGTGCCGTGCATATCACCCACATTGGTGACGATCACGTGTTTGATGCCAGTGTTTGGCAACACGCGCTCCGCTTTGTCAGCCATATTGGCCAGAACCACCAGAGCCTTGGCACCAGAATCGTTAAACTGGTGTTCCATCTCGCGTTCGGTATACAGCGGATTGGTATTAACCACCACCATACCGGCACGCATAGCACCGAATACAACAATCGGATATTGCAGAATGTTCGGCAGCTGCACTGCGATACGGTCACCGGCCTGCAGGCTGGTTTCATTCTGCAGGTAGGCAGCAAAGGCGGCGCTCTGCTTATTCAGTTCGGCATAGGTCAGGGTTTGTCCCAGACAGGTAAACGCCGGACGATCAGCAAAACGTTCTACGAAACTGTTAAAAATTTCGACTAAAGATTCGTGCTTATCCGGGTCAATCGTACTTGGATACCCTTCCGGATAACGCTCCTGGAAAAACTGCTCGTTCATACCGCCTCCTGATAACCCTGAATTATCGTTATGTGCAGGGTTTTGTGAAATTTTGAATTGGCCGGATTCAGGCTCCCCAGTAGAAATACCGGCCAAAAAAGCAGCCGGAGTTTACCTGTTTTCTCACATCGCGGCAAAAGTCGCTCCGTAGCTATTTACAATTTGACACATAACGGAGAAGGTATCAGCGCCGCCTGATACGGCTGGTTAACTCTCGCCAGAACAGTGACTAAATAATGAACAAAATAACTATATCTGCCGCCGATCACTCCACCTTCGAGGCGCGCCTGTGGGCACATTCCTCTCCCGTTGCCACCATCCATCTGATGCACGGCATGGCAGAACACTGCGACCGCTACATTCCACTGGCCGAATTCCTGCATCAGGCCGGTTATCAGGTGGTTACCCATAATCACCGCGGCCATGGTGAGCGCCGCCCGCGCGGCCACTACGCCGATGCAGATGCCGCCGGCATGGGCGGCTGGGAACTGTTGATGGACGATATCCTGCGGGTGCAGCAAGCCGTCTGCGGTTCAGAACCACGCATCCTGTTTGGCCATTCAATGGGATCCTTTATTGCGCAGGGCTTCGCCATCCGGCATGGCGACCTGTTATCCGGCCTGATTCTCTCCGGCTCCAATCATCAGTCGTCCGCCCTGTTTCATCTGGGGCGCAGCGTCGCCAGCCTGCTGAAGCTGCGTCAGGGGCAACAACACCTGTCTGGCGTAATGGATGCCCTGTCCTTTGGCGCATTCAATAAAGCGTTCCGCCCTAACCGTACCGATTTTGACTGGCTGAGCCGCGACAACGAACAGGTTGACCGTTATCTGGCCGATGCCGCCTGCGGACATCTGTGCAGCCTGCAATTATGGACTGACTTATTCGGTGGTCTGATTGAAATCGGCAAGGCCGATAATCTGCGCAAAATCCCGGCGCATTTACCTGTCTATCTTTTTGGCGGTGATCGCGACCCTGTTGGTCAGATGGGTAAAGGTGTTCCGGCATTAAAAGCCTTTCTGGAAAAGACAGGTCATGACAATGTCAGCCTGCGGCTGTACCCTGAAGGCCGGCATGAAATGCTGAACGAAACCAATGCTGATGAGGTGTTTCAGGATATTCTGAACTGGCTCAAAGCGCTGCCGCTGTAATCAGCGGCGCACACACTCAACTTGTTGTAACTAACCCGGAAACTGTATGGAAACAATTACCAATCGTCCGTTTGATGAAATTACTGTCGGAGACAGCTGTCAGCGCAAGCACATAGTGACTTCACAGGATCTTATTCTGTTTGCCGCGGCCTCAGGTGATCACAACCCTGTGCATCTGGATGCCGAATATGCCGCCACCACAATGTTTAAAGGGCAGATTGCCCACGGCATGTTCACCGGGGCATTAATTTCAGCAGCACTGGCGATGGATTTACCTGGTCCGGGAACCATTTATCTCGGTCAGAATTTATCCTTCCGCAAACCGGTGATGATTGGCGATGAATTAACGGTGGAATTAACCGTCAGCAGCAAACACGACAGCAAGCCGGTTGTAACCCTTGACTGCAAGGTCAGCAATCAGAACGGCAAAGTGGTGGCCAGCGGTGAAGCCAGCGTGATGGCACCAACCGAAAAAATGACCATCAAAGCTCCCAAACTGCCGGAAATCCGTATCGGTGGTTGAGAGTGTGCTGTCGTTAATCCGGAACGATACGAACCGGAAAGAATAAAAAAGGCCGCAAATGCGGCCTTTTTTATTGGTTGCGCCCTGCCATTAAGGCATAAAGCGGATCGGAAATTCGACCGTGGTTACATCTATACCCGGACGATTTTCGAACTGCATCTGACGACACTTCATTTCCAGTCGCTTATGCAGACCAGCATCGTTCAGCTCGCTCTTGAGCACCGAACAGGTTGATACAGTACCATTGGGCTGCACATCCATTTTCAGTGTCACAGAACCTGCCAGCGCCGGATTCTTACGCAGAGCGCCGCGGTACAAACGGTCAAACTGCACTTTGTACTGCTCGAACACCAGACGCAATTCTTCCTGCGAACGGGTCGTAGCAGCCGCTGCAGCCTCCTCCTGTTCTGCCGTCATTTCCACCGCCGTCACCTGACGATCACTCAGGTTTTCACCGACCGTCGCATTGGTTAAGGATGCAACATCAACACCACCGGAAGTCCGTGTTGCGGCGTTACGATCAACCACAGTACCGACACTGGTCGCTTTATTGCCGGCATTACTCAGCCCCTTGCTGGAGGTGTTTAATGCAGCAATCGGCACCTGATTGCGGATGCTGTTAAGCGCTGACAAGGCATCGTTACCAAAATTCTTTTTGGCCGTTTCTTTGGCTTGCTCACGCTTTTCCTTCGTCGCTTCTACCTTCGGCTTGGGCTTGGGTTTCGGAACCGGTTTCGGCTTTGGTGGTTCCGGTTTCGGCTCAGGCTTAGGCTCCGGTTTTGGTTCGGGCTTAGGCTCCGGTTTCTTTTCTTCCACTTTGGGCGGCAGCGGTTTTGGCTTGGGCTTTTCAAGCTTTTTACGCTCAATCACCTTGGCCAGCTGCGGCGGTAATTTCTCCAGATCCTTACGGTCTTTTTCCGGCAGATCAACAGACGGAATAACCACACCCAGCACCATGACCACTGCCAGCAAAACAATCAGAATAGGCAGAAAGCGCTGACGGTCGCCGTTGTCGGTCCAGGGCAGTTGTGGTGCGCGATAATAAACGGTCATCAGGCACCTCCCGCAGCGGGTGGTTTCTGATTAACAGCCAGCGAAATATTATTGAATTCCGCTTTCGCGCAGGTATTCATCACCTTTTTCAGCAGCGCATAAGGAATGTCCTTGTCACCCATAATGGTGACCGGCCGCCCCTGGGCTTTCTGTTCATCCGGCAGCGGAGAGCGCGAAGCCAGATAATCCAGTTCTTTTTTCAGTTCGGCAATTTCTTCGCCGCTGATTTTACTGGCCGCAGCAGTACTGATGACCGCACGCCCCTGAACCAGAATATCGTCTTTGCTCACCAGAACCGTGATGTTCTCATTCGGCTTGTTATCCGCCAGCGAGGCCGGTAACTGAATGGCATCACTGCTCTGCACTTCCACTTCGGACTGGTTCACCATCAGGAAGAAAACCAGAATGGTGAAAATATCCATCAGTGCCGTCAGATTCAGGCCGCTTTTATTGGCATTACGCTTATGATTGCGCTGCATACGCTTCGCACGACGCGACATTTTCATGGTGTCACCTCCGCGCCCGGCGCATCGCCCAGAGAAATCTCCGGGAATAACGTCGCATCAACCAGTGAAGCACCAATAACCGCCGGGTAAATGCGTACGCTGTCCATCACGGTAATCAGCGTCTGGTAATCGACATCGGCTTCCGACAGCAGACTGATGTCTTTTTTATCTTCAAAGCCCGGATTCTTTTTAATATCCACGAGCGCAGAAGACAGACCACTGTAATCGTAATCTCCGTCTTTTTTCGGCAGTGTCGCAAGCGATTCAGATTTTTCCTGATAGGTTCGGGTAATTTCAAACCCCTGCTTACGGACAATCACTTCGAGCGAAACATCCTCAGGATTCACAGCCCCCGGCTGATCTCCCAATGGCAACTTAAGATCGAGTACTGCCAGCTGTGAGAACACCATGTTCATCAACAGCACTGGTACCAGTACGATCATCAGATTCATAAAGGATGTAACGTTGAGCTCCGCCTCTTCTTGTATTCGTCTTTGGCGTCTCATCAGAAATTACATCTCAGTTGCTGTTTGCTGGAGTTTGACCTGGCTTACGCTCGGTGATGATGTTGAGGAACTTAACCCCGGCCATCTCAATACTGTCGACAATTTCGTTGGTTTTGGATTGCAGGTAGCTGTGCAGCAGAATTAACGGAATCGCTGCCATCAGACCGAATGCCGTGGTGTTCATCGCGACAGAAATACTCTGCGACAACAGTGCGGCTTTTTCTGCAGGCGCTGCATTGGCAACCGCGGTAAAGGCTGCGATCAGACCCATAATGGTACCCAGCAGTCCCATCAGCGTGGCAATGTTGGCCAGGGTGGCTACGTATTGGGTGCGTTTTTCCAGCTGTGGAATGGCTTCCATCAGACCTTCTTCCAGCGCATATTCAATTTCTTCACGACGCTGACTGCCTGGAATACGGGCAATAGCAGCAGAGAAAATATCACCGATTTTGGTTTCTGAACTGGTGGCATAGCTCAGCGCACCGCGCAGGTCGCGTTTTTGCAGCATAGGCAGCAGTTCTTCAAAGGCGCGGCGGTTGCTGGATTTTTCTTTCATCAGCACCAGCAGACGCTCAAAAGCAATGGCCAGACCAATCGCCATAATGATGGCAATCGGGTACATAAAAGTACCGCCTTCCTGAAAAAAACGTACGATGGTATCCATAGTTACTTCCCCTGGTTTGTAGTTTTTAGCTTATTAATTGTTATTGGCCGGTCTTATGCCGCAGCCTTCCGGGTCTTTCCCATTACTGACGATTTAACCATTAAACCGCTCAGCAAAAAACGTTGTTTATTGCATAAACCAAAAAGTACTACTGCACTGCTGAGCCCCCGCTCAGCTGGCGCAGACGTTCCTGATCCGGCTCCTTTGGCGCATAGCGTTCAGCGTAACGCATTTCGCGGCGGAAGCTGTCGCGGTCAATGCTCTGCAGCCACTGTTCACGATAGCTGTTAATCGGCTGATATAAGCGCCCGGTTCCCGGTGGCGGACGCCACGGTGTTACGTACATTACGTTCGGTTCTTCGCTGTTACCCTGAATGGAGATACCTTCAAGGCGAACCACATTGTCAGCAAGCGCAATGTTATTTAAAAACAGTAACAACAGTGCGCAGGAAAATACTTTAATCACTACGAACCCTCCCCTGCGACCTGCTCGGTACTGCGTCGTTCGAGGTCAGCAATCCAGATCGCCAGCGTTTCATCCGGCTCGCTCATCATGCCCTGTGCCAGCTGATATTGTTGCAGCGCTTTGACCAGATCATGCAGATACAGATCATAGAGAATGCCCAGATTGTAATGCACCTGCACATCCGCCGGGTCACACTGAAGAGCCGTCTGATAGCTGTCTTCTGCCGCCCCGAACTGGCCTAATTCACGCTGTACCAGTCCCAGTACTTTATAGGCCGGGCAGAATTCCTGTTTAAGGGCAACGGCTTTATTCAGACTTTCCAGACTGGCATCAAACTGCTCGAGACGGTATTGCGCCAGTGCCAGATTGGTCCAGCAGCCGGGAAATTCTGCATATTTTTCCGCCAGCGTCTGCCAGTGAACCAGTGCCGCATCAAACTCTTCGTCCTGCAGCAATTCCAGACCGGCGTTATAGGCCTCGATCAGTTCCGGCGGCAATGGCTTTTCCTGCGGCACAGAATCGACCACTTCAGGCTTAGCACCCAACAGGCTGCAGCCCTGCAATCCCATTTGCAATAAAACCAGCAATAACAGGCTAGCGAATCTGATCGACATAACTCAGCGCCTTTTCATTTTTATTGTACTGGCCAGGCATCAGCGTACCCAAAGACCGGTAACTCTTTTTAATCCATTCATCATACAGACCGTCGTAAGTACGGTTGGCATTGGTCTGATGAATTTCAATAGCCGCCTCATCCAGGGGAAATGCCTGCTCTTCCAGCAGGAACTGATACTCTTCCAGCTCCAGTTCATCCATACCGCCTGGCCGCTCCGATTCCATCAGTGCCTTGCTCAGCTGAGCGTACAACTGACCAATGCGATAAGTCGCTGATGTTGTGTATTCCAGTACGCCAATCTGCACCGCCTGGGTATAACGCTTCAGCGCGGCCTGCATCACCGCATTCTTACGCGTCACACTTTTATCAAGGGGAAGCGTAATGGCGATTTTTTCATATTTAACCCGTTCGAATTCACCCAGCTCATAGGCCGCACTGGCGGCCAGATAACGTGAACGATCTGTCTGATCTTTACCGGCTTTATTGTGCAGGGTTATCACCTTATCCAGCCAGAAACGGCGTTTTTCTTCATCGTTCTGCGCCGCATAAATTTCGTTCAGTTTAAAGTGCGCTTCGACGGCTGCATCAAACGGTTTTTTATAGCTGTGGGCGTAGCGCTTATACATCACCAGCGCATTATCCAGATCACCACCTTTTTCAAAATACTCAGCCGACTGGTAGCAGGCAATGCGCTGCTGCTCCGGATCTGTGCCGTCATTCCAGATGCGCTGTAATTCAAACGCGGCCTTGCGCCACTCGCCTTTATCTTCATAAGCGACGATCAGTTTACTTGGAATATCAGCGGTTAATTTATGCTCAGGATACTGTTCACGGAAATGCAACAGTACTTCAATGGCCTGATCATAATCTTTCATCTGCATTAATAAGGTTGCCGCATCATATTCGGCAATAATGCGGGTGCTACTTTCCGGAATAACCGTTGCCAGGCGGCGCCAGTGGCCAACCGCTGCGGTAAGGTCACCCTGCTCTTTGGCCTGCTCGCCTTGTTTATAAACCGTGGCAGCGACTTTATCCCGTAACTCACGCCGGGTTTTCTTATCCAGTTTGCTGTAAGTCAGGGCTTTGCCCAGCGCTTCTTCGGATTCGGCAAACAGGCCCTGTTCAAAACTGGCATGTCCGCGTACCAGCGCCGCACCATAGCGGTAACGCTCAGGCAGGTCGGCTTCGACCTGCGACGCCAGCCGTGCAGTGGTCAGAGCCTGCGGATAATATTTATCTTTCAGCAGCATTTCTGCGGTATTTACCAGCACGGTGCCGCTACGCTCATCCTGTGGAAACTCCTGCACAAAGCGCATTGCACTGGCAACCGTTGCCTGGCGCCAGGCCAGGGCCTCTGTTTTCGCCGGACGGTATTTATTAAATGCCAGAATTGCCGCGTAGCCAGCCTCAGCTGCTTTTTCATAACCCGGATACTGGTAAGCCACGATCTCATAATGATCTTTGGCCAGAGGGTAATCCTGCAGTTCGAACGCCACTTCCGCTAACAGGAAATGAGCTTTAACCGTGTCATCAGCCTCTGGAAAGCTGCGGATATATTCTTTATACCAGCGTTCAGCTTCGCCCAGACGTTCACGCTTGTCTTTCAGCTTTTTGCTGTTCTGCCCCCAGGCGTGATGAAAGCCCGCCAGATCCCAGATGTAAGTTGCCAGCGTTTTTTCCAGTTTCTGCTGCACCGCTTCGGTATGGTTCAGCCAGTAATTACCGCCTACGCCAAACATACCGATATAGATTTCTTTATGTTTACGCATCAGGTTTGGATAGCGCGCGGTTTTATAACCTTCAATCAGGCGCTCGTAATACACCGGTGCCAGCACATCATCGGGGTAGCGCAAAACAAAGGCACGTAAGGTAGAGGCTCCGCTTTTATAATATTGTTTGTCGTAATACAGCGTCGCCAGCCGGTCATAAATCAGATATTCATAATGACGTTTGCCGTGCTGATCATAAAACAGCGCAATCTGCTCCCAGTCGCCAAGGTCATCAAACATGATGGCCATAATGCGCAGAATGTCGTTGAGCATATCCAGCTCACCGCCTTTGGCATCGGACAATGCCGCGACGGTCGGATATTGTTCATCCAATAAACGGGTAAAGGCCAGCAGACTGTCCTGCAGACGATCCTGTTTAAAGATCGACCAGCCCTGCAGATACCCCGCACTGACATAATATTGGTTGTCGTCCGGGCCGCGATCAATCAGGCGCTGATAAGCCTGCTCCGCCCCTTCATAATCACCGGACGCGTACAGTAATTGCGCCAGACGGAATTCCCCTTCAAGGTAATAAACCGAACGCGGGAAATCGGCAACCAGTTGTTCCAGCGTGGCAATAGCAGACTGCATACGCCCGGCCATGCTGTAAGCTTTGGCCAGCTGATAAAGCATGGCGTCGTTATCGGAACGGTCCGGGTAAGCTTCAAGCAATGACTCATAATCTTTGATTGAGGCAATGGCCTGAGCACGCTCTTCTCGCGTTGCACTCGCATCCAGACCGGAGTCAGTGCCTTCCGGTATTTTATCCAGCGCAATTTCTTCGGCCTGCAGTTTAAGACTGGCAATACGGTGGGCGACACGAATGCGCATTTCCGGTTCGGTAGCAACATCGAGATAACGCTGATAACGATCAATTACATCATCATGACTGGTTTCCAGCGGGTCGTTAGATAATAAACGGACTTTCAGGCCGTTAATATTTCCCAGCGTTTTTTCCGTATCATCCGGTTGCGAAAACAGACTACAGCCGGCCAGCGATACTATCGCCAACATAAACACAGCGCGTAAGGCAAAATTATTCATCACTGCCCTCCACCGCACCGCTAACAACCTGTTGCTGCAAGGAATCATCATACAAGCGCGCGATCGACAGACGTGCCTGAGCCAGATAATCGGTAATTCTTACATCCAGATCCGTCATATGGCGCTGCGCATGAGCAATAATCTGTTCCTGCTGCTGGTCGTGCAGTTGTTGCAACCGTGTTTCCTGCTGTTTTAACCGCTGTTGCTGCTGAGCAACGCGCTGCGGAAAACCCTGCCAGCTGCTGTCTGCCCAGCTCAGTGCTGTACGGGTATTTTCCAGCTGTTCCAGCAGCTCCGAAGTAACACCCTGCAGCTGCCAGTAATTTTTTTGCGCCAGCCATTGCCGCTGTGGTTTTTCTTCATAAATACGCCACAGCTGTAAGCCGCGGCTACGGCGCCAGCGTTCTTTATAAACACCCAGATCACGGGTTGGGGTATTGAGACGCTGCAGGTATTCGATGCGCGGTACAACGGCTGCAAGATGATCAACATTCTGCTGATCGGCACTGGATGCAAAGGCAAACACTTTTTGATCTTCGGCCTGCAGACGTTGCTGTATTGCCAGAACATCACGGGTCAGCGCTGCCTGACGCAATTCCAGTTGTTGCAGCTTTTTGCTGGCATTCATGCCCGCAAGTTTCTGCTGACGCTGTTTAAGTACGGCCTGCCATAATTGCAGATCCTGCTGCTGACGTTTAACGTCATGCAGCATACTGTTCAGATCATGCAGAGCGGACGTCATCTGATTAAAATCACGATCGTCCAGCAGATCCTGCAGGGTGCGAGACAAATCACCATCCGGCATATCGCCTAACTGCGCCCGCTGCCAGCCCCAGGACTGCCCCTGCTGTTGTAATTCCCACTCATCCAGCCAGGCACTTAATTGTTCACGGGAATTCTGCATTCGCAGGGTTTCAAGCATGCCGAGCAGACGCTGCTCAACAAATTCATAGGTTTTCAGCGATTGCGTTGTCGCATTCAGTAATTCAAGGGCGTGGGGCACCGCCAGTACGGATTCAATAACCGCCGGGTGAAATTCACTGAAGCGCTGTTGCAGAATCCGCCATGGTTGCATGGCCTCTTCGTATTTCCACTGATCAACCAGCGACCAGCCGTATTGCAATAATCCGGGAGCGGTGAAGGCACTGTCGAGACTGATTTGTCGCAAATAAGCTTCAGCCTGACGGTATTTACCGGCATCCAGCGCGTAAATACCGGCAACCAGTAAAATCCTGTCTTTTAAGGAATGGCCTTCGTAGGTATCCGGCAGATAATACGTGGCTTCTTCGATTAATTTTTCCAGATCGCGGCTGACGGCGTGCAGGCGCATCAGCGACAGTATCTGGTTATAACGTGCATAGCCGCTCCAGATTCCGCTCTGGCTCATAGTCGCGAGTGCGTCATTGGCTTCATGCACGCGATCCTGCTCAGCCAGACTCGCGACCAGAATAAATTTTGCTTCTTCCTGATATGAGCGATTCAGTGCACCAGACGTATCTGCGCCTGTTCCGCTCTGTCGCGTCTCAAATTGCAGTGCCCGGCGGATGCTGCGCTCTGCTTTTTCCCATTCGGATTTTGCCAGCCAACGTCCTGCCAGGTGATACCAGGCATCTGCTGACGCTTTACCACCAGATTGTTCAACCGCTGCAAATAATGCATCAGCATCGTCTTCCAGACCCAGAGCCAACAGAATGGCCGCCTTCATCACTGTTATTTCGGCAACGATTTCAGCCTGACCATAGGCTTTCTGCATAAGATCAAGACTGACCAGTGCCTGCTGATAATTATTGGTTAAATAATGGTAATAAAATGCACCGCGCAGCAGCCGCTGCTCTGCATTTTCGGGCTGACTGTTATTCACAGCCGCCACTGACGGCTGCACAGCAACAGCATCTGCCGTGGCACCGCCGTCGGCAGCACGGGCAACCGACAACAGGCAAAACAGCGGAAAAAACAGTAAATAGAGTCGCATCAGGAGGCTGTCATCCGTACACCGGTTACCAGAATTTCAGCTGCGCGGCGGCGCTTTGCTGCTCGGCGACATCACTGACAACAAACTCCAGCATCAGTGGTTTATCGCTTTTTTCTACTTGCTGCTCGACAACCAGTTCACGGTTTTGTCCAAGCTGATCAACTCCACGGATCACCGCACGCAGATTATGTTTACCTGGCCCCAGATTAATATTGGCCAGTGGCTGCACGGCCCCCATACGCAGCGCGGCGACCTGACGTTCGGTATAAATATGACGCACAGCTTCGAAGCCTGAGCCACTGACTTCAATCGAAAGCGGCTCGAAAAACTCACCGTACGTCAGTGAAAAATAAAACGCCGCGCGGGTCGTTGCCGGACTGAGCAGGTCTTCTTCAAGTTCATACAGGTCTTTATTCAGCTCCAGCACCGAGCGTTTAACCTGAACAATATCGGCAGCAATATTGGCATTCTGCGGTTCAGCCTGCACAGTCAGCGCACAAAAGAGCGCAGCTAAAGTCAGCATCGGTAATTTTTTCATTGTCTGCTCTCCACACGGGCCTGCAACTGTCGCTCAGCCATCCACCGTGCCAGTGTTTGTTCAGTTTCAGCGTAGTGTCCGGTCAGATCTCCCAGAATCAGGTGATCCAGCACACCATCGTTATTAATAAGCATGACCGCCGGACGGGGATTAAAGCCCCAGCTTTGCGTCCAGTACTGATCATTCAGCAACACCGGTAAACGCATTTTCGGCGGCACGTCATTTTTATGCGGCGCCCAGATAAACCAGGCGACCAGTTGATCCAGCGCGTAGCTTTCTGCCAGCAACTGATAGCGCACCAGTTCTTCCTGACACTGGTTGCAACGATCCAGCCATACCAGCATTACCGGTTTGCCACGCTGCTCTGCCAGACGCTGCCCCCAACCGCCAATGGCGGAAGGCATAGAAAAATCGTCGACCAGCTGGCCCGGCGCCAGGGTTTCAATATTTCTGACCTCTTCGGCCTGCACGCTGAACGCGCACAGACTCAGAAATAAGAACCGAACGAAACGCCCCATTGCATACCCTTATTCACATTCAGTTTATCCAGGCGACTGTCGTCACTCTGGTAGGCCCGCCACTCCGTCGCAAACCAGTAATCATCGCCCAGCAACTGCCAGGAAAAGGCCAGGCCGGTGTAACGGCCGCTGCTGTCACCGGTATATTGCTCGCCCAGCAAGGCTTCAACCGCCACTTGCCATGGGTAACTGGTACGACCGCTGAAACTGGCAGCACCCTGCAAAAAAGCGTAACCGGCTCCGGCATTGAGCACATTGGCCTGTTCGCCGGACTCCAGCAAAACCCGGCCACTGCCGTCGCGTACTTCATCTTCATTGAAGGGGGCAATCTGGGCGCTGCCGAGCAGATACCAGCGTTCACCGGCAAACCAGCGAGCGGTAACGTTCAGCGCGCTGCGGCTGCTGAGATTATCCTGCGCCTGCTGCGCCAGACCTACACCCCAACTGCCATAACGGCGATTGATATTTTCGGATTTATCCAGCCCGGCGATTTTGAGCCGTGGCTGATAGATGTCGGTGGTTTCTGCGTTAACCCACCAGGGCGCCACTAACAGGCAAAGAAGCAGATATTTCATAAACTCAGATTCCAGATCAGCGCAACGGCCGTATGTGCAGATTGATCAGCGCCCAGCGCCTGTGAAGCCTGCAGGCGCAGACGAAAATCCAGGCGCTTTTCCAGTGGCCAGACAACATCACCGGAAACCGTAAAAAGCGCCGTTGAGGTTTCCCGCCCCTGCTCATCCCAGTGACGACTCCCCTGTTCATTGATCCCCACGCCAAGACCAGCAAAGCCCTGCAACGACCAGTCCGCATAACGTGAAAACACCTGCTCCAGCCCCAGCTCGGCACTCTGCCAGACCTGCTCACCGGCATTGGCACGGGTAAAGCGCGCCGCCAGACGATACTCATCCAGTGGATAGCTGACGCCCAGCTGCAGTGCTGTTTCACTGTTCCAGCCGCCCTGTACCTGCCAACTCCCCGGACGCAGAGCATCTTTCAGATACCAGCGCTGGGCACGGCTCAGACCTGAGGATTCAGGAACCTGAGCGACAGGCAGCCAGCCCTGACGACGGCCATTACTGAGCAGCAGCCAGTCCCCCTGCAGGCGCAAGGGTTGTAATTGTTCGGTAGAAGAGACTTCGAAGATAACAGGAAATGCACTGCCCGGGCCTTTACGCAGATACAGTTGTTCCTGTTGCGCCCATGACGGAGCACAGATCAGACAGAACGTGGTGATGTAGAGCATCTGCTTCACCCAACGGGTAAGCAGACACCAAAGATTCCCCAGGACCAGCATTGGTCTAAAGCCCTTTTCATTTTTTTAGTTATGTGGGCATCCGTGCCATCAGCGCGCCATTGTCCTATAAAGCGCGCCCTGCAATCAATCGGTACTTACGTACAGGTAAATGATTGCCACTACCTATTTGCTGAGGTAGCGCATCGCTGTTTCCAGCCCTTTCAGGGTCAGCGGGTACATATGCTGATTGACAATTTCGCGGATCGCCCCCAGCGATCCGCCCTGCCCCCAGTAAGACTCAGGTGCAGGATTCAGCCATACCAGCTTGCCGTAATGATCCGCCATACGCTGCATCCAGACAGCACCCGGTTCTTCATTCCAGTGCTCAACACTGCCCCCGACGTGGGTTACTTCGTAAGGTGCCATCATGGCATCACCAACAAAGATCACTTTGTAGTCAGGTCCGAATTTGCGCAGGATATCCCAGGTATCGGTACGCTGATTATTACGACGGATATTGTTTTTCCAGACCGACTCATACAGGCAGTTATGGAAATAAAAAATCTCCATATGCTTGAACTCGGTACGGGCGGCAGAGAACAACTCCTCGCAGACGCGCACGTGCGGATCCATCGAGCCACCGATATCAAAAAACAACAGCACTTTGACCGAGTTGTGCCGCTCCGGCACCATTTTGATATCCAGAAAACCGGCATTGCGGGCAGTGGAAGCAATGGTATCGCCCAGATCAAGCTCTTCTACCGAGCCCTGACGGGCAAATTTACGCAAACGGCGCAGCGCAACTTTGATATTACGGATACCCAGCTCAATACTGTCATCGAGGTCTTTATAGTTCCGCTGCTCCCAGACTTTAACAGCCTTTTTGTGGCGCGACTTACCCTGCTCGATGCGGATGCCTTCCGGGTTATAACCGTTACCACCAAAGGCCGAAGTACCGCCGGTACCGATCATTTTATTGCCACCCTGATGGCGCTTATGTTGCTCTTCAAGGCGTTTTTTAAACTCTTCGAGAACTTTATCCAGCCCACCCAGTGCTTCGATTTTGGCCATTTCCTCTTCTGACAACATGCGTTCAAATTCCTTACGCATCCAGTCAGCCGGAATGTTGGCCTCTTCCATAAATGAAGGCAGTGTATCCAGCCCCTGAAAATAAGCGGCGAAAGCCTTATCGAATTTATCGTAGTGCTTTTCGTCTTTTACCAGGCAAAGCCGGGCGAGCGCATAAAACTCATCCAGATCGGCAAATACCACATGGGCTTTAACCGCCTGCACAAGATCCAGATACTCGCGCACCGAACAGGGTACACGGGCGTTACGGACGGTCTGAAAGAAATCGATCAGCATCGGATCAGCCTTTGCGACGGCTCATAAAAGCCAGTTTTTCCAGCAACTGTACATCCTGCTCGTTCTTCAGCAGAGCGCCGTACAATGGCGGGATGGCCTTGCTGGTATCCGCATTGCGCAGTACGTCGGGGCCAATTTCATCGGCCATCAGCAGTTTCAGCCAGTCAATAAGCTCTGAGGTGGAAGGCTTTTTTTTCAGGCCCGGTACTTTGCGCACATCGAAGAAAACATCCAGTGCATCACGCACCAGCTCAGCCTGAATGCGCGGAAAATGCACATCGACAATGGCTTTCATGGTGTCACGATCCGGGAAGTCGATGTAATGGAAGAAGCAGCGGCGCAGGAACGCATCCGGCAGTTCTTTCTCATTGTTACTGGTGATCAGAATGATCGGACGGTGCTTGGCGACGATACGCTCCTGTGTTTCATACACAAAGAACTCCATCTTATCGAGTTCCAGCAGCAGATCGTTCGGGAATTCGATATCGGCCTTATCAATTTCATCGATCAGCAGCACCACTGGCTTATCAGCGGTAAACGCCTGCCACAGCTTGCCTTTAACGATGTAGTTGGCAATGTCGTGAACCTTGTCGACGCCCAGCTGGGAATCGCGCAGGCGTGATACCGCATCGTATTCGTACAGGCCCTGATGGGCTTTGGTTGTACTTTTGATGTGCCATTGGATGAGTTCGGTACCCAGCGATTCGGCCAGTTGTTCAGCCAGCATGGTTTTACCGGTACCAGGCTCCCCTTTCAGCAACAGCGGACGCTGTAATGCAATGGCCGCATTAACCGCTAACTGCAGTTCCGGCGTTGCAACATATTCCTGGGTGCCCTGAAACTTCATACAAACCTCTAAGTCATTCATTCGACAAAATAGGTCAGCAGTATAAGTAGGGGGGTGCTTATCAGCAAGGCATTAGCGGCCAGCAATATGAGAGTGCCGGCCGGAGATCACCCTCAGCGCTTTACTGAGGGTGTATTGTTCAATCAGGCAGGTTTGTTCTCATCATCATCCGCAGATTCCGGAGACGATTCATTATCAGCGTCAAACTCTCCCCAGTCGTCATCGGCGACCGGGTTTTCATCCGGGTCGATATCAAAATCATCATCCAGCGAAACATTAATATCCGTATCCCCCCCCATTGATGAAGGGGCTGATGACGGCAGCGGGATTTCTTCTTCTGATTCCCCATCAAAGGCATCGAAATCGCCGGCAAAGTCGTCATCGCTCAGATCATCATGGGGCAGATCATCGGGCAACCGGTCATGAGAAACAGGCGCAGCCGCCGCAGCTGCATTACTCTGACGGCGCTTCATAAACCACCAGTAGCCGGCGCCACCAAAGACCGCGAGATTACCCAAAGCCAACAGCAGGTAAACCCACCAGGCAATGCCCTCTTCTTCCTTCACCGGAGGCTCTGCAATGTCTTCCTGCTCAGCAAAACGCTTGGCCAGATCGGGCTTTATCGTCTCTTCTGCTGCAGGCTCAGGCGCTTTTTCTTCAGGCGCCTTATCTTCCACAGGCTCGGCAGGATCTGCCGTTTCCGCCTGAGGAGGCTGCTGCCCTTCCGCCATCGCTGCAGACTGAGATTCAGCCACAGGTACAGACGCCGGATTTTCAGAAACCGATGCATCTTCTGCTGCCATAGAATTTTCAGCCGGCGGCGCATCCGGATCAATCAGTGGGAATTCGATGCGGATATCATCCGGCTTACTTTTAAAGGTCGCCCCACCCTTTGAAACGCCACGGATATTCAGCACGACATCGTAGATACCCGCGCCTTTATCAGCACTCAGACTCAGCAACCAGGCCTGCTGAGCCGCGTCGAATTCCATTGACTGAATAATGGAGCTTTCATCCGGGCTGCTGATTTTGGCAATCACACGACTCAGGCCGGAGTCCACATTGGCGCCTTCAGGAATAACACGAATGTCGACCCGCTGTTCGGCCGGCTGCGGCAGAACTTCAACCCGAAGAGGCTCCATAAGAGTCGAACTCAGCACCTGACGACGCTGAAATGTGCGGCCAATGGCGTTGATTTCAAAACGGTACTCACCCACCTGCGATAAACGGGTCAGAGCTTCACGGAAAATACCATCGGTTGGCAGGTTTTCCGGATCCGATAGCAACTTGCTGCCCGAACGGCCATCCGGGGCAGTGACTTTCAGGCTGATGTCGGTCAGCCGTAACAAAGCATCTTCATCAACCACCTCACCCGCATTTTTTAACGCTATCGCCAGCTCAATCGGATTGCCGGAAAACAGACTGACCGGCAATCCTTCCACATTCAGGGTAAGGTCAGACAAAATCTGCACCCGGTTATCCGGATCGAGATCAGCATCTGCAGCCCAGCTGCCAGCCTGCGGTGACTGAACGGTAATCAGGTCAAAATTCACATCCTGATGCCAGCGTACGGCATCCTGCTGTTGTGCATCGGCGTAAGAAATCAATGTGCCATCAGGCTGCATCAGGCGGGTTTCTTTGCCTCCGCCTTTACGGAAAATAAGCGCGGTGAATTCTTTAACACTGGCATCTATAGAAAAGCGGTTGTCTTCCATCGGCACCTGTTCAACCGGCACCGCACGGTCAAATGCCTTCAGAAATGCCTTCAGTAATTCATCGGCACTGGATGCCTGCAAAAACAAACCGCCGGTTTCCAACGAGATCTGCTGCAGCAAGGCTTTATCCGCACCATCCGATAATGCCAGCGTATGAATACGGGCACCGGCTGCGGCATAAACGGGAAGGACTTCATTAAACAGGCGGGTTCTTTCTGCCGAATTAACCTGCTCAGCATTCTGGCCAGCCTCGGCCATATCGATTTTGCCGTCAGTCAGCAGGATAACACTGTGATTGAAACCACTGTCCGGCGTCACTTTCCAGCTGGCTTTAGCGAGCGCCTCGGTGAGGTTGGTGTACAGCCCAACGGAATTAACCGACTTCCCCTGCTCCTTTGCCGCTTCACGCCAGGGCTGATCTACCGCAGCGAGCGGCACCAACATATTGACGTAACGGCCAAAGGTCCAGACACCGGCCTGCGACTGATCAGGCAATAATTCGACCAGCAGATTCAGCGCCGGAATGCGCAGATTTTCAGGGTCTGTTTCTTTCATGCTGCCGGAAATATCGATAATAATCCGGACATCGGAGGGCTTGGCAGGAGATTCGGCCGCAGAAGATGCGGCACAAAACGACAGGAGTGATACAAGCATCACCCCCGACAGCCAACGATTAATCATCATAACTGCTCCCGGGGGTAAGGCTGTTACAGGTTAGATTCGAGTACGCGACGGCCTTTCTCAGTAATGTGCCAGCGAACACCGTTTTTACCGCTGACTTTACCGGCCAGGCTGCGGGTTACCAAAACATGCAGTGTTTTCAGAATGGTCGACTCTTCTTCATTGGCTTCACGACAAACCCCGGCCAGAGAACGGAAAATAAAGCGCCCGCTGGAGAGAATTTTCAGTACGTGGGTTGAAGTAACATCCAGCTCATCATTTACCTGAACCACCTGAGGATCTTCGTTACCGGAATCCTGTTCGGTTTCGGTATCGATTAATGGCAGCAGTTCACTCTGAATAATGCGCAGGTTCTGCTGAACTTCTTCGGAACGCTGCTTCGCCACCTGAGCTTCATTGAGAATCCGGTCAGACAGATTGTCGATAAAGAAGCGGCTCAATAACGCTGAAATCAAACAGAAACCGGTAAAAATTAACAACCGTGACGGATCGCCCTGACTCTCCAGAACAAGTTCACTGTTCACCATATCCAGCACCACCGGCACCAGAAAGGACGCACCCACACCCACCACAAGAAAACGTGGCAGACTTGCTGCATCGGGATCCTTATCCCCATACAGATAATAATTCACCAGCCCCCCAAAAATGCCAGCCAACAGCATCACAGTTGCCAGAATGAAGATATGATTAGCCATGTTTCCAACCTCTCATCCGTTAGAGCGCAGTCTTTGCTGCCCCTAATCCGATTACTCCACTGACGGAAAAACCCCAAGTTTAAGTACCGTTCCGTATAGCGCCGGCCACCGGAGGATAACCGTCAGAAATACAGAACACTCCTGCATTAAAACTAGCAAAGTTTTATGGGTTAGCCAGAAAAGGAATAAAAAAAATGTCTGACTGGGAAAAATGCCGGATAGAAAAATTCCTGAATGACAGGACAAAAGAAAAGGAACGGGAGAAAAAAAGCTGAACGATTGGTTATTTAATAATCAAGCCATAGCGTTTGACCAGTCATGACTGAAAATAAATAAGGCGCACAATGTGCGCCTTATTTTCACTCCGGTTGCAAACGGCCTCTTATCCAGAGCAGCAGCTGGTGTATCCCCAAAACCAGTACACCGATACACAATGCAGCCAGCAACCAGTTCAGCGCATACAGAGCAGTATTCACGCCCTCACTGATTGCAGTAAAGGGTAATACCACCAGAGCAGGAGCAAAGTAATTGGAATCCTGAGCGATGGGCGCCGGGGTAAACAACAACACCGCACCGATCATACGCACAAAACGGCGCACGTCACTGTCGGCAGCCAACCAGAAAAACATCCGGTTCCAGCACCAATAACCTGTCAGGGCGCATACCAGATAAGCTGCCCAAAAGGGTAAGAACTGAATTATGCCTTCCATATAATACGATCCTGCCACTCATCTTCGGGAATCTGATCATCAGGAATCCCTTTGTTCAGAATTGAAATACCCGCTTTATGTACCGATGCGGGATCACCGGAAACCAGCGGATGCCAGTCAAATAATGGTTTCTTTTCTGCCAGCAAACGGTAAGCACAGGTTTCAGGCAGCCAGAAAAAGCTTTCCGCCTGTTCCGGGCTCAGCCAGACGCAGTTAGGCACTTTGCTGTTCCGTTCCTGATACACGGTGCAACGGCAATTACTGGTGTCCATATAACGACAGTGCACGTCGGTGTAGTACACCTCACCACTGTCTTCATCTTCCAGCTTATGCAGGCAGCACAGACCGCAGCCATCGCACAGAGATTCCCACTCGCTGCGAGTCATCTCGTGCAGGGTTTTCTGTTCCCAGAACGGCTGCGCGCTCATTCTTTGTCCAGTTTGCAGAACAAATCGAGCATGTAGGTTTCTTTGGCTGGCGGCATCTGCAAATAGAAACCCTGCTCATCCAGCGCTTTCAGAACCTTATCGATATCGGCCCGCGCCAGCTTTTTCTCCGGCGTAAGAATCATGGTCATCGCCAGTTCAGGTTTACCAAACTGCTCCAGCAGGGCTTCCGGAACCCGGCTCAATGCATCTTTGCGGGAAACATAGAGATAGGTTTCATCTTTCTTTTTCGTTTTATAAACGTCACACAGTACTTTCGTCATTGCTCTGTTTTCTCAGCGAGATCACTCTCGTCTGATCCTGCAAAATCATCATTAAATAATCCCCGATTTCCGCTTTACGCCAACCGCTGAGGCTTTCCGGCAGTTTAAACGGACCATTCGGGTATCCGGAGCGGATTAACGCCTCCAGTGCTTTTTTCCGTGCCAGCAAATCCGGCGGAATGTTCAGTAGTTCCGCTTTACTGGTAACGGTCTCCTTAAGTAATTTCAGCCATTGCCCGGCCTGTGGCGACAATGGTTTATCCAGTTGCTTTGGCCACAGACTTTTATCCATCCCCTGTACCTGACTGACGATATCCAGCAACACCTTGCCATCTTCGCGCACGGCCTGAGGGCGCATCCCAGCCTTGATCAGCTGATCGCGGTTGCGCGCTTTAAAACGCGCAATATTCCATAAACTGTTGTCATCAACGACTTTGTTGCGTGGCACATTACGCTCACGTGCCTGTTGCTCACGCCACAACACCAGATGCTGCAGCAGCAATAATTCCTGCGGACGCAGCTTCCACGCTAATTTAACCCGGCGAAAATACAGCTGAGCCTTTTCAGACTTCTCCGACATGCTCAGCAAGCGTTCACAGTCTTCGGCAAGCCAGGCCTGGCGGCCAAGCTTTTTCAGTTGCGACACCAGTTTAGGATAAAGACGATAGAGATAGTGAACGTCGGCAACGGCATAGCTGATCTGCTCTTCACGTAATGGCCTCATCAGCCAGTTGGAACGCGTTTCTTCTTTCGGCAGATTGATATTCAGTACTTCTTTAACCAGGCGCTGAAACCCCATGGATGCACCCAGCCCGGCCATGGCGCCACCAATCTGAGTATCCGCCAGTGGTGACGGCACCACACCCGTCAGACGACGGCAAACTTCCAGATCTTCAGCGCAGGCGTGAAAGACTTTAACTACCAGAGGATGCTGCAGCACTTCAATCAGCGGCTGCCAGTCCGTAATGGTTAATGGATCGATCAGATAACTGCCCTGACTGTCAGCCACCTGCAACAAACCGGCTTCAGGATAAAACGTGGTAGTGCGGACAAATTCGGTATCAACGGCAATATAGGCTTCCCGACACCAGAGACGGCAAACATCCTCTAACTGAGTATCCGTTGTAACCCATTGCGGCTGCGGTATTTTCAGGCGCGTCATTGTTCAGTTCCTGCAGCAGCAAGGTCCGCGGGCGACTGAATCCGCAGGCGCTGCAGGTCGGCCTCCAGCTGCTCAGGACGCAAAAGCTGCGTACGGCAATTCATACCGGCCAGCATATCTTCAACAAACTGCCCGGTCGCTTCAGATTCAACCGATGAATCCAGCACCACCTGCACCAGCAAAGGCTGCTCGGCAGAGGCCTCCGCCAGCAGAGTCATAACCCGCTGCTTCAGATCATCAAGATGCAACTGACGCGGACCAATACCCGCTACCGGCGATAACAGTCCGTGCAAAATAAAGTAGTGACCACGATACCCTGCATCTTCCCAGCGCGCCTGATCATCAACCCCGGCTACCACCAGTAAACGCCATACCATACGCGCTTTGTCAGCGCATAGCGGACAAAGGTTATCCTGACTGTAACTGCGGCAACTGCTGCAATGCTGCAGAGTCTGGCGGGCATTCAGGATAGCCCGCTGCAAACGCTCACCGGCATTCTGCTCCAGCACATACTGAGCCAGACGCGCAGCGGCACGCGGGCCAATGCCCGGCAAGGCATCAAAGCATTCAACCAACTGGCGGTACTGTGCTGGTAACTGCATATCAGAATGGCAGCTTCATACCTGCAGGCAGACCCATTCCGGCGGTCAGTTTTCCCATCTGTTCCTGATTCTGCTGTTCAATTTTGCGCACGGCGTCATTGACCGCAGCAGCCAGCAGGTCTTCCAGCATTTCTTTATCTTCTTCCATGATGGAGTCATCCAGCTCAACCCGTTTTACATCATGACGACCGTTCATGGTTACTTTTACCAGTCCTGCACCGGATTCACCGGTTACTTCTGCGTCTGCCAGCTTTGCCTGAGCCTGCTGCAACTGCTCCTGCATCTTCTGGGCCTGCTTCATCAGGTTGCCCATTCCGCCTTTAATCATAAGGATTCTCCGATTTCTGTATTTAACTTACCGGACGGATTGTGTCGTCGATGACAAATCCGCCAAATTCTGCCAGAACCCGCTGCACTAACGGGTCGGCTTCAATCGCTTGTTTCGCCCCATAATGAGCTTCAGCCGCTTCACGCTGGCGGCGCTGTTCCGGTGTTTCTCCCCGCGGCAGCCGCAATGCCATTTCGACCACCGCCTGTGGCAGCCATTCACGCATGGCTTCCTGAATACGCAGGCGCTGACCATCGTTAAATAATGCGCCCTGAACCGGGTCAACATCAAAGATATAACGATCACCATCAACCTGAACCAGTGCGCTGTTACGGGCAATGGCCATCGGCAGCCCGGCCAGCTTCAGTTTATTCACCCATTGCCACCAGGTGTATGGTGTTGGCGCGGCATCATCCTCTGCAGCAGAAGGTGTCCCGACCGCCAGATCCTGCTCAGCGGCGTGGCGGCTTTCACTGATCAGCGGCCCGCGGTTCTCGTCCTGCCCCACAACAACCTGCATAATCTGCGGGCCATCATCATCCATCATGGTTGCCAGACCTGGGGTTGAATCATTGGCAGAGGATGGAACATCCGTTAAAGCTGATGGTTTTACCGCAGCAGTATCTTCCGGCCCAGCCGTTACCGATTGATGCAACAAGGCGGACTGCTGTGACTCATGGCCGGAAGGTTCTGCAACCACTTCCGCAGTGCCTGCATCAGCAGACTCATTAACCACTGCGCTGCCGGCGATGTCGGCCGGGTGATCTTCATCATCGGCCAGCACAGAACCCACTGAAGGGTCGGATGCAGGTGAAATGTCAGAAACAGCCGCCGGGCCCTGCTCCCCCTCATCCGTATCAGCCACAAGGGAAGCGGGAGAGGCAACAGCCGTTACAACAGGAGAGGAACCACTCAGAGATTCAGAGCTGAGACGCTTTTTTTTTTGCAGCGCCGATTCCAGATCCAGCTCCAGCGGAGCCGCAGGCGCCGGGCGGAATGCCAGCATGCGCAGCAGAATCATTTCAAAGCCCTGACGCGGGTCCGGTGCCAGAGCCAGGTCAGCGCGACCACTAAGGGCGATCTGGTAGTACAGCTGCAGATCTTCCGGCTGCATGGCCAGCGCCAGCTGCAGTACAGCTTCACGATCGCCCTGAGAGTTTTCAATGGCATCAGGAACAACCTGACCTAACGCAGCACGGTGCCAGATGGTCAACAAGCCCTGCAGTACTTCATCATAATCCGGTCCATGCTCAGCCATGGCGGCGACTTCATTCATCACCTCCGCAGCATCGGCCCTGGCCATAACTTCAGCCATTTTAAACAACCGGCCACGATCCATGGTGCCGAGCATGGCATTAACCTGAGCTTCGCCGACCAGCCCTTCACCATAGGCAATCGCCTGATCGGTCAGGCTGAGTGCATCACGCATACTGCCCTGTGCAGCACGGCCAAGCTGCCATAATGCCGGCTCTTCGTAGCCGATCTTTTCAGCCTCAAGCACCTTGCCCAGATAAGAGACAATACGCTCGGGGGTCATATTCTTCAGGCTGAACTGCAGACAGCGTGACAGCACCGTGACCGGCAGTTTCTGCGGATCGGTAGTGGCCAGCAAAAATTTCACATGCGCCGGAGGCTCTTCCAGCGTTTTCAGCAGCGCGTTAAAACTGTGCGTCGACAGCATATGCACTTCGTCAATCAGGTAGACCTTAAAGCGTCCCCGGGTCGGCGCGTACTGTACGTTGTCCAGCAATTCACGAGTATCTTCAACCTTGGTACGGGACGCCGCATCGACTTCAATCAGGTCAACAAAACGGCCTTCGGCAATTTCACGACAGGCACTGCACTCACCACACGGGCGGGCACTGATGCCCTGCTCGCAGTTAAGACACTTGGCAAGAATACGGGCGATGGTGGTCTTACCGACCCCGCGGGTACCGGTAAACAGATAGGCATGATGCAGGCGCTGTTCGTTGAGGGCATTAATGAGTGCTTTCAGCACATGCTCCTGCCCCACCATTTCATCAAAGAAACGTGGTCGCCACTTTCGAGCAAGTACTTGATAACTCATGAATTTTCCAGCACCAGAGATTACGCAATGAGGCGCATAATACCTTGTAAGGAGGGGAAAGTCAGGAGAATTTGGAGATGACCTCTACCAGCCACACCCCGGCACACGAGTCAGCCACTACCGTTGCTCCCTTCCGGGCCTGGCGGGGTTCGCGGCGTATCGTTGCGAGGGGACCAGCAGAGGCCACCATAACGACCCGATGAACATCAGGTGGCGGCACATTAACGAAAACTCATTGAGATATCAAGCAGTTATCTGATTTTCAACCGTCAACCAACGCACTGCTGAGGTTCAGATCCTGTAAGGCATCGACAAAACGCTTCAGGCGTTGCTGCGGCCCGAACATTTTCGGCCGGGAAAAATAATCCGACATGGTTCCCGATACACGCTGCTCAACCGTTTGCCCTGCAAAGTAAATACGCAACATAACGGTCTGACGACTGGCAATCTGGTTGAGCTGATCCGGGCTTGCAGAAAAGTAACTGCAATAGAGGCCATCTTTAATATCCGAACCCTGCAGCCTGAGCATTTCATGCTCACCATCCAGGTACAGTACCAGCGGCTTGCCCGCATCCGGTTCACGCGCCTGCTGATCACACAACTGCAGCAGAGGATCAGCCCCCGACTGCCATACCGCCCCGAGCAACAGCTCCGGCATGCCATACAAAGGAACAGGATTGAGAGTCAGTCCACTCGCGGACCGATTGAGACTGCCTGCAGCCGCACCATCTGCGGCAACAACAGGTTTGACAGCCTGACCACCACCGACACAGGCAACAAGGGGTAAAAACAGGATAAGGCCTATAAAAGCCCTTCGCATTCCATGCACAACGACATCCTTTCGTTAATACGTCCGTTATTCTGAATGCAGTTTAGTGAACAATGAAACAGTAATGCAATTGACCAGCTGCGCCACGGGCGCAAATACCTCTTAAGTCTGACACTTAAAGATGCAGCCAGTGTTTCAGCGCCAGCTCCAGAATATCCGCCCGCGCCAGATCGAGCTCAGCGCACACCTCATCCAGACGCTCAACCACCTGCGCGTTGAGCTTGACCTCCAGCCGGTGCAACCCCCGCTCTTTGTCGCGCTGACGCTGCGTTCTTTTGTTAAACCGGCATTGCTGCGAACGCTCATAAGGATTGCTGCGCGGCCGGCCAGGCCTGCTGGGGGCAAACATATCAATGGTAGTTCTGTCTTCTGGCTGAACGGACATGCATCCCCCTAATCGTCAAAGCGGCGCAATTATCACCAGCGCCGGCAGAATTGCAACGCCGGCTGACTTGCCAAGCTCTTCTGTTCTCAATACTGTACCGCCTTTATCCGCCAATGACTGACAACCCGAATGGCCAGAACTCACACTGCGGTAAACGCTTCCGCCCTGACACAAAGCATCAATCCAGCCACCCTGACCTTTGCCGACACCCGTGAACTGGAAACCTTTCAGGGCGTCCTTGGACAAGACAGAGCCGTTAACGCCATTCAGTTTGGCGTTGCCATGCAACGCCCCGGCTACAATATTTTTGTAATGGGCGAGACCGGCACAGGCCGCTCGTCTTACGTTCGCGATTACCTGAAGAGCGAAGCCAAACGTCAGGCCACTCCGAGCGTCTGGTGCTACGTTAATAATTTCCGCAACCCGCGCGAGCCGTTGGCTGTTGAAATGCTGCCGCAGGAAGCCGGAATTTTCCGGCAGCTGATCAGCGAGCTGATCGATCAGCTGCTGGCCACCTTCCCTGCCGCACTGGAACATCCGACCTATCAGCAAAAAAAATCGGCCATTGATTACGTTTTTAACCGCCGCTACGACAAAGCGATTGAACATGTAGAGCGCGAAGCACATAAGCGCGGCGTTGCTGTGTACCGCGACTCCAGCGCCATCAGCTTTACCCCTATGCGCGACGGCAAAGCACTGGACGAAACCGAATTCGCCCAACTGAGCGAAGAAGAACGTGAAGGCTTCCACAACAATATTGCCGAGCTGGAGCAGATGCTCAGCGACCAGCTGGCCGAGCTGCCACAATGGAAACGCGAAAGCAGTAATGACTTGCGCCAGCTGAACCAGGAAACCATCAAAAATGCGATCACACCGCTGATTGAACCAATCCGTAATCGCTTTGAAGGCCATGAAAAGCTGCTGGCTTACCTGCAGGAAATGGAAGAACACCTGCCCAGACTGGTGCTGGAAGAACTGGTTGAAGAACGCTTGCTGGAACTGCGCGAAGAGTACGCCAAACGCAGCAGCCTCGAAGAATCACTGATGCCCAACATCGCCACCCATCACGCGGAAAACAGCGGCGCACCTGTCATCTATGAACCACACCCGAGCTATGCCAATCTGTTCGGCCGTATCGAATACGCCAATGAACAGGGCGCACTGGTCACCAACTATCAGCGCATTTGCCCCGGCGCACTGCACAAAGCCAATGGCGGCTACCTGATACTGGACGCGGAAAAGGTGTTATCTGAACCTCTGGTCTGGGACGCACTGAAACGCGCACTGCAATCCCGCCAGCTGAAGATGGAATCGCCCTACTCCGAAATGGGGCTGATCAACACCACCACCCTGCTGCCCGGGGTTATTCCACTGAATTTCAAACTGGTGCTGATCGGCTCGCGCCAGGTGTACTACCTGCTGCAGGAATACGACGAAGACTTTAAGAGCCTGTTCCGTGCCGTGGTCGATTTTGACAGTGACCTGCCGCTGAACGATGACCATCTGCTGGCCTATGCCCGCCTGCTGAAAAGCCGCATTGAGGAACAGGGTTACGCCGACCTGGATCAGAGCGCCGTGGTCCGCATGGTGCGCTACAGCGCCCGCCTGGCTGAACAACAGGATGTTCTCAGCGCCCGTATCGGTGAACAGTTTGACCTGCTCGCAGAAGCCGACTTTATCCGCCAGCTGGCGCAGGACGAATTAATCTGCGCGAACCATATCGACCGTGCCCTGAGCGCTAAATTTGAGCGCACCAGCCGCGTGTACGATAAGTTATTTGAACAGATGCTCGACGGCACTGTACTGCTGGAAACCAGCGGTAAAGCCATCGGTAAGATCAACGGCTTAACCGTGATGTCGCTGGGCGACACCAGCTTCGGTTCGCCGGCGCGCATTACCGCAACGGTATATCCGGGCAGTAAAGGCGTGGTCGATATTGAGCGCGAAGTATCACTCGGCCAGGCCATTCACTCCAAAGGCGTGATGATTCTCAGCGGTTTTCTCGGCAACCGCTACGCCCAGCGCTTTCCGCTGGCCATTTCGGCGCATATCGCCATGGAACAGTCGTATGGCTATATCGATGGCGACAGCGCCTCTCTGGGCGAACTGTGCTGTCTGATTTCAGCACTGATTCATACCCCCATCGACCAGAGCTATGCCATTACGGGCTCAGTCAACCAATACGGTGAGGTTCAGGCAATCGGCGGGGTCAACGAGAAAATCGAAGGCTTCTTCCGCCTCTGTGCAGCGCGCGGACTGACAGGAAAGCAGGGAGTCATTATTCCGGCATCCAACCGTCTGAACTTAATTCTCAATAACGACGTGGTAAGCGCGGTAGCCGCAGGGAAGTTCCATGTTCACTGCGTTACCCATGTAGATCAGGCCATTGAAATCCTAATGAAACGCAAAGCCGGAAAAATGAACAGCAAAGGAGAATTCCCGGCCGGCAGCGTTAATGGCGACATCATTGCCCGCCTGGAAGCCATCGCCCGCATGGGCGAGAAACGCCAGAACGACTGAAAAGACTAAGGTCGCGGGCAGGCCTCGCCTGCCCGCGACCGTAACAACCAGCAAATCAGGCGCTGCCGGTCAAGCGGCTTGCCAAATACCTCATCCATACCTGCCTGCAGACAGCGTTCGCGCTCGATATCAATAATACCGGCGGTCAGCGCCAGTACCGGTTTATGATACCCGGCTTCACGTAAACGCCGTGCCGTATCCGGACCATCAAGCTGCGGCATATGGTAATCCAGCAGGACAACATCGGCCGCCATAAAGGCTTCTGAATCAAGCAACGCCTGCCCATCCGCAAAAACGTCAACCCGGGCCCCCTGCTTTTCCAGTAGACGGCGGATCACTTTCTGGCTGGTCGGATCATCCTCTCCAACCACAATATTCCAGCCGGCCAGAGCATCAGCGGCCGGAACATCCGCCTCACCGGCGAGCGGCGCCTGCGACTGAGCTGGCTGCAGCGGCACTTTCAGCCAGAAGCGACTGCCATGCCCGTATTCACTGTCCGCGCCAACACTCCCTCCCATCAGCACCGCCAGACTGCGGGACAGACTCAGGCCAAGGCCGGTACCGCCATAATGACTGGCCGTCTGCGCACTTTCCTGCTCGTATGCGTTAAATATATCAGCCAGGCGTTCGGCACGGATTCCCTTACCGTTATCTTCCACTTCGGCAATGAGCTCATAACCACCAGAAACACTGGCACAAGTAATTCGCAGTATGATCCGCCCCCCTGGCGGGGTAAATTTATAGGCGTTACCAAGGTAATTAATCAGCACCTGCTGAATACGCTGGGCGTCTCCGGATACCCACTGCGGCAGACCGGGCGATTGCTGTACCTGAAAATCAATTGTTTTCTGCTGCATTGCGGCAGAAAACACTGCACTGACTTTTTCCAGCAATTCCGGCAGATGAAAGTCGTGAACATTCAGCTCCAGCTTGCCGGCTTCAATTTTGGCAACATCCAGCACATCATTTACAACATCCAGCAAGGCTGAACTGACATAACGCAGATCCCGCAGCAACTCGGCCTGCTCCGCTGACAAGGACGTTTCTGCCAACAACTCCACGATACCGGCAACACCATTTAACGGGGTACGGATTTCATGGCTCATATGCGCAAGAAAATCCGTTTTGGCCAATGAAGCCTGATCGGCAAGCTGACGCTGATGCTCAGCCTCCGCGATACGACGAGCCAGCTCTTCCGCTCTTAAAATATCACTATAACTGCGAATGGCAGCTGTCAGAGATAAGAATAACCTGCTTTGGGTCGCATCGGATTTAACCAGATAATCGTTAATATCGTATTCCTGCACCACCTGACGTTCAGGGGCATACCCGGCCTGGCCGGTACGCAGCAGGATACGGATATGATGATTATTCAGCTGATTGCGGATGTGCTCAACCAGGCGCAAGCCGGCATCATCACTTTCCATCACCACATCCAGCAAAATAACGGCAATATCCGGACGCAGGGCAAGAACTTCGCGGGCCTGAGCAGCACTGCCGGCTTCCAGTATTTCCAGAGGACGGTCTTTATAGCGAAAGCGCGACAAAATGAGACGGGTAACCTGCAGTACTGCTTCGTCATCATCCACGACAAGCAGAACGATCCGCTCAGGCAAAAAAGCATCGACGGATGCCACCAAAGGCATGTCCCCGCGGCTACTCACAGGCTGTCCCACCGGGAATAATGAATGAACTCTGCAACCGTTTACATCCTTGAGGTTTACATAAAAGTTAAGCAACTGCCGGCAAATATGCCAGAGTCAGAAAACGACATGAGACGATATCCACGACCGTCTTTCTGCCACTCAGACAAAAATGGCCAGATTATGTTCGCAATTTTACCGTTCACCACGGCCATCACGGGCAAATTTACACTTACCTTTCATGCAAAAGATTTATAACAGAAGATCATCAACGCTGATCAAAAAGAAAAGAACAACCTGTCCCTGTATGACTAACCTCAGCCTGCCTTACCGCAAAGAGATATCCGGCTCCGTAAGGCTGAACAATAAAAAACGGGCCGAAGCCCGCTTTTCATTTTTGCCCATCAGCCGTTAATCATGCCTTTTTTCAGTGATTTCTGAATAGGATCTTCCGACAACCAGATACCAAACAACGCCTGCTTGAACTTAAGCCCTTTAACATTCGATTTCTCTTCGCCATTGCGGTAAACCGTGACACCGGACTCAGGCGTGTACGCCAGTTCAAAAACATCGCCTTCTTTTACCTCATCGCGGAATGCCTTAATCAGCTCTTCCACATCACTTTCAATCGGGGCGAGATTGCCACCGGTTGACCGCACAAAACCATCACGGGTGGATTCTGACATACGCTTACTGTTGATCATGCCGGATACGATATGCAGACGGATCGCCATTGGCTCATCGGCAGCCACAATGGCCGCAGCATCGTTGCTTTTATTACCGAGGTAAAGGGCCGCAACGTAAACATCAAGAAAGAATTTTGAACGGACACCAGCACCATTGAGAGTCAACTCCTGACCATTAAGGGTCAGCTGCTCAGCAATTTCAGCACCTTCTATCTGTCTGGCGTTCGCATTCAATATCAGGCCAAGAGCCAGCGTGAGGCCCAGTAAGATACGCATCATGGGAGAATTCCTTAATACTTGTTTTTATTAATAGTTAACTGACGTTTTTATAGGCCGCGCTTCAAATGTAAAAGCCAGCATCACCCGAAGATTACGGCAGCCAGTGCGGAATAAAAATCAGCGTGCCGATAATAACAGATGCCAATGCCGATACCAGTACCGCTGCAGCGGCCAGATCTTTGGCCTTACCAACCAGTGGATGATGGGAAGGATGGAGTGCATCTGCCAGAGTTTCGAGTGCCGTATTCATAGCTTCAAGTGACAGCACCAGAGCCATTGAGATCACCAGCACAATCCATTCCAGCCGCGCCAGACCCGTTAAAATACCGGCAATAACAACCAGCAGAATTGCCAGCATATGAATCTGCGCATGCGGCTGACTGCGCAACATATAAATCAGACCGGAGAAAGCATAAGCAAAGCTCTGCCGCCGCCGTACAAGCCATCGGATCATAGCAGCCCGGGTCCACTGAACAGGGGGAAATAAAAAAGCCGGCAATAAACAACCGGCTTTGATTTCAGCGAAACTCTTTCAGATTTTTACTGACAAACAGCAACGTCAGACCGACAAGGTTCTCGCCCACATCATAGAAACGGTCATCAAGTTCAGCTATATCGTCGGCGTGTTCACTTTCGATATGATCGAACATCTGAATCCGTTCATCCTCATCTTTCGGGATTTTCTGCCCGTCAAATAAGGCAATCAGGCGTTCCAGCAGGCTATAGGTTCCTTTTGCCTTGATCCTTTCCAGTGCTTCGAGGGTTTCCTCGGTATATGCCCCGGTTTCGTGATGGATGAACTGAACGAAGCCACCGTTTTCCATTTCCTTTAGCAGGTTGTCGATACAAAAAACGGTTTTCTCTGCATCCGTCAGCGCTTCAAATCCTGACTCAGCTTCCTTGTCGTAAATGACGTCGGTAATCTGAAGAAATGAATCAGTTTCATCGGCAACATCAAGTGCTGCCTGAATCTCCATGTTCATAAATCCTACTCGTAGTTCTCTTTATTAGGCCAAATGGTTAAAGCACAATAGCCTACCCTTATTTATTTGACAAAGGTTTTAAGAGCCAAGCAATTTCAGGTGTTTATAGCCAACAGCTCTTTAATCCGCTGAGCCGTCTGCGCAGGCTGCTCCATCGGGAAGCAATGGCTGCCGGGCGCCATTTCAAAGCGGATATTGTGGTTAGCTTTGGCGGCTTTGCGCGCCGACTTAAGAATGAACGGATAGCTGTCAGCGGCCACCAGAATATCAACCGGTACCGCCACGCGATGCACCGCCTGCCATAAACCACGCGGATAAGAACCAAAAATCGCCGCTTCCCAGGCCGGATTGCAGGCCAGTTCAAGTCCCTCGGTGGTCGCTTTTGTTGCGCCCAGAATAAAGCCCTCAAGGGCCTCAGCATCCCAGTTACGGTACAAAGACTTGCGCTGCAGATCCTGACGCAGACTGGCGGCATCCGGCCATGCCGAACGGCGCCCCTGCACGGCTTTCACCAGAGCCGTGCGCTTCCACAAACCCGTTTTGCGCGCCAGACGCTGGTACAACAGAATCTCGGCGGAGAACAGCACCGGGTCCAGCAAAACAATGCGCTCAAACAGGTGTGGACGCTCAGCTGCCAGCATCAGTGTCATAACCCCACCCATGGAGTGGCCAATGCCAATAGCCTTGCGGCCACCATTGCGTACTTCCAGAGCATCACCCACCCGGCGCGCCATACGTAACCAGTCCGGCATATGATGCGCAGGCTGTTGCGAGCCACCGTGTCCCGGCACGTCAGTCAGCAGCAGATTCCAGTCACCGGGTAACGCCGCAGCCAACGGCGCCAGCGTATGCGCACTGAAACCGTTACCGTGCAGAAAATGCAGTAACGGCGCACCCTCGGCACCCTCACGCTGAAGGCCATGCAGGTCACGGCTTTGTCCGTCCCACCATGGGGTCAGCGTACTGAAAATATTCGATTCAACAGACATAAATTGGTAACAACTCTGAGAGAAAAACAGCGGCGCCTATAGTAACGGCTGCCACCGGAGATAAAAAACCTTTATATCAGCACGGCACAAGCGTCAGCATCAGGCATAACTGCCAGCAACAATGCAAAAAACGCCATATCGACCGGTATTTGTCCGCATTGAAGCGCACAGGCAAAAATAATACTTCCGCCAGATTCCACTCCTGCCGATTATTACCTAGCCTTCAGGTAAAGGAAGAACAGACAAGGAGCAGACCATGACCGCGCGCGCCGTTCTTAACGCACTGGAAGCCAATCGCCGTTACACCGACCTCAAGGATGCGGAAGCCCGCTTATCGCAGGCGCGCCGGGATCTGGATGCCGGCGCCATAGATGAAGAAGAATACAGTCATATCGCGGACGTTTGCCGCAAAATCATCCGCGCCAGCAGTGACGGCTGATTAAGCCGCCACAGGCACACCGCTGTGAAAGCGGAATTCAGGGTCGGGAGATTCGATCAGTTCGCGCTCGAACTCGCGGAATTCCGCCACCCGCTCAGCAATGGGCGCGTCGGCATACTGCGCAGCAAGCGCCAGATAATCCTGATAATGACGACCTTCAGAGCGCAGCAGTGAGCGGTAAAATTTTGCCAGCACGTCATCCAGAAACGGTGCCAGTTTGGCAAAACGCTCACAGGAACGGGCCTCAATAAAAGCGCCGACAATCAGCACATCCACCAGTTCATTGATCCCGCCTTTGCGCACCTGCTCACGCAAACCCGCCGCATAGCGCGACGAGGATACATGCCGGTAAGCAATGCCACGGTCTTTCATGATGTTAACCACCTGCTCAAAATGCAGCAGCTCTTCACGCGCCAGCTGGCTCATTTTTTTCAGCAGGTCTTCACGATCAATGTGTTTGTAAAGCAGGTTCATCGCCGTGGTGGCGGCTTTTTTCTCACAGTTGGCATGATCAATCAGCAGGGTTTCCTGATTTTTCAGGGCCTCATCGATCCAGGCATCCGGTGTTGCACAGCCGAGAAAGCTGTTAATTTCGCTCAGTACGTCTTTTACGCTCATAAACCATCCTCAATCATGGTTTCCAGCACCGTCCGGGCATTGCCCTCGATCGGCACGGCTTTCTGAGTATCCGAATCCATCAGACAAAAAGTAACCACCGCATCGGCAATCAGCGTGATCGCTTCGCCATTTTCCAGTAGGCGGACTTCCTGCACCATCTGCGCACTTTTGTTACCGATTTTTTCCATCCGCGTGCTGATACGGATTGTTTCGCCGGCATACGCCGGGCGACGGTAACTGATGTTGATATTGGCCACGACAAAGGCCAGATTCTGCGCTTCAAACAGCTGAATAAACTGGTGACGATCGAAGTAATCCCAACGCCCCTCTTCCAGAAATTCCAGATAGCGGCCGTTGTTTACATGGTGGTAGATGTCGAGGTGATAACCCCGGACTTTGATATCGACGGACATACAACGTCCTCACAGAAAAGGCGGCGATTTTAATCAATCGGGCCGCCGAGTGCCAGCCGCTCTTGCTCCAACATTTTTGGCCCAACGCATTTTGAGGCAAAGCTCAGGCGGCCGCTATCTGAGGTCTCAGCGGCCGCTTTGCCAGCGCAGATCGTGCAGGTTGAACCCCAACGGCACATCGGTTCGCAGTCGTGCCAGAATCCGGGTAAGCACAGCGGTAGCCCAGTGTTCATTCAGGGCGTTGCGCACTTTGGTATCACACTGCTCACGCTGTACCAGCAACACATCCAGTGAACCGAACTGATCCAGCAGATGACCAGCGGTTTTCGGGCCAATGCCCGCCACGCCGGGCAAATGATTGGTACTGTCGCCGGTCAGTGCCCAGAAATCGGCCAGCTGCTGGGGTTTAAGACCAAATTTCTGCTCAACCATCAGTTCATCCCAGGTAAAGCGGTCAAAATGATTGCGTACACTCAGGCGTGGATTCACCAGCTGGCAGAAGCCTTTATCGGTCGACAGAATCGTCACCTGCAGACCGGCAAAAGCAGCTTTGCTCGCCAGCGTGGCCATCACGTCATCACCTTCCCAACCAGCCAGCTCAAGGCAAAACACGCCCGACTGCTGAAAATAGCGCTGCATATCGGCCAGGTCGCGCTGTAATTCTTCCGGCATCGGTGGCCGGCCCAGCTTGTAATCCGGCCACAACTCATGGCGCCAGGTCTGACATTTCTGCTCAAACACCATCGCCACATGGGTGGCTTTGGCGTATTCCGCATTGCGCGCAATGGCGCTTAAACACCGGCTGCGGGTCGCCTCCAGCGGTAATTCGGTGTCGGCCGCCGCCGCATAAATACGGCGGATCAGGTTCATTGCATCAACAATTAACAGGTGCATTACTTTTCCTCAGCGTCCACATGCTCAGCAGCATCCGATTGCTGTTGCGCCTGCCACAATGCGGCATAGGCACCGCCGGCGGCCAGCAATTGCTGGTGGGTGCCCTGCTCGACCACCTGACCATTCTCTAGCACCGCAATACAATCAGCATCAACCACCGTCGATAAACGGTGAGCAATAATCAGCGCCGTATGACCACGCGCCACTTCGCGGATTTCAGCCATAATGCCGCGTTCGGTATGGGAATCGAGCGACGAAGTCGCTTCATCAAACACCATAATTGCCGGGCGTTTAAGCAGCATACGGGCAATGGCGATGCGCTGTTTTTCACCGCCGGACAATTTCAGTCCACGCTCACCCACTACGGTATCCATACCATCCGGGCATTCATTCTCCAGTTTCTGTAAATGCGCCATACGGATCACCTCAGCAAGTTCAGCATCTGTTGCCTCGGGGCGGGCGTACAGCAGGTTATTTTTCAGTGTATCGTTAAACAGCACCGTATCCTGCGGCACGATGCCCAGCGCCTGCCTTAATTGTTGCTGCGGCACCGACTGTATGGGCTGACCATCAATCAGAATCTCGCCCTGCTGTGCATCGTAAAAACGGAATAATAATTTGGTCAGGGTCGATTTACCGGCACCGCTGGAACCAACCACCGCCAGTGTTTTTCCGGCATCCAGGGTTAAATTCAGGCCGCGTAAAATAGGCCGCTCCGGCTGGTAGGCAAACTGAAGATTACGGAATACCACTTCACCCTGACCAACCTGCAGGGTTCCCGTGCCGTTATCTTTGACCGCTGACTGCTCATCCAGCAGCTCAAACATACGCTCGATATTGGCCATCGACGCTTTGATTTCACGATAAACAAAACCCAGAAAATTCAGTGGTACAAACAGCTGAAACATAAAGGCATTCACCAGGGTAAAGTCGCCCAGAGTCATGCGGCCAATCAGTACGTAGTAAGCAGCGAATAACAGCATTGAGCCCATCGCGACACTGACAATCAGCGCCTGCCCGCTGTTCAGACTGAACAGCGAAAAGCGGTTCATACGCCGCGCCTGCTCCCACTGCGCCAGCGAGCTGTCATAAGCCTCAGCTTCGCGCTGCTCGGCGGTAAAATATTTGACCGTTTCATAATTCAGCAGACTGTCTAGGGCGCGGGCATGGGTGGTGGAATCCATACGGTTGGCTTCACGCACATAATGGGTACGCCATTCCGTTACTTTTACCGAATAGGCCACATAAGCCATGACCGCTACAGCGGTAATTATGCCGAACACCGGCGGGTAGTTGGCCAGCAACAAGCCGATTACCAGAAACAACTCGAGAAAGGTCGGAATAATATTGAAGATCATAAAGCGCAGCAGAAAACTGATGCCGTTGGTGCCACGCTCAATATCACGCTGCAATGCGCCGGTCTGGCGGTTTAAATGAAATTCCAGACTCAGGGTATGCAGATGCTCAAACACCTTCAGCGCCATGCGCCGCATGGCCCGCTCAGTAACGCGGCCAAACAATAAATCGCGCACTTCGCCCATAAAAACGTTTAAAAAACGCACAGCGCCATAGGCCAGCAATAAAGCCAGCGGAAACCACAACCACCAGTCCGCCGGATTAATGGCCTGTTTGTCGACTGCACTCAGGTGATCGACCTGATATTTGAGCAGAAACGGCATCGACACACTGGCCAGCTTCGCCCCCACCAGACACAGCAAAGCCGCAAGAACGCGCCAGCGATGCTCCATCAGATACGGCCAGAGAGTTTTCACCCAGTGCCAGCCGCGGTAACGGTCCGGAGGAGTATCGGGCAGCGACTGGGAAGATTTCATCGAATTGTTACTCTATTCTGGTAAAGAAGATGGCTGAGCAGAATAAGGATGCAGCCAACGTGATTCAACGGATTTACCAAATTAATAAAGCCCTGCCCGAACTGACCGAACTGGAACAACTCATTGAGCAAGGCCGCCATCATCTGCGGGTATCCGTTCCTGCTCATATCCAACAGGGTTCATTCAGGTTGCCGTTTTATGTGCTGGAAATGGGCGCCACCACACCACTGGCGCCGACACTGGTACTGATCGGTGGTGTGCACGGCATCGAACGCATTGGCAGTCAGGTGATTTTATCGTTTTTACGCACCCTGCTGCGCCGCCTTGACTGGGACCCTACCGCTCTGGAAATGCTGGCTCAGATCCGGCTGGTGATTATTCCGATCGTGAATCCCGGCGGCATGTGTAATAACAGCCGCGCCAACCCTAACGGCGTTGATTTAATGCGTAATGCGCCGGTCGATGCCATTGGCAGCACACCCTTTCTGGTCGGCGGACAGCGCATCAGCCGTCACCTGCCCTGGTATCGCGGGCGCAAAGGTGAGCCGATGGAAACGGAAAGTCAGGCCCTGATCGACAGTGTCCGTGCCAGCCTGCAACACCAGAAGCACTGCATCACCCTCGATTGCCACTCAGGTTTCGGTTACAAAGACCGCATCTGGTTTCCCTACGCCAAAAGCACCGAACCCTGGCCCGGCCTGCCGGAAGCCTGCGCCCTGACACAATTGTTTGAACACAGTTACCCCAGCCATAATATGTACCTGTTTGAGCCTCAGGCACACAGTTACACCACCCATGGCGATCTGTGGGATTACCTGTATGACGACTACATGGCACAGCAACCTGATGGCCTTTATCTGCCACTGACGCTGGAAATGGGCTCCTGGCTGTGGGTGAAAAAAAATCCGCGTCACCTGTTCCGTTACCACAGCCTGTTTAATCCGATACTGCCGCACCGCCATCAGCGCATTTTACGCCGCCATTTCACTCTGATTGAGTTTTTAATGTCGGCGGTACGCAGCATGCCATCCTGGGCCCCCACAACCGCTGCCGATAAACAGCAGCTGTACCAGCGTGCCTGTGATCGCTGGTATCCGCACAACCGCAGTGGCCCCGACAGCTGAAACGGAACTTTCAGCCCGGGGACTTGCCCGAAATGACGCCCGGCCGGTGCTGCACCGGCAAAAACACGACAAACACATCACAGCGCCGCCGAAACATCGTATGATAGCGGCCTTTATCTGATCACTAACGGAAAGCGCTAGTCACATGTCTGTATTCCGCCCTCTGCTTACTGCCTCTGCCGCTCTGACGATGCTGGCAGCCACCACCGCCCATGCCGAACTGAGCGCCAATCTGGGTCTGACCTCAGAATACGTTCGTGATGGTGTCAGTCAGACCGGTGGCAATGCGGCCCTGCAGGGCGGCCTGACGTTCCGTCATGACAGTGGTTTTTACACCGGTCTGTGGTCTTCTGGTCTGGATCGTAAAGCTGATCATGCGACCTACGAGCACGATGCTTTTGCTGGCCTGTATCTGCCTCTGAGTGATGGTATTGCAATGGATATTTCCGCGACCCGTTACACCTTTGCCGGCGATGCCAGCATTCAGGATCAGGCTTACAGCGAAGGTACCCTGCGCCTGCTGGTCGACGATGCCCTGACTCTGGGCTGGCGTCACAGCGATTCTTATCTGGATTCAGGATTTGCCAAACGCAGTCTGGAGCTTGGTTACACCATTCAGACTGACAGCTTTTCGATTGAGTTTTTTACTGCCCAGCACCGTTATCTGGAAATCGATGACGATTTCAACTTTGGCGGCAGTAAAGACGATTACTGGCAACTGCGCGTTGGCGTTGAACGCAGCTACGGTCCCTACGATTACCGCCTGAGTATCGACCGCACCAACCTCAGTGCCGCTTATGATGCCGGCACCACACTGCAGTTCAGCGTACACCGCTACTTCGATCTCTGGTAACGGCGGACATATCTGATATGCGCATGGATGCTCAGCAGAACAATCAACACCACAACCAGCCCGAATGGGTACTGATCCGCGGCCTGATCCGCAGCCGCTTTCACTGGGGTGCCTTTCCCGACCAGTTGCTCAGCCAATTACAACAGCAGCAACTGGCACCATCGGCATTACTGCTGCCGGAGCTGGCTGGTAATGGCGAGCGCTTCCGCGATAAAACCCCTTTCAGCATTCATAATATGATGCTTGATATCCGCCACCAGGTGCAGAAACTCAGCCCGGATGACAACCGCCCGCGGGTTCTTGTCGCCATTTCGATGGGCGCTATGATCGCCAGCGAATGGGCACGCTGCTATCCGCAGGAAGTCGCCCGCCTGCATCTGATCAATACCAGCTTCAGTAATTTTTCGACGCCCTGGCAGCGGATGAAAATCCGGCCATTATTAGGATTTCTGCGCGGGTTACGCAGTTCAGATAAGCTTGAAGCCGCCATTCTGCGGTGGACGCTGAATATGAAAGACAGCGAATGCCTGCTGCCGCTCTGGTGTGATTATGCTGCCGCCCATCCGCTGTCATTACGCAACGGCCTGGCCCAGTTACTGGCCGCCAGCCATTTCCGTGGTCCCAAACAGGCGCCGCTGGAAGAAACGTTTTTCTATAACAGTCTGGCCGACCGTCTGGTGGATGCAGCCTGCACCCGCCGCATTGCCGAACACTGGCAGAAAAACCTGCTCAGTCATCCCAGAGCGGGGCACGACCTGCCGATGGATGATCCGGACTGGCTGATTCAGAAAATTATTGCGAACGAACAGAAGTCCAGGGCACACACAGGTCCTGCTCAGCCTGAGCCCCCCGCAAACGCTGACACAAGCCTGTAAATTCTGACGCCGAAATACTCAGCTCCAGCTCATTACCCTGCAGATGAGCATTTACCCCACGTGGAAACTGCACATCGCCGTTATCGGCAACACCGGATGGAAAACTCAGTACGTTGCGGTAATAGCCCAGCAACTCCTCTCCTTCGAATACCAGCAAACTGAAAAACTGCTCGTAATCATCACCACGTACCCGCTCGAGTCCAATCAGGGTACGCTCACCGACGCGGCCGAAAAAATAGAACGACATTACATGGTCGTTAAAACTGTCGTCGAGTAAGGCCGAGTTGCGGGTATAGAGATAACGCTCGACCCACTCCGGCGAGACCTGAGCAGCATCCGCGTGCTTGCCGGCCTGCGGCATTACGGCAGCAGACGAATCGGCGGCCTGTACAGACAACACGTTTAACAAAGGCAGAAGCAGTATTCCACTCTGCAACAGGCAGAAAGAACAGCTGCGGATAAGGCGGAACAAGTGGGTAAACGGCGATGGCATCCGTCAGCAACTCCTGTTCAGTAACGGTTTCACTCACCCTGCCGCATCCGGCGGCAGGGCCTTGCAGCCTCAGGGCTGAGTCAGTTCCAGCTTGGTACCCAGATATTTCTCCAGATCCGGCAGTACGAACGCATCGTCTTCGGAAATAAAGCTGACCGACACCCCTTTTGCCCCGGCACGCCCGGTACGACCGATACGGTGTACGTAGTCTTCCGGATCTTCCGGCAGGGTGTAGTTGATCACATGGCTGACGCCGTCAACGTGAATACCGCGGCCAGCAACGTCCGTTGCCACCAGAATGCGGACGTGACCGGAACGGAAACGTTCCAGCGTGCGGATACGCTTTTCCTGCGCCACTTCACCCGACAACAGCACCGCCACATGGCCGTTTTTGTTGAGTTTGTCACACAGGTTACGGGTCAGGTCACGACGATTGGCGAAGATAATACAACGCTCCGGTTTTTCGTCGGCCAGAACCCGTTCCAGTTGTTTGTATTTGTCGCTCTCAGCAACCAGATAGCAGCGTTGTTCCACCCGGTCGGTCGCGACCTGTTCAGGCTCGATCACCACTTCCAGCGGGTCGGTGGTCCACTGATCGATCAGGATGCGTACATCGTAGTTGAAGGTGGCGGAGTACAGCAGCGTCTGACGCTGATCTTTGGTTGGCGTAGCGCGCACAATACGGCGCACATCCGGAATAAAGCCCATATCCAGCATACGGTCGGCTTCATCCAGCACCAGCACTTCGACCTGGTCGAGGAACACATCCTGACTGCGCATAAAGTCAATCAGACGACCCGGCGTGGCCACCAGAACATCGACCACATGATTGCGCAGCTGTGCGCGTTGCTTCTCGTAGTCCATACCACCAACGATGGTAACAACGTTCAGTCCGGTGTACTTCGCCAGACCTTCTGCGTCTTTACCGATCTGCATTACCAGTTCACGGGTCGGCGCGATCACCAGGGCACGGGGTTCGCTGGCAAAACGCTCTTCCGGCTTAACGGTGAGCAAACGGTTGAGAATGGTGAGCAGAAACGCCGCCGATTTACCGGTACCGGTCTGCGCCTGACCAATGGTATCGCGGCCACGCAGTGCTGCTGGCAGACTTTCTGCCTGAATCGGGGTGCAGTACTGGAAGCCCAGCGCATGAATGCCGCGCATCACAGAATCCGGCAGATCCAGATCGTGGAAACGGGTTTTAGCCGGATCAGCTTCTACTTTGAAGTCATCAATAGACCATGGCGTATCATCAATGGCCGGGCGCTGCTGATCCTGTTTGCCGCGCTTCTGGGACTTTTTATTGTCCGCCTGACCAGCATGATGGGGCTGATGGGCCGGCTGATGAGTATCTTTGGCTGGCTGATTGCTTTTTTTACCGCCACGCTTGGCGTTTTTATTGTCTTTTGCGCTGAGGTCCGCGGGCTTTTTCGCCCCCCGGCCCTGCGTTGCGGGCTTACTGCCCGATCCCTGTTTTCCGGCCGGTTGTTTCTTACCGGTTACGGCCTGCAAAAATTTCTTTAACAAAAGCTACTCCGCTTCTAAATTCGTTCCGGTGCAAACAAGTGCACACCAAATAGTGACTGGCGCTGATAATAATCTAACAGCGCCTTTTTTAATACTTCTGCCCGTGGTGGCAGGCCATGCTCCAGGTAATGGCAGGCCTGGACCCAGACGGCCTGGCGAAAACGCGCCAGCCCCGCTTCGACCGCGGCAGGATCACCATTCAGGTTGTCGGTGCTGACATAAAAGCGCCGGCCACAGGCCTCCGACAGAATCCACTCCACCGCCTGAGGTTTTACCTCCACCTGTTCGAAGGCGCGCTGCTGCTGTGCGCTGCGGCCATCCGGTTCATACCAATAGCCAAAATCGACCTGTTTGCGCCGCTCCGGCCCGGCGATACACCAGTGGCTGATTTCATGCAGGGCGGACTCATAAAAACCATGGGCAAAGATCAGCCGGTGCTGCGCATGCTGGTCATCGGCCGGCAGATAGACCGGTTCGTCGCCACCGGCAACCAGCAGGGTATTTTCTGTCTCCTGAAACAGACCGTTAAACAGCCGCATCAGATCGTTGATATCGAGTGGAATCGTCATAAACCAATAACAATGTATTCACAGAACAACACTGGTCTGCATCGCGCTTTCAGGGCAAAATGCGCAGCTTCTCAACAGTGCATTTTTGTATTCGCAGCCAGCGCTGTTGTCCCCTGCGACCCTATTGCCTGCTCAGAACCCTGAGCTGCGCACGGACACTACCGGCATGACGTTCAAAGCTCAAGAAATAAGAGCCCTGCTTAAACTGACTTTTCCTATTCTGGCGACCCAGCTGGCGCAGATCGGCATGGGCACCGTTGACACCCTGATGTCCGGCTATGTCAGCACCCGCGATCTGGCCGCCGTCGCCATTGGCACCAGCCTGTGGCTGCCCACCTGGCTGTTTCTCGCCGGTGTACTGGTGGCATTGTCGCCACTGGCTTCCGGCCTGAACGCCGCCCGCCGTAACGACGAACTGCCCAACCTGCTGGCCGCGGCACTGTGGGTGGGAATTGTACTGGGCAGTCTGGCGGGCCTGCTGCTCGGAGCCGGCGCTTCCGCCCTGCCGCGGCTGGTGGATGATCCGGTTACTGCGCGTATTGCCGCGGAATACACTCTGGCGATTGCCTTTGGTATGCCCGGCGCAGGCGTTTTTCTGGCCTACCGTTTTTACGCCGAAGCACTGAACGAGCCGGGGCAGGTCACCCGCATCATGCTGACCGGCTTGCTGATGAACGTACCGGTTAATGCCATTTTTGTTTACGGCCTGTTTGGCATGCCGGAACTGGGTGGCGTTGGCTGTGGTATCGGTTCCAGCCTGATCTTTGCCGGTATGGCCATCGCCATGGCACGCAACACCCGTAAAAAGCGCTTACCGGCAGAATACCCTCTGTGGCGCCATGTGCTGCGCCCGGTGAAGGCTCAGGTAAAAGAAATGCTGCAGATTGGCGTCCCCATTGGCGTAGCGATTTTCTTTGAAGTCAGCCTGTTCTCCGTGATCGCCCTGTTCCTGACCGAACTGGGCCCGACCATTGTTGCCGGCCATCAGGTGGCGCTGAACCTGTCGTCGCTGACCTTTATGATTCCGCTCAGCCTGGGCATGGCCTTAACCGTACGCGTGGGCCACTGGCTGGGCTCCGGCCAGTATGTTCTGGCACGGCGCACCGCCTGGATTGGCATCGGTCTGAACCTTGGAATTTCGATGTTTAACGCCAGCGTGATGGTGCTGTTTGCCGCCAGTATCGCCCGCCTCTACTCGCCAGACCCGGCCGTAGTCTCTACCGCCGCTGGCCTGCTGTTGTTTGCCGCGGTGTTCCAGTTGTCGGATGCGATCCAGGTCGCAGCAGCCGGTGCTCTGCGCGGGTATAAAGATACCGTCGCCGTGATGCTGATTACCTTTGTTGCGTACTGGCTGATCGGCCTTGGCCTTGGTTACTGGCTGGCCTTCGGTGAGCGGATGAGCATGGGAGCCGAAGGTTTCTGGACCGGTCTGGTGGTCGGATTAAGCGCTGCCGCCGTCGCATTGGGCTATCGTTTGTACAGGGTCAGTCATCGTCCCGACACCCGTCCTGAGGTTTCATCTGCAACCCAGACGAACGGCGCCTGAAGGCGCCGCGGTTACGGCGATGACCCCTGACATCCGACCACAGGAGCATTCAGGTTGCCGTATCCGCTGACTCACTGGCTTAACTATCCGCGCCGCTGGCTTACCCGGTTATTGTTGCTGACCGGAGCGCTGTTCTGGCTGTTGCTGTTATCGGCTGTCGCCTGGCTTAATTGGCTGCTGCAGGATGTACCGGACGCTGCGCAGCTGACTATGAACAGCCTGCAACAGCAGGCCATCAAGCGCACAGAACAACGTCTGGATCAGGCCAGCGGCATTGATGTCATTAGCCCGCAATGGCTGCCACTGGATGCCATCAGCCGCAATCTGGTGTATGCCGTGGTACTGAGCGAGGATGCCGATTTTTTCAGTCACCAGGGCATCGATTATGACGCCCTGCTCGCCGCTCTGGGCGAGAACATCAAACAGCGCGAATGGAAATACGGCGCCAGCACCATCAGCCAGCAGACCACTAAAAACCTGTTTTTCGACAATCAGAAAACCCTGACGCGCAAATTTCAGGAGTTGGTTGCTACCCGCCATCTGGAACAGGCGCTGAGCAAAAACCAGATTCTGGAGCTGTACCTGAATATGGCCGAATTCGGCCCTAATCTGTATGGCATCGCTGCCGCCAGCCATTACTATTTCCGCAAACCCGCCGCCGGGCTTAACGCTGCCGAAGGCGCTTTTCTGGCCCTGCTGCTGCCATCGCCACGGCGCTATCACTACACACTGGTGCAGAACGGCAACTGGTCTCCAAGCCTGCGTAAAAAAATGCAGCGTATTCTGCGCGATATGCGCTTTAAGGATTACATCAGCAGCGAGCAATATGAAGCATTCAGCCGCTGGCGCTATTCCGGCTTACCGGACAGCTGATTCAGACTCAGGCAGCAATCCGCCACACGGATAAAGACGTGATAAACTGCCGGTTTTTCTGCCCGCCCAAACAGTCCGGACAATCATGAGCATCAACATTTCCTCTTCTGCCTCACCGCGCATTGCTGTTATTGGTGCAGGCCCCGCCGGTCTGATGGCCGCCGAACGCATAGCCCGCCAGGGTCTGGCCGTTGAGGTGTTTGATGCTATGCCGAGTGTGGCGCGCAAATTTCTGCTCGCCGGTGTTGGCGGTATGAACATTACCCACGCCGAAGATTACGCGGATTTTGTCAAGCGTTATGGCAACGCCAGCCACTGGCTGCGACCGATGCTGGATGGTTTCACTCCGGATAATCTGCGCAGCTGGATTCATGAGCTGGGTATTGAAACCTTTATCGGCACCTCCAACCGCGTGTTTCCCAAAGATATGAAAGCCGCTCCGCTGTTGCGCGCCTGGCTGCACCGTCTGCGCAGCCAGGGCGTCAGTATTCATCCGCGTCATCGCTGGCAGGGCTGGCAAATGGAAAACGGCAAACAAATCTGGTGTTTCAGCACGCCTGACGGCGACAAGCGCGAGCAGTTCGATGCTGTGGTTCTGGCCTTAGGCGGCGCCAGCTGGCCGCGTCTTGGCTCCGACGGTCAGTGGTGTAATCTGCTGACACAGCAAGGCGTTGATGTCGCGCCATTATTGCCCAGCAACTGTGGTTTCGAATTGCCCTGGAGCGAGTATATCCGTGAGCGTTTTGCCGGTACGCCGCTGAAAAATATTGCCCTGTCGCTGACCGATATCCATGGCCAGCCATGGTGCCGTAAAGGCGAATTTATCGTCAGTCAGTACGGTATCGAAGGCAGTCTCGTGTATGCCCTGAGCGCCCCGCTGCGCGACCTGATGCTGAGCAAGCAAGCAGAGAAGCATGCCAATCAGCCCGCGCAACTCTGGCTCGACTGGCTGCCACAGAACAGCTATGAACAGATCCTCAGCAAGCTGCAACAACCACGTAAAGGCATGAGCTTCGCCAACGTGCTGCGTAAAAAACTGAATCTGCCGGCAATCACCAATGCACTACTGAAAGAGTGCTGCCCGGAGCTTGATCTGCACGATCATCAGGCCGTCGCCGGCGCGTTAAAATCCATGCCGTTGCCCTGCCCAACCGCCACACGGCCAATCGCCGAAGCCATCAGCAGCGCTGGCGGCATTACCCAGACATCCGTGAATGAGCATTTAATGCTGAAAGCCCTGCCCGGTGTCTTTGTTGCCGGGGAAATGCTCGACTGGGAAGCACCGACCGGCGGCTATTTATTAACGGCCTGTTTTGCCAGCGGTAAACACGCCGGTGACGGTGTCTGCAGCTGGCTGAATGGCAACAACCGCAACGAATAATGCAGAAAGACAGCGCCGGGTCTTCAGGCCGCGATAACCAATGCTAAAGTTTGAAGATAAAAGAGCATAAGCAAAACAACACAGGACCCGTTGAATGGAAAACAGCTACAGCCATCTGGTGCATATTCAGAGTCGCGACGAACTGCGCCTGTATGAGCTGATCCCTAATGTTGTCTGGATTTTTGATCTCGACCGTCACGGCTGGTGGTGGGGCAATCAGGCGGCCATTGATTTCTGGGGCCTGAAGACCGTCGATGACCTGATTAATAAAGATCTGTCCGGTGACACCCAGGGGGCCAAAGACCGCACCGCACAGACCTTCGAACTGGCGGCCCGCCAGGGGCTGACCATCGATCCCTGGACCACCTACCCTAACGGCAAGCCAAAAACCCTGCATATGATGCACCGCGCCGTGTTGCTCGGCCCGCAAAAACATCGGGGCATCATTGCCTACATCAACGAAGAAGTGAATCTGGGCGAAACACCGGAAAATCTTTTGCTGGTCGAAGCCATGCGTTACACCAATGTGCTGGTCACCAGCTTCACCTTTGACGGCGCCATGGTGATCGAAAATCCGGCGGCCACTGAAGCCTATAAACAGATTAATACTGCGGCACTGACGGATGGTATTACGGAATTTTCCGCACGTTTTGCCGACCCGGCAGAAGGCGCCCGCTGTCTGGAAAAAGCCATCGCCGAACAGGGAGGCCGCTGGACGCACCGCATGCAAACCTCTGCCGGGCTGCGCGACCATACGCTGGACATCCGCATTACCCGCCATCCGCTGAGTGGTGACTTTCTGATTCTGATGTCGGAATACGATGTTACCTCACTGCATAAAGCCCTGCAGGATGCCCGTGACGCGCAGGAAAAACTGCAACAGATGGCCTACTACGAAGCACTGACCGGATTACCGACCTTACATTTATTTCAGGATATGGCCAGCGCGCAGCTGACTCATGCGCTGCGGATGAAAGAAAAACTGGCCGTTATGTTCATCGACCTCGACGGTTTTAAAAACGTCAACGACAGCTATGGCCACGAAACCGGCGATCAGGTGCTGAAAAATGTGGCACAGCGTCTGAAGGATAATCTGCGTGCTTCCGATCTGCTTGCCCGTTTTGGCGGTGATGAATTTGTCGCCCTGCAACTTGATATAAAAAGTGCCGACGATGCCATCCTCTTTGCCGGGAAAATCATTAACGTTCTGGCAGAGCCCATAACGACCCAACAAGGCAATATTACAATCGGCGCCAGCGTGGGTATCGCCCTTTATCCGCAGCACGGTCAGGATCTGAAAACACTGATTAATAAGGCCGACAAAGCCATGTATCAGGTTAAGAACGCTGGTAAAAACGGTGTCCGGTTGGCCTCCGCCGATGAGTAATGACAGGAATCAAGCCAGGATCTGATAACACTAATTAAACAGGCTCCAACAGGCACAGGGAGGATTTATGCAAGAGAGCGCTTCACCCTGCACACGCAACTGTTGCCTTAATGATCAGGACATTTGTATGGGCTGTTACCGATCACTGAGTGAAATACTGATCTGGCAGGCCTCCAGCGCTGAGGAAAAACAGAAAATTCTGCGCAATTGCGCAGAACGGAAACAGAAATCAGTAAAATAAAAAGACATTAAACCGAGAAAAGAGGCATAAAGGAAAAGCACCCTCTGATTATTCCACTGGCATTTTCGCATGGCCACTGCTGTCCCACAGCTTGGAGTGACATCGCGTCACTCCAAATTGCAGCATTAATCGACGACTGTTTTTCAATCTGAAACGCCTTTCCGGGGCAAGCCCCTGGCCCCCCTGCAAGGAGAAGTATCTCCTTCCGATCCTCTCTTTTCGGCGCGTCCGGCTTCATCCAGCCAACTGCAATGATTATGTGGCACGCAAAACAATTCGCCCCGGAACGACTCTTTTAAGTACCAACAATTTGTATCGTTCCCGGGCCGGGTTTTGCTCTGAAGGCCACAGAATCATCTGGTTGTCTGGCGCCGCACGATCGCCGGTTTGAGCAATCCGCTCAGCCGTATTCCAGAGGAAACCGTGTTTGAGACATGATATTTCAAAAATGCGTTTGATCTGAAAAACGGCATCGCGGTGACGGTGTTCTGCGCCTCTGGGGCCGCCGCAGAAACCGCAGATATGTCTGGTCTGTCCGCAGGGATGCGGACAAGTGGCTCCGGCCATGGATGGCCGATGAGGCACGCGGCCAGTAAATATCAAGGTTTCAAGGGTGACGGCCCAGAAAGCGCGAAGCTGGGCCTGTTTTTGCTCCTGCAAAACATGCATTTCCGCCATCCATGGCGGTCAGGTATAAAGCCCCGCCGGCAAGGGGATAAGTGTAGTGGTCTAATCAATCCGGACACCCGCTTAGGTGATAAAATCACAACCCAAGAGGTGTCCAATGAAAAAACAACGTCGTATTTTTACTGCAGAGTTCAAGCAAGAAGCTGCCAGCATGGTGCTCGATCAGCAGCGCGCTGTTTCCGAGGTTTGTCAGGCGCTGGATATTGGCGATACCACTCTGCGACGCTGGATTGATCAGTTACAGGAAGAACGCGGCGGTGCTACGCCAAAGGGCAAAGCCCTCACGCCTGAACAGCAGAAAATTCAGGCACTTGAAGCCCGAATTAAAGAGCTGGAGGAAGACAAGGTCATTCTAAAAAAGGCTACGGCTCTCTTAATGTCAGACGCGATCAAGCCTACCCGCTGATCAACCAATTGAGAGAGCGGTATCCGGTTAAAAAGCTGTGCTCACTATTTGAGATTCACCGCTCTTGTTACTACGCCTATCGCAACAGAGTAAGCCGTATCAATAGCCAGCGGGTACGCCTTAAAGCTCACGTGGCTGAGGTCTTTAAAATCAGCCGTGGTTCACTTGGAAGCCGGGGAATTCGCGACAAGCTGAACGAAAATGGCAACCAGGTGAGTCGCTATCTGGTCGCCCGATTAATGAAAGAGCAGCGCTTAGTCAGCAAACAGCCCGGAGCACATAAATATAAACCAGCAACGGCAGAGCATCTGTCGATTCCTAATCGTCTGAACCGTAGGTTTACCGTGACAGCACCCAATCGGGTCTGGTGTGGCGACATCACTTTTATACGAGCCGGTGGACGCTGGATTTATCTGGCCGTTGTACTGGATCTGTACGCCCGCAAAGTGGTGGGCTGGGCGATCTCTGATAAAGCGCAGACAGGGCTGGTCACTAAGGCTTTGGATGATGCGTATCAGCGACGGGGAAAACCATCCGGCGTGATGTTTCATTCCGATCAGGGCGCTCAATATACAAGCCTGAAGTATCGGCAACAGCTGTGGCGTTACAGGATGCAGCAGAGTATGAGCCGTCGCGGAAACTGCTGGGATAATGCGCCGATGGAGCGTTTATTCCGAAGTCTGAAAACCGAGTGGATACCGGATAAGGGGTATCGTTCGGTGATGGAAGCAAAAATGGATGTGGGCCGGTATCTGATGCATTACTACAACGGCTACAGACCACACAGTGCTAACAATGGGCTGAGCCCATCGGCAGCCGAAGAATTACTTAAGACCGTGTCCGGAATTAGTTGACCACTACAAAGTTCCCCTGCGAGGCAACAGGCCTTGATGTTAAAAAATGCAGTTTTTGTCAGCTGCGGTGCTGATTAAAAACTATGGGACAGTAGCGGGATCATGGGCAAGGATTGGAATGCACTTTATGAATAGCATTAATCCGTTCAAGTATCTCCGCCGTTAATACAACATCCGCCGAATCAATATTTTCCCGCAACTGTTCCATAGTGGTTGCGCCAATAATATTCGACGTCACAAAACCCTGCTGAGTAACAAAGGCCAGCGCCATAGTGACTGGACTGATTCCCAGATCCGCTGCCAGGTCGACGTATTTCTGAACCGCCTGTTCCGCATGCTCACCTTTGTAACGGCTGAAGCGTTCAAACAATGTAATGCGGCCTTTAGGCGGCAACTGGCCGTTCAGGTATTTACCACTGAGCACACCAAATGCCAGCGGCGAATACGCTAATAAACCAACCTGTTCACGGTGAGAGACTTCCGCCAGACCGACTTCATAGCTGCGGTTCAGCAGATTATAAGGATTCTGAACGCTCAGAGGCCGTGCCCACTGATTCTGATCAGCAATCTGCAGCACTTTCATTGTGCCCCAGGCGGTTTCGTTCGACAGACCGTAATGGCGGATTTTGCCTTCGTTAATCAGTTCCTGCAGCGCGCTCAGCGTTTCTTCCAGCGGCGTGCTTTCCAGCTCCTGATGTTCGTAGCCCAGCTTGCCAAAAAAATTGGTTGGCCGTGCCGGCCAGTGCAGCTGATAGAGATCGATATAATCGGTCTGTAAACGTCGCAGGCTGTTTTCTACAGCTTCACGAATATGTGCACGGGTCAGTTGTGGACCATTGCGGATATGGGTCATCCAGTCACCCGGGCCTGCCACTTTACTGGCCAGAATCACCTTGTCGCGGTTTCCGCTTTTAGCAAACCAGCTGCCGATGTACTGCTCAGTGCGGCCCTGGGTTTCGCCCTTCGGCGGCACCGGATACATCTCAGCGGTATCGAAGAAATTAATGCCACGCTCCAGCGCATAATCCATTTGCTGATGCGCTTGCGCTTCTGTGTTCTGCTCACCCCAGGTCATGGTACCCAAACAGAGCTTGGTTACCTGTAAATCGCTGTTGCCCAATGGTCGTTTTAGCATCACTCCACCCCGAATACCGAATCAAAGCCCGCATTATGAAGCGGATGCCCGACACTGATAACCCCACTCAGCCGAACAACCTGTATTCTGAAGACAACAGTCGGATGCAGAATTTAACGTCGAATAGATAACGGTATAAAAACATCAAAAAGGCAGAGTTCGCCGCGTTCAAACCGGTACCGAGTGCAATCACACAGAAAGATAACGGTATAAATAGAGAACTAATGGCGCCAACCGACCGTTGATAACCAAGCGCTTGCTTGGTACCTTGATTTTCATAACAACTGACTGCTCAGGTCGTTACAACGCACACCACGGGGACACGTTATGCCGTATCAATCCACGCTGCGCGCCGGTATTTTTGCCGGCAAAACCTTAATTGTTTCCGGAGGCGGCAGTGGTATTGGCCGCTGTACGGCCCATGAACTGGCGTCTTTAGGTGCAAAGGTCGTTCTTATCGGACGCAACGAAGACAAATTGCACAGGGTATTGGGAGAAATTCTCGAAGATGGCGGCCAGGCCTGTTGCTACAGCCTGGATATCCGCGATGAAGACGCCGTAACCGCCACCATCGCCACCATCGTGACTGAACACGGTCCGATAGCCGGCCTGTTTAATAACGCCGGCGGCCAGTTCCCCTCCCCGCTCGAATTTATTAATAAAAAAGGGTTTGAAGCGGTACTGAATACCAACCTTACCGGCACGTTTTTAATGATGCGCGAAGTCTATCGTCAGTCGATGCAAAAGCACGGTGGCGCCATCGTTAATATGACCGCTGATAATCTCAATGGCATGCCGGGCATGGGGCATTCCGGGGCTGCCCGCGCGGGGGTGGAAAACATCACCAAAACCGCGGCCTGGGAATGGGGAAAAAGCGGCGTACGGGTTAATGCCGTCGCACCTGGCTGGGTTGCCTCCAGCGGCTTTGATACCTACAGCCCGGCAATGCAGAAAACCATCCGTAACCTGCGCCACCACGTACCGTTAAAGCGCATCGCCACCGAAGCTGAAATCAGTTCTGCTGTCTGTTTTTTATTAAGCGAAGGCGCCAATTTTATCAGCGGTGTCTGTCTGCGCGTTGATGGCGGATCATCGATGGGCTCGGCACCGGCCATTATTCCGCTGCCGGATAAACCCGCCACCAACAGCGAATCGTTCAACGGTTTTCATCGCTATGAATTACCCGATGTGCTGAAAAATAACGACTAACGGAAGGAACCTCATATGCTGACGTTTGACTCGCTGCGATTAGCCAGCCCGTATTACAACGAACACCACGCTGAATGGCGCAGCCAGCTGCGTAAATTTGTTGAACGCGAAATCATGCCCAATGTCGACGAATGGGAAGAAGCCTGCGACCTGCCACAATCGCTTTGGGATAAAGCCGCCGATGTGGGCCTGCTGCAATTAGGCTATCCGGAACAATACGGTGGTCTGAGCGAAGGCACCGATATATTTCATACCATTATTGCCGTGGAAGAACTCAGCCGTACCGGTGCCGGAGGGATTTATGCCACATTAATGGTGCATGGTATTGGCCTGCCACCGGTCGTGCACTTTGGCAGCGATTATTTAAAAGATAGGGTCATTGCTCCGGTATTGCGCGGTGAAAAACACATTTCTCTGGCCATTACCGAACCCGGCGGCGGTTCAGATGTTGCCAACCTCAGCACCAGTGCTGTACGTGACGGCGACCACTATATTATTAACGGCAGCAAAACCTTTATTACCGGTGGCATGCGCGCCGACTGGTACACCGTTGCCGTGCGTACCGGCGGTGAAGGTGTGGGCGGCATTTCCATGATTCTGGTGCCGGCTGATGCCGCCGGCTTCAGCCGTACGCCATTAAATAAAAAACAGGGTTGGTGGTGCTCCGATACCGCCACACTGTATTTTGATAACGTCCGCGTCCCGGCAAAAAATTTAATCGGCGGCGAAAATCAGGGTTTTATGCCGATCGTGCATAATTTTAATAATGAACGTCTGGCATTAACCGCCGGTGCTTTAGCCAGCGCCAAAGTCTGTATCGAAGAAGCCGCCACCTGGGCAAAGGAGCGTAAAACCTTCGGTAAACCATTGAGCAAGCACCAGGTTATCCGCCACAAGTTTGCCGAAATGGTGCGCCAGGTAAATGCAACCCAGGCGTATATGGACAGCTGTGCCTGGCAGATCCAGAACGGCAAAGCCAAACCTGCCGACATTGCCTTATTAAAAGTGCAGGCCACCATGGTGATGGAATTCTGTGCCCGCGAAGCGTTACAGATTCTGGGTGGTGCCGGCTATATGCGCGGTTGTAAAAGCGAGCGCATTTACCGTGAAGTGCGGGTCAATGCCATCGGCGGCGGCTCGGAAGAAATTATGCGCGATCTGGCCGCCCGTCAGCTCGGTCTTTAATCTCTTCAGGACGATATTGGCGTCGTCCGGCTTAAGTGCCGGCGACGCAGAACAATAATCAGCATCAATGCAATGCAGGCCAGCGCCACCGCCAGCGGAAACAGCAGCGTAATCCAGGAATAATGCTCCAGAGCTGTAACCACCAACAGATTACGTAATAAAAATAAGGCAAAAAAACCGAGCGATTCTGACTGTGGCTGCGCCCAGGCTTTACGCAGTGTCGGGCCAAAGCCCAGTAAGTCCACCGAGGTTAAAATAATAACCGCCATTAATGCAGAATCACTGAAATACCAGAATGGCAGCGACGATAAAGCCGCAATAAAAAATAACCAATCCAGTTTTGTGATAGCCAGATCACCCCGTTTTAAAAACGCCAGACAGGCGATAAACAATGTGATGCAGGCCGACAACCCTACCGCCCAGGCACCCGCCCCGCCGTTATCACTCAGTTGCGCGAAAAAAACCACCAGAGTGGTAATTCCCCAGATCACCCAGGAAAACACATGGGCCTTAATCGCGCCGGTCAGAATTCCGCGGATATAGGGTAAAAAAGCGCTGAAAGTAATGATCATCGCCAGAGCACTGGCGAGCACTTTAAAAGACATCATGATTCTTCATCCGGGTAGTTCAGGGTCGGTTATAACGACAGCCCTGGCAATTCAAACAGCCGGCGGCGATAGCGGTTAGCCAGTACACGATCCGGCAGGATATCAATCAGTTCAATCAGCCGTGCCTGCACCTGCTGATAGTCGGCGGTCTCTGCAAGCGATGTCGATGCCTGCGGTTTGCCGTGGCAACGGGACTGTAAAAAATCCAGCAGCACATCCAGAGCGGCCTGATAATCTCCTGCAGCTGCCAGAGCACCGGCCAACGCCAAAACGGCCGAGCTCTGCTGCACCTCTGGTTGCGTTAATTGCTGGCGCAGCGCATCAATCTCATCAAGCGACTGCTGCCCCTGCTCGCGTTGTAACGCCAGCCGGGCCTGTGCCTGCTGCAGCTTCGGTTCACGCAACACACTGAAATCGGCGGCGGCCAGCCAGCTTTCAGCCAGCTGAATCAACGCGCCACGTTCTGAGCGCGGCAAGCAGCCAAGTCCTTCCAGCAAGATATTCAGAATATCGGCCAGCATCAGCGCCACACCACCCTGTGCAGCAAAGGCAATCTGGCAGGCCTGATTCAGGCTGAATGCCGCCTGATCTGCATCAGCGGCAGCAAAGGCCCGCTCCGCCTGCTGCAGACAGCCGGATAGCAGAGCACTCTCCTGCGCTGGCTGCCTGAGCCAGGGCTGAATAAATGCGCGGATCTGCGATTCGGTGAGCGTCTGCTGAAAGCGATCAACTTCAATGCCGTTCTGCAGCAACAAGACCGCCGGCAAACCTTTAACCGCAAAGCGCTGCAGCAGCTCGGGTGACTGTTCTGCATCGACCTTGAACAACAGTATCTGCCCCTTAAACTCCAGCACCAGCTTTTCCAGCAATGGCAGAATCGCCCGGCAAGGCGCACACCAGCTGGCCCAGAAATCGAGCAGCACAGGAACCCGGGCAGCGGCCAGCTGTGCGGTCAACTGCTCTTCGGTCAGCGATACAATCCAGGGAGGTTCTGCCAGAGCTGGCGCTGAGGGTTCCGTCATAGTGAACGCATAAGTGTCTGCAAAGCTGCGTATCCTAACGCTTTGGAGAGTAAATGCCACAGCCGATAATTCAGTGAGCGACAAATACGGCCCGCACAATTTTGCGGATTAATAACCAGAGCACATCAAAAAGATAACGGTATAAATCAATAAGTCAGGCACACAAAATGTGCCGATCATAAGGTATACTCGCCTCGCCCTGACCCGGCCAACCCCAACCAGCAGCGGAAAGCATTCCATGACCAAACCTGCACTTTCCAACAACAAACATCCAGCTGGCACGCCGTCACCAGCCAGTTCAGCAAAGAATATCTGGCTGGCCCTGCTGGTCAGTGTCTGGTTATTGGCAACCCTGGCCGGCTTGTGGTGGTTTCAGCAGCAGAATGTCCGCCCTTTTGTCGCAGCCAGCGATGACCCGCGCTTCTGGCAAGCCAGTCAGGTCAGCCAGATGCTGCAACCGTTACTGCAGCAATTGCCACCGTCTGCGATCCCGCAGGGCACAGACGAACCCGTGCTTTTGCTGCATTTCTGGAACCCCGATTGTCTGTGCAACCAGCTCAGCCAGCGCCATTTTGATGGCCTGATCAGCCGCTTTAACGCGGCCCAACTGCGCATTGTGGTGATTGCTGCTCCGGGTACCAGCGATGAACAACTGCAGAATTTCCGCCAACTGAACGGTACCCGTATGGAAGTGATGCGCCAGCCCCAGGGCCTTGATCTGCCCCTGCCCAGCAGTCCGGCGCTCGCCCTGTTAAGCCCTCAGGGTGAACTGGGTTACTTTGGCGCTTATGGCTTCGGCGCGCTGTGCACCGTCGCCAATGATGACTTTTTCCCGAATATCGTGCGCGAACTGGGCGCACAGGGTTACGGCCCTTTTGCTAACGTAGCGGGTGATGGCTGCTTCTGTGCCTGGCCGCTGCAAAAAGCCGCCGCTTCAGAAACGCCTGACTGAACATCTGGCGCTCAATTTAACCCGCACTGAGCTGACGGCGAACTCTGGCAATAGCACGTAACAGGTTGCGCTGTTGCTTCAGCATCTGCTGTTTATCCGTCTGTGGCTGATACAGACTGCGGTTAATCTCTGCGGCCAGCCAGCGCAGCAAGCTCTGCTGCTGCGGGCAGTGCTGCTCAAGACGCTGCAGATAACTGCCTGCTGTTTCTCCAGCCTGCGGCTCAACCCCCAGTTTTTGTCCTTTGTCCTGCAGACGCTGCCAGCTGCGCATAAAAGGCGAAACCGGCGCCGGGCGCTGACGCCACCAGACAACCAGCGAAGCCAGCAGGAAAAAGCCGCCAAAGCTACCACCCAACACGTATAAGCCCTGCTGATAGTCATCCAGCCCAAGCACACCGTTCAGAAAGCCCTGCTGCCGCTTACTGTCATAAGACAACACCCACAATTGCCAGTAATAATTCAGGCTGTCCATTTCCATACGCAGCTGATTCAGCCAGCTGACGCCCTTAAAGCGATGCGGTGACAGCAGATTATCCTGCAGAAAGGTTCCCTCTTCAGCGACCGCGCGCTCCAGACCGAACTCGATACGCTGTGGCGCAACCGCCGCGGTCGGATCAACCCGCACCCAGCCCTGCCCACGGAGCCAGACTTCCGTCCAGGCATGGGCATCGTACTGACGCACGGTTAAATAACCATCGGCAGCATTCCACTCACCGCCCTGATAGCCGGACACCACCCGCGCCGGAATCCCTGCGGCACGAGCCAGGAATACAAGCGCACCAGCATAATGAGCACAGAAACCGCGACGCTGATTAAACAGAAAGTCGTCAATTTCTTCGCTGCCCATCAGCGGTGGTTTCAGGGTGTAATGAAAGTCCTGCTCGCGGAAATGACGCAACACGCCATTGATGTAGGCTGCATCATCAGCCGCCTCTGCACGACGCTGCTGCGCCCAGGCCAGCGTCTGCGGATTACGGCCTCGCGGTAACAACAGGTTCTGTCGCTGCTCAAGCGGAACCAGCCCCTCTTCACTGATGCTGACCGAAGGCCAGGACAGAGCCTGATAACGTTTACGCTCGTGTAACGGCCGGCGTACGACCAGGCGGTCATCGAGGGTCATGCCAATGCGCTCTTCCTGCGCGGCTACCCCCCGCAGGGCAAACAACCACTTCTGACTGGTTGCCTCCTGAATAATTTCATAGCGAACCAGCCCTGCGGCACCTGCGGGAGGTTGCCAGCTGTTCGGGTACCACTGAGCTTCAGAGGTAACGCCGCTGGTCTGCCAGCGCCGGCCATCGTAGTCATCCAGAACCAGTGCGCGCCAGTAAAGCTGATCCCGGGGCGGTACCCGGCCATCGCTGAACGACACACGAAACACCAGCTCATCGGACTGGCTGAGATCGGCAATATCACCCGGCGCCATTTCGGCCGACAATCCGGTTTTTGCCTTACCCGACTGCAGCGCCATGCTCCACAGCGGTGCCAGACGCGGAAACAGCAGATACAACACCAGCATCAGCGGCAGCGACACCAACAGAATGGCGGCGGCCAGCTTTGCTGCGCGACGGCTGCGGCGCACACTTTGCGCATCATGGGAGAAACCGTTCTGATGCAGAGCGACCAGCGCGCTGGTCAGCAGCCAGACCGTGATGATGCCATACAGGCCGGAAAACAAACTCTGATCAAAGAGAAAGCCGGTACCGAGCAGAAAGTAGCTTAAAAAAACCACCACATAACCATCGCGGCGGTTACGCATTTCCAGCAACTTCAGCAGGCTGGCGGCAATCAGAAAGGCAGCGGCACTTTCCAGCGAAAAGGATTTATCGAACGCCACCACCACCGCGGCCGAGGCCACGAACACCGCCACCACTTTGGCCCAGCGGTTCGGGTAAGATAAGCGCCCCAGATGCGTCAGCCCGCGCCAGGTAAGAACAAACAACGCCAGCCCCCACATCCACAGTGGCAGGTGTTGTCCGTGCGGCAGTAAAGCGGCCAGATTACTGCCCAGCAACCACAACAAGGCGCTGCGCGGAATCTGCAGATCGGTATTCGGATGACCGGCAGCGCTCATTGTGCACCTCCACCAAAGCCATAGAGTGCCAGTGCTTCAAGACAGCGGTCACGATGACCGTCACTGTGATCCGGGGCGATTTCCTTACCCGGCAGGCGCAAACCGTAACGCCAGCCCAGCTGGTGTGCCTGTAACACCCAGCCACACAGACGAGACAAACGCACTTCCGTGCTTTGCGGCGCCAGCACATCCCAGTCGAGCCAGCAGGTGGCGCCTTCATCATGATCAAAATCTTTGCTCACCAGACCTTTGCCGCGGGCCAGCTGTTTCCAGGCAATCTGGCGCATGGAATCGCCCGGCTGATAATTACGCAGCCCCTGAAAATCCTGCTGACCGGACACACTGGATGGCGCCCCAACCAGCTTATCGCCCTGCTCTCCGGCGGCAAACACAAAGGGGACGGTTTCCGGTTTCGGGTACACCAGCGCGTTAAAGTCGAGTTTGATCCAGGTCCAGGTATTAAACAGCCCCAGCGGGAAGCGTGAATCCAGCCGCAAACGCTCAGCCTGCAGCGGCCCACGCTTATGAGTGCGGAAACTCAGCGCCAGAGTACGGGTCTGGGCCGCATCAACGTCGGTCAGTTGTGCAGGATTATCGGGAAAACCCAGCAATAAGGCTTCATGAAAGCGCTTGGGAGCCGCGATCAGACGCAGCGGTAGCTCAATCACATCACCGGCAAAACAGGGATACGCCCGCCCGGCCGCCAGCGTCAGCCCGGACAGGTTGCGGAAGGTAAACATCATTGTCGCCAGCGATACACTGAACAGCCAGAAGGTCAGGCCGTAAATCAGGCTGTTCTGATAATTTATCGCCGTCACCAGCAGCACAATCAGCAGCAGTGTGAACAACAGCCCGGTGCGGGTTGGCAGAATAAAAATGGATTTATGGTTAAGCGTTACCTGAGGCGCTGGCGGAATACGCCGGTCGAGCCAGCGTTTCCAGCGCGCGCGCCAGCGACTGGCCAGCGACGTCATACCAGAACCGGCACCGTATTGAGAATACGCTGCGATACGCTGTGTGCGCCGCCATCAGCGGCTTCCGCCAGACGATGATCAACCACCGCCGGCAGCACCGCCTGAATATCCTCCGGCAGCAAGTGCTGACGGTTACCATCCACCAAAGCCCAGGCCTTGGCACTGCGCAACAACGCCAGCGCACCGCGCGGTGACAAACCGTACTGATAGCCACCTTCGTAGCGGGTAAAGGCAATAATGCGCTGCACATAATCCAGCACGCTGGCCGAGGCCTGCACACTGTTTACCTGCTGCTGCAGCTGCGCCAATTCCTGTGTGGTTAAAAGTGGTTTGAGGTTGCTGGCCATGGTGCGGCGGTCGCGGCCTTCCAGCAACTCGCGTTCAGCCTTCTCATTGGGATAGCCCAGCTGAATACGCATTAAAAAACGGTCGAGCTGAGATTCCGGCAACGGGAAAGTCCCCGACTGAGACACCGGGTTTTGCGTGGCAATGACGAAAAACGGCATTGGCAGTGGCCGGGTTTCCCCTTCCACTGTTACCTGCCCTTCTTCCATCGCTTCAAGCAACGCGCTCTGTGCCTTAGGCGTTGCGCGGTTAATTTCATCGGCCAGCAATAACTGGGTAAATACCGGCCCCGGATGAAAACGGAAGCGGCCGACATCCGAACCGCTTTCACGTTCAAAAATACTGACGCCGAGAATATCCGCCGGTAATAAATCGGAGGTGAACTGAATGCGGTTATATTGCAGACCCAGCACTCCGGCCAGCGCATGGGACAAAGTGGTTTTGCCCATGCCGGGTAAGTCTTCAATCAGCAGATGACCACGGGCCAACAGACAGCTCAGAGCCAGTTTAAGTTGCTCTTCTTTGCCCAGAATAACTGCGCCGAGTTGCTCAAGCGCACGTTGAATCGGAGTGGTCATAGTGTTTCCCGTTACTGCCCGTCGTAAACCTCAAGCATAAGTGACTCAGGGTTGCAGGGAAATGGGCAGACACTCAGGCTGAGGAAAGAAGCACAGAATTACGCGTAAAGAATGGTCAGAAACAAGCGCAGGAACAGGCATAAAAAAACGGGAATTACCTGCGCAATTCCCGTTTTTATAGCCTGAGTCAGTAATGTCTTACAGTGCGTCCAGACCGCGGGCCAGATCACGCTGAATATCGTCGATATTCTCCAACCCCACAGCAACGCGCAGCAACGCCTGAGAAATACCGGCCTTCTGCCGCTCGTCTTCACTCAGACGGCCATGCGTGGTGGTGCCCGGATGAGTAATGGTGGTTTTTACGTCGCCAAGATTGGCGGTAATAGAAATCATACGGGTGGCATCCACCACCTTCCAGGCTTCTTCACGACCACCAATTACCTCAAAAGATAAAACTCCGCCAAAACCGCTCTGCTGTTTTTTCGCCAGAGCATGGCCAGGATGATTATCCAGACCGCAATAATTGACAGTTTTTACTTTCGGATGCTGCTGCAGCCACTGCGCCAGCTGCAATGCATTTTCACTGTGCGCTTTCATACGCAGCGACAATGTTTCCAGACCTTTGGTAAACACCCAGGCATTAAACGGGCTCATGGTCGGACCTGCTGAACGCAGCACGCCAATAACAGGTTCAATCAGTTCTGTAGAACCAACAACCGCGCCACCAATACAACGTCCCTGCCCATCGATGTATTTGGTCGCAGAATGCACCACAAGATCGGCACCCCACAGCAAGGGTTTTTGCAACGCCGGAGTACAGAAGCAGTTATCTACAACAAATAAAGCGTTAGCCGCTTTGGCGACTGCAGCAATGCCCTCCAGATCCGCCACGTCATTTAATGGGTTGGACGGTGATTCCAGAAAAAATAAACGGGTATTTTCCCGGGTCTTATTTTTCCAGTCATTCAGATCCAGTAAGTCGACATAATCGATCGACACATTAAATTTACGCAGGAATTTTTCGAACAGCATAATGGTGCTGCCGAACACACTGGCCGAACACAATACGTGGTCACCGGCTTTCAGGTGGGCGATCGCCACCGCATAAATAGCCGCCATTCCAGAAGAGGTTGCCGCACAGGCCTCACCGCCTTCCAGTGCCGCCAGACGGTCTTCAAAGGTACGGACCGTAGGATTGGTATAGCGTGAATACACATTACCCGCGGACTCACCACCAAAACGTGCAGCGGCTTCAGCAGCAGAATTAAACACGTAACTGCTGGTCGGAAAAATGGCTTCCGAGTGTTCACATTCCGCGCTGCGTACCTGACCTGCCCGCACCGCCAGCGTCTCAAAGGCACAACCGTCGAGATCCGACTGGTAACGGTCATTAAATTGCGAAAAATCGTTCATAGCGTACCTGTGCTCAGATTTCAGTCTCAGGACTCAGCTTCGTTGTGCAGATCAATGGCAACATTTTCTACCGCTGCACGTTTGCCTTTGCTGGCATCGTTGCGCAGTTGCGACAGACGATCAAAGTAGGCTTCGTTGATATCGCCGGTCACATATTCACCGGTAAAGACCGAACAGTCGAATGAGCGCGCTTCGGTTTTACTGCCTTCCAGACAGGCACTGATCAGATCGTCGAGATCCTGATACACCAGCCAGTCGGCGCCGATTTCTTTGGCAATTTCATCGGTGCTGCGGCCATGGGCAATAAATTCTTCTTTCGCCGGCATGTCGATGCCGTAAACGTTCGGATAACGCACAGCAGGTGCCGCCGAGGCGAAGTACACTTTATTAGCGCCGGCTTCACGTGCCATTTCAATAATCTGTTCGCAGGTGGTACCGCGCACAATAGAATCATCAACCAGCAGAACATTTTTACCGCGGAATTCCAGATCCAGCGCGTTCAGTTTTTGTTTAACCGATTTTTTACGCTGTTGCTGACCCGGCATAATAAAGGTGCGGCCGATGTAGCGGTTTTTCATAAAGCCTTCGCGGTATTTCACGCCCAGCTTGTTGGCCAGTTCCAGTGCCGAAGAACGGCTGGTATCCGGAATAGGAATAACCACATCAATATCATGCTCAGGATGTTCACGCATGATTTTTTCCGCCAGTTTTTCACCCATACGCAAACGCGCTTTATACACGGCAATACCATCGATGATGGAGTCCGGACGGGCAAAATAAACGTGTTCAAAAATGCACGGCGTTAAAGAAGTATTTTCTGCACACTGTTGGGTAAACAGCTCGCCTTCTTCGGTAATAACAATGGCTTCGCCCGGAGCAATATCGCGCTCAAGTTTAAAGCCCAGCGCATCCAGTGCTACCGATTCAGAGGCCACCATATATTCCGGTCCCTGTTCGGTGTCACGGCGACCAAAGATCGCCGGACGAATACCGTTCGGATCACGGAAAGCAACAATGCCGTAACCGCTGATCATCGCCACCACCGCATAACCACCACGGATACGGCGGTGTACGTTCTTAACGGCTTTGAAAATCACTTCCGGCGAAGGCTGCAGTTGTTTCTGTTCCTGCAGTTCATGGGCAAAAATATTGAGCAACACCTCTGAGTCGGAGGTGGTGTTGATATGACGCAGATCTTCGCGGTAAATATCTTCCGCCAGCTGTTCGGTATTGGTCAGGTTACCGTTATGCGCCAGAGTGATGCCATAAGGCGAGTTCACATAAAAAGGCTGGGCTTCCGCTGAGCTGGAGCTGCCGGCGGTCGGATAACGCACATGGCCGATACCCATATTGCCGGTCAGGCGCTGCATGTGTCGGGTACGGAACACGTCACTGACCAGACCGTTATCCTTACGCAGAAACAGCTTATTTTCAAAGCTGGTAACAATACCGGCAGCGTCCTGGCCGCGATGTTGCAACACCGTCAGGGCATCATAGATGGCCTGATTAACATGGGTTTTGGCAACGATCCCCACAATTCCGCACATGCGCGTATAACCTCAGCAGAAACTAAAAAACTAATTGGTAAGAGACATCACCTGATCAGCAGCGCCCGGCAGCGTTTTGCGCGCCCAGTCCGCCAGCGTGGTCAGATGAGGGATAAAGATTGAGTCCTGCCACCAGGCATCCTGGGGCACTAACGTAAACTGCAGACCATAGACAATGGCAACCAGCACCACCAGGCCACGGATCAGACCGAATACCATACCGAACACACGGTCGGTACCGCCCAGTCCGGTCATACGCACCATTTCAACCAATAAGTGGTTAACCATGGCACCGATGGTGACCGTACCGGCGAATAAAATTACAAAGGCAAGAATCCAGCGTACCGAGTTGGTTTCCACCACACCGGCTAATAAGGTTGCGAGGTTGCCGCTGAACAGACGGGCAATAATAAACGCTGCTATCCAGCTGGCCAGAGACAAAGCTTCTTTGACGAAGCCACGTTTCAGACTGATCAGACTCGATACCGCCAGAACGGCAAGTATCACCCAATCAATTACCGCCATTGATCGCCCCGGAGCTGGAAATTGGAAAGCGCGCAGTATACCAAAGCGGCTCGCTTAGGAAAGCAGTACTTGGCCTGAGGCGACGAAACCGGGCACTTGCTGCGCTCAATATTCACAGACAACAGCGCCCCGGATAAGGCTCACTCAGGACTCCGCACGGTAGCGTTTGATATGAATATCCTGCTGCTTCAGCTCCTTACGCAGCTGTTTCTGCAGGCTTTCAATCTGGCTGCGCTGCAGCTCTGGCCCAACATAAACCCGGGTCAGCTTATCGCCGGTAAATTCCTGGGTATACGCCTTGTAGCCTTTGGCACGCAGCTGATCACGCAGAGCAAAGGCATTTTTCTGCTCCGAGAAAGCCCCTAACTGCAGCGTCCAGGCATAGGGCAACTGGTTGCTGTCGAGTTCGGTACGGTCACTTTGTCCACGCGGAGGGGCCGGGTCGTTCTGTTCAACCACGTCCGTTTCCGGCACAGCTATCTGCGCAGCGGCTTCGCCAGAAGCCAGCTGCTCCAGCTCAATGCGGACCCGGCGCTCATCTTCAACACGGGACCATTCCGGCATATCCGGCATCGGCGGAATATCGCTCTGCAAGGCCAGCTGACTGCGCGAGCCGTCCAGCACAATCGGCAAGGCAATGGCTACCGCGACCACCGTAACAAAAGCACCGAGAATGCGTTTTTTCAGATGTTGTTCCATTGCCCCTTCCCTTCTGCCTCCTGTTGCTGCATCCACTCCAGCGCGGCCTCTACCGTATAAAAAGAACCGCACACCAGCCAGTGACCACTGGCCGGCAGTACATTCAGTGCCGCGGCGACCGAGTCAAAACAGTAAGCCGCTTTAGCCGTTAATGCCTGCGCACGTTCCAGCAACTGCTCCGAACTCAGCGCCCGCGGCCCTTCGAGTCCGGCCAGATACCAGTGTTCACTGGCCGGCAGAGCCTGAATCACTTCATTAACCGGCTTATCGCCCAGCATCCCCAGCACAATGCCATCCACCTGCTGCAACTGCGCACCAATATAAGCCGCAGCCTGCTCGTTATGGGCAACATCCAGCGTCAGCTGCAAACGCTGTTCCGCCTTCTGGCGCACATAGTGCTGCAAACGGCCGGCAACCTGTAAATTACCAACCACGCGGGCAACGACAGTTTGCTCCGGAAGTCGCCCCAGCACCGCCAGAGCCTGCACCGCCGTCGCAACATTATGATAAGGAATATGCGCAGCAGGCAGCTGCCAGCTATGCAACTCACCATTCTGCACAAAACGCAGCTCCAATCCTTGCTCAGAGCGCCCGATAAAGAAATCTTCGTCACGGCACAGCCACTGTGCACCAATAGCATCAGCGGTTTCTTTCGCCGTTGCAGGCGGCTGTGGCTGACCACACACCAGCGTTTGCCCGGGCCGGGCAATGGAGACTTTTTCGTAAGCAATCTGTTCCAGCGTATCGCCCAGCCAGGCCTGATGATCAAGACCAACACTGGTTACCACGGAAATATCCGGCTCAACGATATTCACCGCGTCCAGGCGCCCGCCCAGACCGATCTCCAGCACACAGGCATCCACCTGCTGTTGCTGAAACCAGTTGAGCGCAGCCAGGGTACCAAACTCAAAATAGGTCAGACTGGTATCACCACGCTCTGCCTCAACCGCGCGGAAACTTGCACAGAGATCGTCATCCGACACTTCTGCGCCATTGAGTATTACGCGCTCGTTATAACGGCGGATATGCGGCGATGAATAAACCCCGACATTCAGCCCCTGCTCGCGCAGTAAAGCGGCCAGCAATGCCGAGGTCGTGCCTTTACCATTGGTGCCGCCAACCAGAATCACCAGCGGCGCCGGGCGCAGACAGCCAAGCCGTTCGCCCACCGCTTTCACCCGCGCAAGACCCAGATCGATCTCGCTCGGGTGCATGGATTCCAGTCGCTGCAACCACTGCTCAAGGCCGGCCGTCTGAACATCAAAGCTCATGCGTTCAGGCATCCAGTGCCGTGCGCATGCTGCCAACCAGAGCAGATACCGCATCCTGCGCCGCTTTGGCATTATCAGCGTTAGCTGCGATCAGGTTAACGATGGCAGAACCGACAATCACCCCATCACACACCTTACTGACGGCCGCTGCGGTTTCGCCGGTATTGATACCAAAGCCGACACCAACCGGGATAGAAACATGCTTGCGGATACGTTCCAGATTGCGCGCAACGTCATCGACATCCAGCGCTTTGGAACCGGTTACGCCTTTCAGCGATACGTAATAGACATAGCCGCTGCCGGCATGGCCGATACGCTCAATACGCTCGTCTTTGGTGGTCGGCGCGATCAGGTAAATCATGTCGAGATCACGGGATTTGAAGAATCCTTCAACATCTACGGCTTCTTCCGGAGGCAGATCAACCATCAATACACCATCAACACCGGCTTCAACCGCAGCGACAGCAAAGGCTTCATAGCCCATGCGCTCAACCGGATTCAGATAGCCCATCAGCACAACGGGGGTGCTGCTGTTGGTTGTACGGAATTCCGCTACCATCGCCAGCACATCGTGCAACGAGGTGTTGTGCGCCAGCGCGCGCTCACAGGCCAGCTGAATGGTCGGGCCATCCGCCATCGGATCGGAAAACGGCACGCCCAGTTCAATAATATCGGCACCGGCGTTAACCAGTGCGTGCATCATAGGTACGGTTGCGTCTTTCTGTGGGTCGCCAGCGGTAATGTAGGGAATCAGCGCTTTTTTACCCTGAGCTTCCAGGCTGGCAAATGCATTTTTAATACGGGACATCTCAGTCTCCTGAATTCTGTTTAACCTCAGCGGACATCTCCGCTGAGCGATAAAATTGTTTTTGCTTGGTCTTCTGGCTACTGCACCCCAGAGGCACGGGGCGTTATGAGCGATGAAGATACAAGGCAAGAAACAGCGAAAGAGCGGAGTGTAGATCTCCTACATGAGCATCTTGAGCTGTTTCTTAACGCCGTAGCTTCGAGCGCAATAGCACCGAGCGGCTTAAGCGGTGACTCCATCCAAAGTGGCAATCGTATGAATATCTTTATCACCACGACCGGAGAGGTTCACAACAATCACCTGATCCGGCTTCATGGTCGCCGCCAGCTTCATCGCATAAGCCACCGCATGGGAAGACTCCAGTGCCGGCATAATACCTTCCAGCTGAGTCAGCTTATGGAAGGCATCCAGCGCCTCATCATCGGTTGCCGCTACATACTGGGCGCGACCGACATCTTTCAACCAGCTGTGCTCAGGCCCCACACCCGGATAATCCAGACCGGCAGAAATGGAATGCGTGCCCATAATCTGGCCATTCTCATCTTCCATCAGATAAGTACGGTTACCGTGCAGCACACCCGGACGGCCTTTGCTCAGCGGCGCCGCGTGATCGTCACCATCCAGACCCAGACCACCGGCTTCAACACCGTACATAGCCACTTCAGGATGCTTGATGTAAGGGTGGAACAGACCAATCGCATTCGAACCACCGCCAACGCAGGCAACCAGCGCATCCGGCTGACGGCCGAACTGCTCAACACTCTGGCGCTGCACTTCGCGGCCGATCACGCTCTGGAAATCACGCACCAGCATCGGGTACGGGTGCGGACCCGCCGCGGTACCGATGATGTAGAAAGTATCATCAACGTTGGTTACCCAGTGGCGCATGGCTTCGTTCATGGCGTCTTTCAGGGTTTTAGTGCCGGATTCAACCGCTTCAACTTCGGCGCCTAAGAGCTTCATGCGGTATACATTCAGCTTCTGCCGCTCAACGTCGGTCGAGCCCATAAAGACTTTACACTCAAGGCCAAAACGTGCCGCAACGGTAGCTGAAGCCACGCCGTGCTGACCGGCACCGGTCTCGGCGATGACTTTCTTTTTACCCATAAACTTGGCCAGTAACGCCTGACCAATGGTGTTGTTGATCTTGTGCGCACCGGTATGGTTCAGGTCTTCACGCTTCAGATAAATCTGTGCGCCACCACAATGGGCGGTCAGACGCTCGGCCAGATACAGCGGCGACGGACGGCCAACATAATGGGCCAGGTCTTTATCGAAAGCAGCCTGAAAATCGGCATCGTCACGCAGTTTTTTATAGGTTGTTTCCAGCTCATCGAGCGCAGCGCTCAGGGTTTCAGAAACAAAGCGGCCGCCATGAATACCAAAATGGCCACGCGCATCGGGCAGGTCGAGATCAAAAGGATTGTTGGTCGACACAGTACACCTCATTAACAAATGCTGTCATTTTGCCGTGATCTTTCACACCCTTGGCCGCCTCGACCCCACCACTGACATCCACAGCAAAGGGAGCCACCTGACGGATCGCAAGGCCAACGTTTTCGGGGGTCAGACCACCGGCAAGAATAATTGGTTTGGTTTGCTGATCAGGTACCAGCGCCCAATCGAAGGTTTCGCCGGTACC